>SAAX01000208.1 GCA_009929215.1 Deltaproteobacteria bacterium | reverse complement strand
CGAAGCCCCATAAAGCCTAAAAAGCCTTGTGGGGCTTCACTTTTTTGCCTGTTTGATGTTTCAGGTAGTATCAGCAAGACCGTTGACGTATCGCAAAAATGGGGGCAACTATGGGGGCATATTTTTACCTGCCCCCAAACAGTATCAGGAGTTGCCCCCTAATGAGCCTAACAGACGCAGCCATAAGGG
The DNA here is from genome assembly GCA_009929215.1 of Deltaproteobacteria bacterium. GTDB lineage: Bacteria > Desulfobacterota > Desulfovibrionia > Desulfovibrionales > Desulfovibrionaceae > Desulfovibrio. The sequence goes on along the minus strand of SAAX01000208.1, from coordinate 850 downwards.
CCGCAAAGCCCGGCGACAAGACAATCAAACTTTTTGACTCTCTGGGATTGTATCTTGAAATTTCCCCCGCTGGTGGCCGATGGTGGAGATTGAAATATCGCCTTGCAGGTCGAGAGCGCAGAATCAGTCTTGGCACATACCCTAGCACTAGCTTACGAGAGGCCCGCAAACGCCGTGACGAAGCCAAGGAGCTTTTGGCCCAAGGCCTTGACCCAAGCGCACAGAGGCAAGCGGAAAAAGAGGCTGTAAAGCGCCAACAGAAGGCAGAAGCACAGACCTTTAAGGCTGTGGCCCTGCAGTGGTGGGCAAGCTATGGCCCTACACTTGCCGAACGCACACGCGACCGCACGCAACGCTATTTAGATCAAGACATACTTCCCGCCTTGGGTGATAAACCCGTGGCAAGCATTATGCCAGCCGACATACTAGCAGTAGCAGCCCCGGCAGAAAGACGAGGGTCTGAAAACACTGCCCACAAATTAATGACCATCTGCAATCAGGTGATGCGGCATGCGTTTCTACGCGGTCTGGTATCTATCAATGTGGCCGCTGGACTGCGTGGAGCGTTGCGCCCGCTCAAACATAAGCCAAGGCCCGCCATTGTTGAAAAGATCGAGCTTGGCCGCTTGCTACGCGATATTTGGGCCTATGAAGGATATCCTTCCGTACAGTGGTATCTACGGATACTGCCCTACCTTGCGACTAGGCCCGGTGAATTGCGGCTTGCTCGCTGGTGCGAGTTTGACTTTGTGGAAAACGTGTGGAGGGTGCCAGCGGGCCGCATGAAGATGCGCCGGGCTTGGAATGTTCCTCTTGCCGGGCAAGTGGTGAAAATGCTCCGAGAGCTAGA
>SAAX01000207.1 GCA_009929215.1 Deltaproteobacteria bacterium | reverse complement strand
GGACAATTCGCAGCGGGTGTTTTTCGTGTCAAATCTGACACAAATTTGAGCACAAATTTTGCGTTTTTCTTCGTAGTCAGGCTTTGACATTTTACCACCTGCTTTCCTTTTCCTGTTTGTGGCGCTTGGCCTGCGGGCGTTGACGCTGCTGCACCGGCGCATAGTCTGCACGTTCCTGCCTGCGCAGCTGCAGCACGTAGAGCGGCAAACTGGGTGTCCAGCTTGCATCGGCGCACGCTGCTGAAAGCATGAGGCAGTCGAGCAGGTGGTTTTGCTTGCTCACGCACTCCCAAACCAAGGCAGAGCCCTTGCGCACCTGACGCTCCGCCGTGAGGTGACTGACCAGCATATCATCAGCACCGGTATGGAAGCGCAGGGGCTGTGTGCTGTCCTCATTCAACAGGCGGCCAATATCCGTATTTTTTATGGCGTTGGTGTCGATCAGATGCAGGCGCAAGCCCCCAGGTATGGGCTTTCCATTGTGCGGCATGCGCTCGCGCAAAACCCAGCGTACCGGCGACGACTGCGCGCGGCTGCTGCCCTTGCAGGCATGGACAACGCCACGGCCATTTTGCCGCACCCACATGTACACTTCTTCGGTGCGGGTATAGATGCCCTCGGTTTCCGTACCGCCGGAGTCGATGGCCGTGCGCCAGATGGCCATGCGCTCGCCCACGTCTTCGCCGTTTTGGCCGAGCACCGGGTAATACGTATCAAAGCAAATATTCTCCACGGCTTCCCACGTTTCGACATAGCCGTAGTCAACGACATAACTGGCAAGTGACGGCATCCATGCGCGGACCAGATACCAGAAGCCACGCTTTTGCACGTCTATGCCGCAGGTCAGGGCCACAGCCCCATGCGGCACGGTGCGCGGCGGCAAGGACATTTCTCGCAGCTTGAGCAACTGTTCCTTGTCCGTCTCCATGACTACGGGCGAATACGGTCTGCCGAGGTCGTCATTATAGTATTGCTGCTTGACCTTTGGATCATCGGAGAGTTTTGCCAGCATGCCCCGCGCGGCGTGGTTGGCGGCCAGAACAA
>SAAX01000206.1 GCA_009929215.1 Deltaproteobacteria bacterium | reverse complement strand
CTGCCGGGCAGAAAAAGAAAAAGCCGGGCAGTTTCCACCACCCGGCCTATACACAGCGCCTTATGGCTATGCCTGCGCTACGGCTGCAAGCCACTCCGATTCAGACCTCAAGCCGGGGGTCAGCAAAAGGCCTTCCCAAGGCCCGCGCCCGTCCAGAAAGGCGAAAAGCTCCTCTTGGGTGCCAAACTCTTTGCGGCCTTCTGGCAGGTCAACGGCGTAGCTTTCACCCGGCAAAAAGGGAATGAGCGCAACGCCGATGGGAGCAGGCCGGGACTTCTCAGCGTGAACCCCTTCCAATGCCTCTAGCCGCCTTGTCAGGCTGCGCATGGTGCTTTCTCCTGCACGGTTGCCCCCCGCCGTCCATCGACCACCAGCACAAGAATACACCGCATTCCCAAAGCCTCGGCGCGGGCCTCAAGCGCAGCCTCATCGGAAAAGGTTTCCGGCTCTGTCTGGCCCGGTACGCTCGCGCTTATTGTGCCGTTAACGGCTTTAATTGCCACAATCGCAGGCCGGGGCGGTTCCTGCCATTTATGGAGTGCCTCAAGGGCTAACAGTCGGGTGAGTAGTGCCTTGCTCATCTTTCGCTCCCTTTTTCCTGCACGGCCCGCTCTAGGGCTGCAAGCCGTTGCTCTAGCTCTTCGATCTCTTTTATCCGCACACGATCAAGATGCACCGCCATCACGGCCTTGGCCTCATCTGGCGCAATTTCGCCAGCCTCAAGCGCGGCCAGCACACCATCAGGGCCACCGGGCAGGGCAACAGGAAGGCTTACGGGTTTTTGCTTTGGGATGCCCAGTGCTATCAGAGCCCGCAGTGCGTCCCCGTCCCCGGCCTCTGCCTGCTCCATCAATTTAGGTAGCCCCACACTTTCACACCATGCCCGTAGAGTGCGCAGGACGCTCGTAGCGGGGCCCGGCGTACGGCCAGCAGGATTGCCGCTAACACCCCGTTTCCACTTGCCTTGAGCATCACGCGCAACATCCTGTTTTTTCGTGATTTCACAGGCATCAACATTTTTGCCGTCCATAAGCTGTCCCTTATCGCCTATCGCTCAAC
>SAAX01000108.1 GCA_009929215.1 Deltaproteobacteria bacterium | reverse complement strand
TGGTGACCACCCACTTTATGGAAGAGGCCGAATACTGCGACCGCATCGCCCTGATCTATCGCGGGGCCATGATCAGCATGGGCACGCCCGACGAACTCAAGGCTTCGTGCACAGAGGTGGAAGACCCCACGCTGGAAGAAGCCTTTATAGCCAGCATTGAAAAATACGACAGGGAACATCCACAATAGGGCGCAATAGGGCCCTATGCGGCACAGCAGATGACGCTGTAGTGCGGGGCGGCAATTTTTTTTTGTTCACAACACGTAAGCGGCAAGCATTATGCAACGCAGTATCTGGGTACGACAGCTATTTGCCCTGGTAGGCAAAGAATTTCAGCAGATTGTGCGCGATCCCTCGTCCTATCTTGTGGCCGGGGTTTTGCCCTTTATCTTTCTGCTGCTCTTTGGTTACGGCATCACGCTGGATGCGGGCGTGCTGCGGCTGGCCGTGCTTGACCAGAGCGGCGGGCGGCACGCGCTGAGCCTTGCCGCCGATTTTGCGCATTCCCCCTGGTTTGCCACGCGGCCCGTGGGCACAATGGCCGAAGCCGGGCGCATGATGCGCGATTCTGCGGTGCAGGGCATCTTGGTGATCCAGCAGGATTTTGACGAGCAGCTGGCGCGCGGCAGCGCAGGATCTGTGCAGGTTCTGGTGGACGGCTCGGAACCCAACACGGCCCAGTATATCCAGAACTACAGCCAGGGGCTGATCATGGCGTGGCAGCGCACGGCCCTGCCCGGCGGCACTGCCGCAGCCCTGCCCATCAATATTCAGCCGCGCTTCTGGTACAACCCGGCTGCCAAGAGTGTGCAGTTTCTAGTGCCGGGGGCCATCACGGTCATCATGACCCTTATCGGAACCTTGCTCACCTCGCTGGTATTTGCCCGCGAATGGGAGCGCGGCACAATGGAGGCCATGTTTGCCACGCCGGTAAGCCGCATGCAGCTGCTGCTGGGCAAGTTGATTCCGTATTTCTGCATGGGCATGTTCAGCATGGCCCTGTGCGCCGTGGCGGCGGTAACACTTTTTGCCGTGCCGTTTCGCGGGTCGCTGTGGGTGCTTGTGCTTTTGTCGTCCGTATTCATGCTGAGCGCGCTGGGGCAGGGGCTGCTGATTTCCGTAACCCTGCGCGGGCAGCTTGTGGCGGCAGAGGCTGGCCTGTTCTCCGGCTTTTTGCCTGCCTTGCTGCTCTCTGGCTTTGTGTTTGACATCAACAGCATGCCGCCAGTGCTTCAGGCCCTTACCCGGCTTTTGCCCGCCAGTTATTTCAACACCTGTTTGCGCACCATATTTTTGACCGGCGACGTGTGGGCCGTGTTTGGCCCAAGCCTGGGCTTCATGGGGCTGCTGGCCTCTGTGCTGCTGGGTCTGGTGTACCGTAACCTTGTCAAAAGGCTGGATGCGTGATGGCAAGGCTCACCCTGCCCCGGCTCAATCTGCGGCGCATGGCCATTATTGTGCGCAAGGAACTGCTGGTTTTGCTGTGCAACAAGGTTTCGCGCATGCTCATTATTGTGCCGCCGCTCATGCAGATTGTTATTTTTGGCTGGGCGGCCACCATGGAGGTGCGCAATGTGGATGTGGCCGTGCTCAACCACGACAGCGGCAACTGGAGCCGCGAGGTGGTGCGCAGGTTGCAGGGTTCGCCTACCTTTCGCAGCGTGACATTTCTGAACGGCGAGGCGGATATTCGCCCCGTTATCGAGCGGCAAAAGGCCCTGTTTGTGGTGGTTTTTGACGAAGAATTTTCGCGCCGTATTGATGCGGGCAACCCTTCGCAAATGCAGGTGATTCTTGACGGCAGGCGCTCAAACGCGGCGCAGATTGCCTCGTACTATCTTGAAACCATCGTGCGCGGCATTGGGGAATCTACAATGATGGGGCGGGCGGCCCTTGCGGCTGCCGGCAGTGCGCCACGGCTGGACGTGCGTGTGCGCTGCTGGTTTAACCCAAATCTGGAATTTCAGTGGTTCTTTTTGCCCAATCTTATAGGGATGTTGAGCTTTATGCTTGGGCTGGTGGTAACGGGGCTTTCTGTAGCGCGCGAGCGCGAGGTGGGCACGTTTGACCAGTTGCTGGTTTCGCCAGCCACGCCCACAGAGATTGCCCTTGCCAAGCTCATACCGGGCTGTCTGGTTGGGCTGGTGCACGGAACCATCTTTTTGCTGATCTCTGTTTTTGGCTTTGGCGTGCCCTTTACCGGTTCGCTGGTGCTGCTGTATGTGGCCATGCTGGTATTTGCCATGGCTTCGGGCGGCATAGGGCTTATGGTGTCTTCGCTTTCTGCCACGCAGCAGCAGGCCTTTTTGGGGGCCTTTACCGTGGGGGTGCCGTGCATTCTTATTTCCGGCGCGGTTACGCCGGTCATCAACATGCCGCCCTTTTTGCAGTACGCCAGTCAGCTCAACCCCATGCGGCATTTCACTGCCATTGTGCAGGGCGTGTTTCTCAAGGATATTACCGTTGCAGCGGCTGCCGTGAACCTTGGCAAGATAGCTTGCATCAGCATGGTGGCCGTGGGGGTTGCCGTGTGGATGTTCAAGCGCAAGGCCTGATTAGTGCGGCCTGACCACTGCATCGGCCTGATCAGCACCAGCCTGATCCGCGCCGGGGCTGGCACCAGCGCGTAAGCCCTGGCGGCAGACAAAGGGGGGCGAAGGCTAGTCTTCGTGTTTGGGGGATTCAGCCTGGGGCTGGACTGTTTGCACGGCCTGTATGTGCTGCACGGCTTGCAGCGCTGTTTGCACTGGTTGCGGCGCAGGTTGTGGTAAAGTCTGGCCCGGCAGTGGTGGATGCCCCAAAAGCGGCCCCGGCTTTTTAACTGCAGAAACCCCAGCTCTGGGTATGCGGTGGGCCCTGCCCACAATAAGCGCGATAACTACGATGGAATAGAGATAGCCCGTGAAACCCACCAGTACCGTGGCATTTTTGGCTAGCCATGTTTTAGGCGTGATGTCGCCGTAGCCGATGGTAAGAATGGTAACATAGCTGAAATAGAATAAATCGTTGATGGCTTGATCGCCTGGGCCAAGACCGCGAAAGGAATCCGGCTGGACGAATTCGATGGTCAAAAACAGAAAATAGCCGCAATAGCCAATAAGCAGCAGACCGCACACCGCCGCATATACCATCTTGGTGGTAAACATCTTGGCGTGCGCGATCTGGCGAAACACCTCAAACATGATGCTGCCAAAGAAAAACAGGTAGAGCAGCAGCATTTCCACTTTCAGGCTTTTGACAAAAATAAGATCCAGCGCTCTGGCAGCAATGAGCAGCCCGCCCACAAAGAGGGCGAAGCGCAGGAGGCGCGGCCTGTTGTCGAACAGAACCAGAGCCGCAAGCAGTTGGATGGGCAGGTAGATGGCCTGCGCGTAGCCCCGGTAGATGTTGTCGGGGAACAGCATGTTCAGAATGAAGATGCACCACAACGACACCATGAGCAGTTCAAAACGGTTTTCATAAAGATGCGCGCGCAGTGTGTGTATTTTCAGCATATGGCCCTCATCTTTCCATAATACAGGCATGCCTGTATCTCGGCAAGGGGCGGGCCTGCTGCCTCGTGGAGTCTGCTGCGTGGTGGCTGCCGTGTGGACAGCAGAGCGGCTGCGCCGTACAGTGCGCACATAGATGACAACTGACGGAGAAAATTATGCGTAAAAGCTTTTGCCGTGGTGCGTTGCGGGCGCTGCCCTTGCTTGTGCTGGCTGTTTTTATGGCCGTGCAGGCCCAGGCCGTACCCCTTACCACAAAATATTACAGCCTTGATCTGCCAGCCGACTGGGTGGTGGTGAGCGGCCCGGTCAAGGTGCAGGAAGCCATTCAGGTGGTGATGGGCCAAAAAGATCACAAAAGCTCGGCCATGATCATTGTTGGGCCAGCAGAGGCTGGCGAGGCAGAATCGGCCGCCAAGGGCAATTCGCAGCGACTGGGCGGCACAGCGCCCGTGTTGCGCAACGGGCAGTGGGAATTTACCTTTGAACAGAAGGGCGTAAAGGGCTATGGCGTGGTGCGCGAGGATGTGCAATCCAAGCTTTTGCTCATGCTCGTGGTCAGCGGCGACCTGCGTATGGCCAATTTTGTGTACAGCCTGCGCGGCCCCTACCGGGCGCTGATGCCCCAGCAGCCGCAGATGGCGAAGTAGCCCAGTAGCCGCAGTTGCCTAAATAGCCGTAACGTACTTCCCTTGATTTTTATCTACACGCAATTTGGGGCTCTACCCCAAGACAGGGCATAGCGGCCTTTGAAAAAAAGACCAAAAAAAAGGACTTGCGGATTTCTCCGTAAGTCCTTTGATTCTTTGTGGAGCCCTTGAGCAGGATTGAACTGCTGACCTCATCCTTACCAAGGATGCACTCTACCGACTGAGCTACAAGGGCGTAGCAACGAAGAAAGTTTCTATACTAACACCCGCTGACCGTCAAGCACTCCTGCGCAATTTTTTTTATTTTTTTTATAATTGCGCGGGTTACGCGGTTTTGAGGGCCGCCCCGTCAGGCCAGCCCCATTATGCCAGCATGCCGTGTATGGCGCGGAAAAGCGCCCGCCGAGCCTGGGGGCTGGTGTTTTCTACAGCTTCCTTGCGGGCGGCAACGGCCAGCGCGCGCAGCTCTGCGGCCCCAAGGGCCTTTTTGCCCGGCTTGGCCTCGGCTTCTGCCGTGGTGTCTGTATCAGCTTCTGCGCCAGCCCCTGTGCCAGCCCCTATGCCAGTCTTAGGCCCATCTTCTGCTGCGGGCTGTGTGGCCTTGGGCCGTGCGGCCAGCAGGGTATCTACAAGCTCGGCAAGCTCGGCCTCGTCGGCGGTCAACAGCCGGTCGCGCCACTGCTCGGCCTTGTGCAGGGCGGCGGTGGCCGCCGCAGAAACCTCGCGCCGTGCATCCAGCATGGCCCGGATAGGCGCGGGATCAATCTCGCGCATGACGCGGCCAATAAACTGCATCTGGCGGCGGCGTCCCTCGTGGTCGCCTATGCGGGCGTAGAGTTGCAGGGCTTCCCTGAGGTCAGCGGGCAGGTCAAGGTTTTTGACCTCCTGCGGCCCAAGGCGCGTCAGTTCCTCACCCATGTTTTGCAGGGCAAGGCTCTGGCGTTTTTTTTCAGAGCGGCTGGGCGGCAGGGAATCAACCCCTTCGGCCTCGTCGCTGATTTTCCATTGGTACTGTTTTTTGCGCGGCATGCCGCCTCCGTCAGATGTAAATGCCCAGCAGCACGCCGATCAGCACGACCGGCGAAATGATGCCGTTGAGTGTAAAGAAAGCCGTGTTCACGTGGCGCAGATCCTGGGGCCTCATGAGCCTGTGTTCGACCAGCAGCATGACGCTGATGCCAAACCACACAATGTACCACGGCCACGAAAGGTTGGCGGCATACCCCGCCAGCAGCAGAAAGATGGACGTCATGGCGTGCGAAAAAGCCGCAATCGTCAGGGCCGTATCAGCCCCAAGGCTGGCAGGCACGGAATGCAGCTCAAATGCCACGTCAAAATCCATGTCCTGAAACGCGTAATAAATGTCAAAGGCGGCCACCCAAAAGGTAACAGCCCAAAACAGCAGAATGGCCGGAAGCCCAAGGCTTGAGGGGTTGACCGAAAGCCAGCCCGCCAGCGGGGCCAGCCCAAGGGTTGCCCCAAGCCAGAAGTGGCACAGGGC
>SAAX01000205.1 GCA_009929215.1 Deltaproteobacteria bacterium | reverse complement strand
TTACCCAATCTGTTCCTACTGCGAATACAATGGCGACTGCCCCAAGTTCCCACAGGGCGTGCATATGCCGCAATGGGAACCGGCACTTGAAAAGCTGGCTGCCCTCAAGGAGCAGCGCACGGACTTAGATAATGAAATCAAAGAAATGGAGACGGTACTCAAGCTGGTTCACCGCCAGGCTGGCACACGGGATTGGGTAGACACGGGAAACTACCGCTTCCGTATGTCAGTGGCAGCAGGGCGTACCACGTTGGACAAGGATGCTCTGCGGGAGGAGTTGACCGAGATTCTTAACGCTGAGCACATGGGCGGCATCGACGTGGATACCTTGCTGGCCCGTTGCGAGCGCACCGGCTCACCTTTCGAAAAATTGAGCATTTCGCCCATAAACTGAAAAATGGGGCACTCATGACCATCCCCTCCCTTTTACCCCGTTCGCCAAAACCGCCCCACCCTGGGGCAGTTTTCGTTTTAAGGAGCCATGCATGAATAATATCAACGACCTTTGTAAGCTGCAGCCCACGGATCTTGATGCCGGTCAGGTCTTCAGCGGCAAACCATCCGGCACCACTGTCAGAGGCTTCGCCGTCCCTTCGGCCTACACCCCGGCTATTGACCACGAATATATCTTCCATGAGTCCAGCCGTGACGTTGTGGTCTGGTTTCTCAACCCACAGGAACCGCTGTACGTCTTCGGCCCCACAGGCTGCGGTAAGACGACATGCATCAAGCAGCTGGCAGCCAGGCTTAACTATCCTGTCTTTGAGGTTACCGGACATGGGCGGCTGGAATTTGCCGACCTGGTTGGTCACCTGACAGTCAAAAACAGCAACATGACCTTTGAATACGGCCCGCTTGCGCTTGCCATGCGTTACGGGGCACTTCTGCTGCTGAATGAGATCGACCTGACATCCCCTGAAATTGCAGCAGGCCTGAACAGCGTGCTTGACGGCTCCCCCCTGTGCCTGGCGGAAAACGGCGGCGAACTGATTGTGCCACACCCCATGTTCCGTCTGGTTGCCACGGCCAATACCAATGGCGGTGGCGACGACACCGGCCTATAC
>SAAX01000204.1 GCA_009929215.1 Deltaproteobacteria bacterium | reverse complement strand
GAAGGGCAGCAGCAACGTGCCATTTGTTGCCGGACGTGCCGGACTTCCGCTGCTTCTGGTTGAGTCTGCGCTTGATGCCGCTCTAGTCTGGCAAGAATCATTCGGGAAACTGGCCGCTGTGGCATTTATGGGGTCAACCAAGCCCGTAGATGCCGACACAGACCAATTTATCAAACAAGCACCCTTGCTGCTGGCTGCGCCTGATCGTGATGATGCGGGTGAAAAGGCGTGGGCGCGGTGGTCTGCCACCTATCCTCATGCCCATTTTGCCCCAGTCCTGTACGGCAAGGACATTGGCGAACAGCACGCCGCCGCCCATGCGTGGCCCCTCGACTACAGCATACCCACCACAGGCGAATGGCTGACGGCTGTTCTATCTGCAATACCCACAAAAATGGCCCACACTGGCCCTATGAGCCACGAAAACCCGCAACCCGACCACTGCGCCACGTCCGGCATGAAGGAGGCCGCATAATGAAGATTATTCAGGATTCACGCGAACAGGCACCCTATGCCTTCAATGCCCCTCAATATGCGGGAACAGTTGTTGAAGTGGCGGCACTTTCAACGGGCGACTATTCCTTGCACAGCCTGACTGATCGCATTGCCATTGAACGTAAGAGCCTTTCAGACCTGTGCGGAACACTCACGGCAGGACGGGAACGGTTTAAGCGCGAATGCGAGAGGGGCCGGGGGCTGGAGTATTTCGGGCTGGTGATTGAGGCCAGCATGGACGATGTGCGCCGCCATAATTACCGCAGCCAAATGACCCCGCAAAGCCTGCTGCAAACTCTGGCCGCGTGGTCTGTTCGCTACGGCCTGCATGTTCACTGGTGCGGGAGCCGTGAGGGCGGTGAATACCTGACCCATAGTCTACTTCAGAAGTATCTGCGGGAACAGCAAACCCGGCTGGCCGCGCTTGTAAGGGCGCATGGCGAAGCCGCTTAACATATTGCATTTAAAGGAGAAATATCATGGCCTATGGTGACAAAGAGAGTTATTGTGAAATTTTTGAAACTTGCACCGACTACCGCGGGCGCGAGATTGATCGCGTTATTTCGAGGTGGCG
>SAAX01000045.1 GCA_009929215.1 Deltaproteobacteria bacterium | reverse complement strand
GGGCAACTTCACGGTCAGGCCCGCGCCCGAACCCTGCTGGCGCTGGATGAAGCGCTTGCCAGCGGGCGGGGGAATACACGGTTTCAGTTGCCCGGTGGGCTGGAGGCGTATTTGAAGTGTGGGAGTGTTGTTTTTCAGAGGTCGCAAAGCACAATTGATGCATAGAAACTATTTCAAAAAATTTATAAACAGAATAACATTGTAAAACCAACTACAATATTTTCTAAGATTAATTTAACAATTCAGGTTGTTATCATACTATTGATGAGTCATCTTCAATTATTCTTACAAATGGTTCTAAGCCTTGCTATACCTCGCACCAAAGCTCTTTTTTTCAACGCACTCCTTCACTTCTATTGCGGACATCCCTGCAATTTTATTGCAAAATTCATCTATCTGGTCAGAATATGGGAAGTCAGCCTCTTGGGTAAACCCATGCTGCTTTAATATTTCCTTTAACGAGCGTTCTCTCTTTTCCTTGCCCTTTGAAAAAATATTATCCATCCTTTTTATCGGATCTTCTCCAATGTAATGAAGTAATATTCTCTCCGCGTAACAAATTTCGTCCAAATTTCTAATCAAATATTTATCTACGCTATAAACAAAATCAATAAGAGCTTTAAATTGCGATGCCGTTTCTTTAAATGTGGGTATTTTTTTGGCTTCAAAAGACTCAAGCATTTTTACGACATCAAGATGGCAGTAACTTTCTCTAATTATGCTTTGGTTTTCCACCAAAACCTTTCTGCAACGATCCTTTATCTTATTATCAATATTGAAATGAGTAAGATTATTCCTCCACGAAATTATCAAATCCACCATTGCATATTCTATTGAACCATTAATACCACAGAACTCAGCGACAATATTTGCTTTATTATAAACACTCTTAGCTTCGCCATCCATCTGAAATTTCAGATTATTATCAAATATGATAGACGGCGATCTATTTATCAAACGTAAATACATATCAAGACAATCAACCATCCAGACTAATGAGGCTTTTTTTGCAAAATCTTTGCTTCGCTCTGCGGATTTAGATTTATCTCGAGGATTCCACGAAACTTTAAATTCAGATCGAGGCGTAATCTCATTGTCAACTATTGCATCTAATCCTACAAGAATTGTAATGAGCATATGATTAGCATTGCCAACTTCTTTTTTAAATAGCTTTAACGGCTGACTATAGCGTATCTTCATACCACCTCTTTTAATGATGCCACCGACTTGATTCGAACAAGCATCTCTCACTTTTAAGGGTGTCCAAAGACACAATAAAGGCGAGCGGCTACCAATTGCCCACAGTGGCGCAAGCATCAGTCAAGAAGATATATTGCTTTACACCTACAGTCAACAAGTTTTTAAATATATTCCCGGCGCAAGATGGATTTTGTTCTCAAGCAAGGAAGACAAGGCGGCTTTGAGGGAGTGTGCACAGTGGCACTCGACCGAAAAAGCCGCCGCAGTCTGACGCAGCATGAGGACAAAAGACGATTGCGCCCCTAGTGGGCTGAGCCCCAGTCAGGGCCTTGCCCCCAGTCAACAACCAAAGGTACAGACAAAGCCGCGCCCCCAGGCATAACCCCGCTCATAAGCGCCGCCACCCTCTCGCCCGCAGCAGCCGCAGCCTCGGTGGGCACTTCTAGCAGCAGTTCGTCGTGCACCTGCAAAAGCAGCCGCGCCTCCATGCTCTTCAACTCCGCATCATGGGCCACTGCTAGCATGGCAAGCTTGATGATATCCGCCGCCGAGCCCTGAATAACGGTATTAATGGCCTGCCGCCGCGCCAGCGCATAATTCTGCCCGTTGGCGGAATGGATGTCGGGCAGCAAGCGCCGCCGTCCGCCAAGGGTGCTCACATAGCCCTGCCGTTTGGCAACAGCCTCAACTTCTTCATAAAATTCTTTCAGGCCCGTAAGACGCTCAAAGTAGCGGGCAATGAATTCCTTGGCCTCATTGGAGCTGATCTTGAGCTCCTGCGCCAGCTTTTGCGCGCCCATGCCGTAGATCAGACCAAAGTTGATGGTCTTGGCATTGCGCCGCTGGTCGGGGCTCACTTGGTCGGGTGTCAGGTCGTACACCAGGGCCGCCGTGCGGGCGTGGATGTCCTCGCCATTACGAAAAGCCTCAAGCAGGGCGGCGTCCTGCGACATATGCGCCAGCACACGCAGCTCGACCTGCGAGTAGTCGGCAGAAACCAGCAGGTTATCCGGCCCGGCGATAAAGCACGAGCGCATGCGCTTGCCCAGAGGCCCGCGCACGGGAATATTCTGAAGGTTGGGATTGCTGGACGAAAGCCGCCCCGTGGCCGTGGCTTTCTGGTTGAAGGTGGTATGGATGCGCCCGCGCGAATCCACCAGGCGCGGCAGTGGATCAAGATAGGTGGAGCGCATTTTTTCCAGCTTGCGGAACTGAAGAATGCTCTCGACCACCGGGTGCTGGCCCGCCAGTTTTTCCAGCGTTTCCTGATTGGTGGATGCCTGCCCGCCACGGGTTTTGCGCGGTGAGGGCAGCTTGAGCGTGTTGAAAAGCATGTCGCCAAGCTGTTGGGCCGAGCGAATGTTGAAGGTGGTTCCCGCAGCGGCAAAAACCTCTTGCGTGAGGCGGTCTATCTCGCCCTGCACGTCTGACAGAAAGGCCTGAAAAGCAGCCGCGTCGATGGCAACACCGCGCGCTTCCATCTGCGCCAGCACAGGGGTAAGCGGCAACTCAAGCGAACGGTAAAGATCAAGCAGGCCGTCGGCCTCAAGGCGCAGCTCCATAAGGGCAGCCATGCGCAGGGCCATGTTTGCAGGGCCATTGTTGCCCTGCTCATCGCGCAGGGGCGCGCCCCAGCGCACCGCCAGCCGGGGCCAGCCGTAGTCGCTTTCTTCGGGATTAATAAGGTAGGCGGCCAGACCAAGATCAAAGAAAAAAGGCGGCGTTGCCGCTACGGGAAGTTTGCGCCAGCAGGCAGCCGCAATAAGCAGAGCCTTGAGGTCGGCGGTTACCAGCCGCCGCGCATTGGCAAGCCAGACACACAGGTCTTCCTGCGAGCCACCCCAGCGAAAATCGTCGCTCCCCTCCACACCCACATGCGGGGCCTTGCCCATACCACCGGGCCAAACCACCGCCACCTCAAGCCCTGCGCAGGGGGGCAACTGCCCCACTTCATTCACAAGGGGGGCTTCCGGCTCATCGGCCACATCCAGCAGGCTCATCTGCGGGCCAGCCCCTGCTGCGGGGCGGGCTTTTGCTGCGGGCTTATCGGCAGACCCCATGAGCGAGGCCTGCGCGGCGGGCCGCGAGGCAGAAGCATCTGACGCAGATTTAGTGGAGGGGCTGGCGGCAGAACCACGGGTCTGAGCAGGGCCCGAACCACTGCCAGAAACGCTGCCAGATACGCCGCCAGTTACACCATTGGGCGCACTGTGCTGCAAACGGGCCAGGGTGGCCATGTCGCGCCGCAACGCGTGCAGCTCAAATTCGTCGGCCATGGCCGCGCACTGGGCTTCGTTCAGCGGGGCAACGGTCATGTCCTCAAGGGTCAACCCGGTGCACACATCCAGCGAAAGCGAGGTGAGCTGCCGCCACAAAAACATGTTGTCGAGGTGATCTCGCAGTTTGTCCTGAATTTTGGGCCCAAGCAGGGCAAAGTGGTCGCGTATGTCCTCGAGCGAGGGGCAGATTTCAAATATCTTTTGGGCGGTCTTGGGGCCGATGCCCGGCACGCCGGGGATATTATCGCTAGTGTCGCCCACTAGAGCCTGCACGTCGGCCCACTGGTCGGGCCGCAGGCCGCTCTCTGCCGTAAAATCTGCGGCGGTGAGCAGTTTTTCTTCCTTCGAGGCCGGGTCCCACATGTACACGTTGGGACCAAGGCACTGCTTAAGGTCTTTATCGCCGCTCACAATGATCACGGGCCGCTCGGCAGAAAAACGCGCCGCCAGCGAGGCAATGCAGTCGTCCGCCTCGCAGCCGTCAGAAATTTCTACTGGTATGCCAAGGGCCTGCACCATGCGCACAATGGGTTCCATCTGCCGCACCAGGTCTTCTGGCGTGGCGTCGCGGTTGGCCTTGTACAACGGAAACAGATCATGCCGAAAATTCTTGCCCTTGCCGTCTTTGACAAATAAAAAATGCCCCGGCCGTTCATCGCGCAAAATACGCAGCAGCACACGCGTTACCACCACCAGCGCGCTGGTGGGAAAGCCGTCAGAACGCTGCATGCTTTTGTTGGCAAAAAAACCGCGATAGATAAAGGCAGAGCCGTCCATGAGAAAGAGCGGTTCGACAGAGAGATTGAGGCGTTGTTTCAGCGACATGATTGCCCGGTGGTTTTTCGGTTTGAAAAGGTGAAGGAAGGTTCGCAATCGTGGATGCTTGCGAATATGTAGTGCTACGCGTATAGTATAGTGATGGAAACAAGTCCGCAAGTGACCGTATCAGTTCAGGGGCCGCTGCTGCGCGTGAGCGTTGGCGGGCGCTGGAATTTTGATGAACCCTGGCCCAGCGAGGCGGCAACCGCCCTGGCCAGTGTTGCCGACCAGCGTATCCGCGAAGTGAGCCTTGAAAGTGATGATCTGGGCCAGTGGGACAGCACCCTGCTTGTCTTTCTGGTGCAGATGGTCAAGGCGGCGCGCGCCCGGCAGCTGCCGCTGCGCACAGAGCTGCCCGAGGGGCTTGAGCGCCTCATCAAGCTGGCCTTTGCCGTTCCGGCCAAGGAGGGCTCTGCCCGCAGCAAGGAAACCCTTGGTTTTGTCACTCGCGTGGGTGAAAGCGTGCTGGGCCTGCGGCCCAAGATTGAGGATTTTCTCAATTTTCTTGGCGAGGTGGTGCTTTCCATCTGGCGGCTGTTTCTTGGCCGCGCCAAAATGCGCCCCATGGATCTGTTTGCCGCCATGCACGAATGCGGCGTGGCCGCCCTGCCCATCATATCGCTCACCAGCCTGCTTTTTGGCCTTATTCTCGCCTTTGTGGGTGCGGTGCAGCTTACCCAGTTTGGCGCGCAGATTTATGTTGCTGGCCTTGTGGGCATAGGCATGCTGCGGGTAATGGGCGCCATCATGGTGGGGGTTGTCATGTCTGGCCGGGTGGGCGCTGCCTACGCGGCCCTTATCGGCACCATGCAGGTCAATGAAGAGGTAGACGCCCTGTCTACCCTCGGCATTTCGCCCCACGATTTTCTGGTGCTGCCCAGGGTGCTGGCGCTCATGGCCATGATTCCCCTGCTGACCCTGTATGCCGACCTTATGGGCATTATTGGCGGTTTTTTGGTGGGCACGGCCATGCTGCACCTCAACCCCATGGAATATATCAACGCCACCATCCAGATGGTTCCTTTCAAGCACCTGATCATTGGCCTTGTGTATGGCACGGTATTTGGGGCTATTGTGGCTGTGGCCGGGTGCTATCAGGGCATTCGCTGCGGGCGCAGCGCACAGGCTGTAGGCCAGGCCACCACCACGGCGGTGGTGCAGGCCATTGTGGGTATTATTGTGGCGACCGCCATCATCACCGTTATCTGCAACGTGCTGGAAGTGTGACATGCCAAACGCCGTGCAACCGTCCATCGCGCTTCCCAATATAAGCGCCGCGACCGCTGCCGCTGCTGGCGACGATATGCGCATCAGCGTGCGCGACCTAACGGTGGCCTTTGGCTCGTTTGTACTCATGCGCAACGTGTCGTTTGACGTGCGCGTGGGCGATATTTTTATGGTCATGGGCGGTTCTGGCTGCGGCAAAAGCACCCTGCTGCGCGTGCTCATGGGCCTCAAAGAGCCGCAACAGGGGCAGGTTTGCTATAATGGCGAAAATTTTTGGCAAGGCACGGAAGAAAGCCGCAGCCGTATCATGCGTAATACCGGCGTGCTGTTTCAGGGCGGCGCGCTGTGGAGCTCCATGACGCTAGCAGAAAATGTGGGCCTGCCCCTGCAACAATACACCGATCTGACCGATGAAGAAATCAGGGAGCAGGCTTCGCTCAAGCTGGCACTTGCTGGCCTTGCTGGTTTTGAAGACTACTACCCCTCTGAAATCAGCGGCGGCATGCGCAAGCGCGCGGGGCTCGCACGGGCGCTGGCCCTCGACCCCCAGATACTCTTTCTGGATGAACCCTCGGCAGGGCTTGACCCCGTAAGCTCGCGCCTGCTGGACGACCTTATACTTGAGCTGCGCGACAGCCTTGGCACAACCTTTGTCATTGTTTCGCACGAATTGCCGAGCATTTTTACCATTGCCCGCAACGGCATTTTTCTCGACGCCCAAAGCAGAACCGTCACCGCCTGCGGCAACCCAAGCGAGCTGGTCAAAGACCCTGCTACCGACCAGAGCGCCATGCTCTTTCTGACCAGAGGCGGCAAGCGCGAGAGCACTGAAGAAGTGACCGAAGGCGCACAGGCGGCAACGTCACACAAGGAACAAGCCCGATGAACTCGCAATCTTACAAAACAACTGTTGGCGCTTTTGTGCTGGGGGGGCTGGCCCTGCTGGTTCTGGGCATTATTTTGCTGGGCGGTGGCCGTCTTTTCAGCAACGACCTTGAATACGTGCTTTTTTTCGACGGCTCGGTGAGCGGTCTCACCACCGGCGCACCAGTGGTGTTCCGTGGCGTGCCTATGGGCAGTGTTACCCGCATCAATCTGGTTGCCAACGCACGCGATTCAAACGTGACCATTCCTGTTTATGTGCGCATTGACGAGCGCAGCTTTGTGCGCGCCAGCGGCAGTGCCTCGCCTTCAGAATCCATGCAGCAGGAGATCGTCCGCCGCATGGTGCAGCGCGGTCTGCGGGCACGCCTGCAACTGCAAAGCCTGATCACGGGCCAGTACCGCATCGAGCTTGATTTTTATCCCGCAACGCCCGCCAACTTCCGCTCTGCTACGCCAGACATGGAAATTCCCACCATCCCCTCGCCCATAGACACGCTGCAAAGCACGCTCTCAAAGATGCCCATTGAGCAGATGGTCAACTCGCTGAGCGCCGTGCTGCAAAATCTGGCGCTGGGCCTTGGTGACGACAAACTGGGCAAGGCGCTTACGGCCTTTACCGAAACGTTTCAGGAGGCCCACGGCATTTTGCACGAGGGCTCTTTACGCACCAATACAGAGCAGGTGATGAGAAACCTGAGCTCTGCCAGTGCCTCGGTTGAAAAAGAGCTGCCAGCCACCATGACGGCCTTCCGTGAGGGCATGCAAAGCATGGCCGTTGCCGCAGAGCAGCTGCGTGTGGCCACTGCCTCGGCTCAGGGCATATTGGGCCGCGATTCGCCCACCATGAACGATCTGCGCCGTCTGCTGAAAGAAAGCACCGAAGCCATGCGCGCCATGCGTGCCCTGGCCGAAACGCTTGAACGCAATCCCGAAGCCCTGCTGAAAGGCAAGCAAGGAGCACGCTGATGCCACATAAAATTCTTTTGCTTTCGCTTGCACTGCTGGTGCTTTTGTGCGGCTGCGGCCGCAGCACGCCCACGCGCTATTACCTGCTTGAAAGCGCGCTTGGCCCCGTCAAGGCCGACAGCCTGCCCAGCAAAACCCTGCGTGTGGCGCAGGTGACCGTGCCTGATTATCTTGACCGCAACAGTATTGTGAGCCGTGTCAACGGCCAGACAGAACTGATTGTTTCGCAGTTTCATGCCTGGGCAGAGCCTGTGGGCCACGGCGTAAGGCGCGTGGTGCAAGAGGTTCTTACCGCACCCATGCTGGCGGCGGGATTCAACGTGCTGGCGTCGGGCGACGACACAAGGGCAGACTATGTGCTGCTGGTGGACGTGCAGCGGCTGGACGGCAACTTTGATGCCAATGCCGTGCTTGAAGCCCGCTGGACGCTCAAAAACCGGCACGACGATGTTCTAGCGCGTGGCATTTATGCCGACGCAGAACCCGTCAACGGCAAAACGTATGATGCCCTTACTGCGGCAGAAAGCACCATGGTGCGCCGCATGGCAGAGCATCTGGCAAGCCGCCTGCCCACCCTTACACGGGGCAAGCCATGATGGCCGAAGATGCCGCCGATTCTGCGCTTGAACTTAAGCGCAACAAGATTCTGCTGGTGGACGATGCGCCGGAAAACCTGCGCATTCTCAGCGAATGCCTGCGCGACAAGTACACCATCATGTTTGCCAAAAATGGGCCGGATGCCCTGCGTCTTGCCCTGCGCCAGCCCCCGCCAGACCTGATTTTGCTCGACGTGATCATGCCCGGCATGGACGGCTACGAAGTGTGCAGAAAGCTGCGCGACGACATGCAGACACGCGACATCCCCGTTATGTTCATCACCGCGCAAAATGAAGAAACCGACGAGGCCAAGGGGCTCTCGCTGGGCGCGCAGGATTACATAACAAAGCCCTTCCGCTCCTCGCTGGTGCGCAACCGCGTTGCCAACCAGCTCAAGTACAAGCGTTACCGCGACCACCTCAACGACATGGTGCACGAGCGCACGCGCCAGCTGGCCCTTACCCAGGAAGCCACCATTCACGCCATGGCAAGCCTTGCTGAATGGCGCGATACCGAAACCGGCGCGCACATCAAGCGCACGCAAAATTATGTAAAGGCCCTTGCGGTCTATATTGCCCAGTTGCCCAACTACCGCGATGCGCTGGATGCAGACGCCATTTCGTGGCTCTACCTTTCTGCACCGTTGCATGATGTGGGCAAGGTTGCCATAGCCGATACGGTGCTGCACAAGCCCGGCCCCCTCACAGATGAAGAATACGAGGCCATGAAGGAACACACCACCCTTGGCCGTGCGGTGCTTGCCTCGGCAGATAAATTTTTGGGCGAAAATTCCTTTTTGCGCATCGCCAGCGACATTGCCTACTGCCACCACGAGCGCTGGGACGGCAAGGGCTACCCACGCGGCGTGGCGGGCAAGGATATTCCGCTTTCGGCCCGGCTCATGAGCGTGGCCGACGTGTACGACGCCCTGCGCAGCAAGCGCGTGTACAAACCGGCCATGCCGCACGAAACAGCCGTGCGCATTATTGTGGACGGCAAAGGCTCGCAATTTGACCCCGATGTGGTGGATGCCTTTGTGGCCTTGCAGGAGCAGTTCCGCTCCATTGCAGAAAAGTATTCGGATGCGTAGACAGCACTGCCCGGCGTGACAGTTTGGTAGGCGTGACGGGTAAAAGGCACAGCGGCTGAGGATCAATACTCCTTCCAGCCGCCGCGCCATTCGGGCGTAGCAGGCCGCCGCGCCATACCGCCACACCATACAGCCGGGCCATCCTGCCTTGGCCCGCTAGGCATCGTGTGCGGCAAATACATCCCTTGCGGCAAACAGGCCGTTGAGCGCAGCGGGAAAGCCCGCGTACACGGCCATCTGCATAATGACCTCCAGTATTTCCTGCCTGGTGCAGCCCACATGCAGGGCCGCGCCAATATGCACGCGCAGCTGCGGCCCGGCATTGCCCATGGCCGTAAGCGCCGCCACCACGGCAATTTCGCGGCTTTTCAGATCCAGCCCCTCACGCGCATAAATGTCGCCAAAAGGAAACTCCACAAGATAACGCGCAAAGTCGGGGCTGATGGCCCGCACACTTTCCAGCACTTCCTCGCCGCCTCTTCCGTCCACCTTTTCCAGCATGGCAAGCCCTGTGGCATAACGATCATTTTGCATGGTATTTCTCCTGTTTCTGACGCGGCAGCGTGCCGCGACCACAGCCATTTGTAGGCGCTGGCGCGGTCTTTGCCTCTTGCCATTTTAGTGATACCTTTCAGGCATGACAAACGATCTGTTTGAAAAACCGGACTGGCGGTTGCTGCGCTATTTTTCGATCATTGCCGAAGAAGCCAGCATGCGCCGCGCCGCAGAACGGCTGTTCATGACCCAGCCGCCCTTGAGCAGGCACATGAAACGCCTGGAAGAAATGCTGGGCGTTACGCTGTTTACGCGGCACAGCAAGGGACTCACCCTCACGAGCCAGGGGCAGGCAGTGCTGCGCATTGTGCGCCCGGTGCTGCAAGCGCAGGATGCGGCAGGCAAAAGCCTGCTGGCCCTGGGCCAGCGCACGGCCAAGGCTGGCGCGCCCCTTGCCATCGGGCTCAGCACAGCTTTTGAGCAGGGGGTATTTGCGGGCTTTGTGCGGCACATGCAAGCGCAGCGGCATGGCCCGGTGCAGTTTGTGCGGCATTCGTCGCCACAGCTGGCCCGCGCGGTTCGTCAGGGCAGGCTCGACGCAGCCCTTGTTGCCCTGCCCCTCGATGCCCCCGGGCTGCGCGTGAGCCCCCTGCCCTATGCGGAACCCCTGCTGGCAGCATTGCCCGAATCCTGGGCAGCAGCTTGGGCTGAGGGCAACAAAAAGCAAAACCGGCAACGCATACGTTTGCAGGATATGAACGGCAGGAATCTTTTCTGGTTTCGGCGCGAGGCGAATCCGGCCTTTTTTGACCATATGCGCGGCCTGTTTGCCCATGTGAGCTTTGCCCCTGAATATACTGAAGAACCAGAAGAATACGACGTGCTGCTGGCCCGTATTGCGCAGGCCGAAGGCATGGGCCTGCTGCCGCGATCATTTTCGGCCATAGGGCGGCAGGGGGTGGTTTTTCAGCCGCTTGAAGAAGACAGCCTGTTGCAGATGCGCCTTGGCCTCATACTGCCCGCCAGCCATGAAGACCGGGATACGCGCTGGGAAAACGCCCACAGTGACGACGCCCCTGATCAGCTGCAAGAGGTTCTGACCGCAGCCGCAGGGCATCTTGGCGGCTAGCAAAACCCCATGAAAAAACCCGGCAGCCTGCGGGCCACCGGGTTTCATAAATATCACTACCCGCACGCGGGCTTGGTCTACTCAAAAAATTACTGTTTTACCATAACCTTGGCGGGGCGCAGCAGACGGTCGCCAAGCTTGAAGCCGCGTTGCAGCACGCGCGCCACAGAATTGGGCGCAAAATCGGGCCGGTCTTCAAAACCCACGGCTTCGTGCACGTTGGGGTCAAATTCTTCGCCTTCTTCACCCAGGGGTTTGAGCCCGTGCTTTTCCACCGCGTCAAGCAGCAGTTTGTGGGTCATGGCCACACCTTGCAGCATGTCCTTGCAGGCCTCGCTCTTGCTGCCGTAGCGCAGGGCAAGATCAAGGTTGTCGAGCGTGGGAAGCAGGTCGCCCAAAACCTTTTCAGCCGCGTAGCGCATCTGCTCATCATGCTCACGCGTGAGGCGTTTTTTGAAATTATCCATTTCGGCCGCGTTGCGCAGGCGCAGTTCGGTGAGCTCGGCCTTACAACGCTCTTCAATAATACTCTCAACAGAGGCCGCATTTTCGGCAGAGGCTGCGGCTTCGTCATGCGCTGCGTCGGTAGCCGCATTCTTGCCCACATTTTGCCCAAACATAATGCCGTCGTGTTCAAGGAAACCATCTTCCGGCCGGGTAGAATGGCTATCGGCCCCGTTCTCGGTGTGGCCGCCCTGCTGACCGCCCTGCTGACCGCCCTGCTGTCCGTATGAATGGTTCATTTTATGACGCTGCATGCTTCCTCCTGAATCGCCCCTTGGGGCCGTGATGCTCCGCTTTAAGTAAGTATGCTTATCCGCCCTGTCAAGGCGCTGCCGTAACTGCAAAAAGTTTTGCCATGTCCTGCCGTGCCCCGGGCATCCCCTGGTCTTCCCTGCTCACACCCGGGGGCTACCCCGCCGTGCCGCGTGCGCCATTCAACGGGCATCTGCGCCTCGACATTCTGCGCCTGCTTCTGTATATTGCTCGCACCAGAAGAGGAACAGCACTATGACATGCCGAATTTTGACACTGCAACATGAGCAGGAATGGCCCGCGCTGGCCCAATGGCTGCAAGGCCGACACAACCCCGGCAATGGGGTGGAAAGCGCCGTAAACGACATTATCAGCGCTGTGCGACAAAAGGGCGACGACGCCCTTGTGGAGTACACCAGCAAATTTGACTGCCCCGACTTTGCCCCGCCGCTGCGCGTGAGCGAGCAGGAAATTGCCCGGGCGGCGGCCTCTGTAACCATCGAAAGCCGCGAGGTTATCGGTGAGGCAGCGGCCAATATACGTTCTTTTCACGAAGCCCAGGTTGAAAAATCGTGGTTTCTCACCAAGCCGGACGGCAGCATTCTTGGTCAGCAGGTTACCTCGGTAGACGCTGGCGGCCTGTATGTTCCCGGCGGTCAGGGTGGCAATACGCCCCTTGTTTCAAGCTTGCTCATGAGCGCCATTCCCGCCCAGGTGGCGGGCGTGCCGCGCCTTGCCGTGTTTACCCCGCCCCGCAAGGACGGCACGGTAAATCCGCATATCCTGGCGGCCGCGCACCTGCTTGATATTGACGAAGTCTACCGCGTTGGCGGCGCATGGTCTATTGCGGCCATGGCCTACGGCACGCAGACCATTCAGCCTGTGGATGTAATTGCTGGCCCCGGCAATATTTTTGTTACCACGGCCAAGCGCCTTGTGCAGGGCATTGTGGGCATAGACATGATTGCGGGCCCCAGTGAAGTGCTGGTGCTGGCCGATTCTTCGGCCAACCCCGCCTGGCTTGCCGCAGACATGCTCTCGCAGGCAGAGCACGATGCCCTTGCCTCGGCCATCTGCATTACAGACGACCCGCGTCTGGCCGATGCCTTGCAGCAGGAGCTGAAAAAACAGTGCGCCGCCCTGCCCCGGGCCACCACCGCAGCCCGCGCCCTTGAAGACTGGAGCGCCATTGTGGTTACGCCCAATCTTTCCGTTGCCGTGGCCGTTGCCAACATGGTGGCCCCGGAACACCTTGAGCTGTGCACCCGCGACCCCTGGGCGGTACTGCCGTTTATTCGGCACGCCGGGGCCGTGTTTATGGGCCAGCACAGCCCAGAGCCCGTGGGCGACTATTTTGCCGGCCCCAACCATGTGTTGCCCACCCTGGGCACGGCACGTTTTTCATCGGCCCTTTCGGTGCAGACATTTTGCAAAAAAACCAGCATTGTGGCCGCTTCTTCAACCTTTTTACAGCAGAACATGCAGTCCATAGCCGCCCTTGCCCGGCTTGAGGGTCTGGAAGCCCACGCCCGCTCCGTTGAAGCGCGTGGGAAAAAATAGCAAGGGCTAGAGGAATCAGGAGCCATCATGAAAGTCGTGGTAAAAACCGAGATCAGCGCCTATCCCCTGCTTTCACGCGGGAAAGTGCGTGATATCTATGATGTGGACGAAAAAACCCTGCTCATTGTCACCACTGACCGCATGTCGGCCTTTGACGCGATCATGAACGAGCCCATCCCGTACAAGGGAGTGATCCTTAACCAGATTACCCTGTTCTGGATGGAAAAGTTCAAGGATATCATTCCCAACCACTTGATCGAAAGCGATGTTAACCGTTTTCCCGCCGCTCTTGCACCCTGGAAGGACGAGCTTGAAGGCCGCGCCGTTATCGTGCGCAAGGCCAAGCCCCTGCCGGTGGAATGCATTGTGCGCGGCTATATCACAGGCTCTGGCTGGAAGGACTACAAGGCCACGGGCTCGGTGTGCGGCTATAAGCTGCCTGCCAACCTGCGCGAATCAGACAAGCTGGAACCCGCGCTGTTCACGCCATCTACCAAGGCCGAACTGGGCAAGCACGATGAAAACATCAGCGTAGCCCAGGCTGCGGAACTGCTGGGTGCGGAAACCGCTGCCCAGGTCGAACGCACCACGCTTGCCATTTACGAGGCCGGGCGCACCTATGCCGCTGGTCGCGGCATTATCGTGGCCGACACCAAGTTTGAATTTGGTTTTATCGACGGCAAGCTCCATCTTATTGATGAGGTACTCACGCCCGATTCGTCGCGCTTCTGGCCTGCCGACCAGTACAAGCCCGGCCAGGGCCAGCCCAGCTTTGACAAGCAGTACCTGCGTGACTGGCTGGAAAAACAGCCATGGAACAAGCAGCCCCCGCCGCCCGCCCTGCCCGAAGAAATCATCAAGGCCACGGCGAACCGCTACCAGGAAGCATACGACATTCTCACAAAGTAAATAAATCAAGCGCGTCCGGCACAACTGTGCTGGACGCGCATTGACGTGACAGTCTCGGCGTTTTTTTCACAAGCTACCCGACTGCTTCACGAATACCTTGTCCCCTGTCCGACAGTGCCGCGCATTCCTTATGCGGCGGCTTTTGCCTGGGCGCGTGCTGTCGCTATTCTAATACCCTTTGTCCGAATTATTCGGCTTGCATTGTTTTTTCAGGAGGATCCATGCTGCTGCAAGGAAAGAAAGCTCTTATACTCGGTTTGGCCAACAACAGAAGTATTGCCTACGGCATTGCCAACGCTCTTAAAGAACAGGGCGCACGCCTTGCCTTCAACTATGTGGGCGAAGCCATCAAAAAGCGTGTTGAACCCCTGAGCGAAGAGCTTGGCGGTGAATTTACCTTTCAGTGTGACGTGTGCGACGACGCGCAGATTCAGGCCGCCGCTGATCTGGTAAAGGAAAAGTGGGGCGACCTGGATATTCTTGTTCACTCCGTGGCCTTTGCCAACCGTGAAGACCTGGGCGGTCGCTTTGTAGACACCTCGCGTGAGGGTTTTCGCCTTGCGCTGGATGTTTCGGCCTACTCGCTCACCGGCGTTTGCCGCGCATTTGAACCCCTGCTGCACGAAGGCTCTTCGGTGCTGACCATGACCTATCATGGTTCCACCCAGGTTATCCCCGGCTACAACGTCATGGGTGTTGCCAAGGCCGCTCTTGAGGCCTCTGTGCGCTATCTGGCGTGTGATTTCGGCACCAAGGGCATCCGCGTCAACGCCATCAGCGCTGGCCCCATCAAAACCCTGGCCGCCTCTGCTGTCTCAAGCATGAAAGACCTGTGCAGCATTGTTGACCGCAACGCGCCCCTGCACCGCAACGTCACCACTGGCGACGTGGGCGGCACGGCCCTGTTTCTTGCCTCTGACCTTGCCCACGCGGTGACTGGTCAGGTTGTGTATGTGGACAGCGGTTTCAGCACCATAGGTGTGATGTCCTAGCAAGTTCTGACGCTGCCCCGGCCAGCCGCCGGGCAGCCCCCCCCTGAACGTGCGTGCGCGCACTGGCGCGGCCTCAGCAGCCTGATGCCGTCAGAAGGATCAAACTATGGACACCCTGACCCTGAACGCTGTAGGCATTACCGTTATGGCAATCTTTGGCTTGTGGGCCTTCTACCGTGCTGCGCAGATCACCAAAAAGCGCCGCCGCGAAGACGAGAAAAAAGACAAAGAACGCAAGGACGACTAGCCGCATTAGCACACTGGCTTGATTGTACTACAAGGCCCGCTCGGCATACGCTGGGCGGGCCTTGTTTGCCCGCAGCATTTTGCACACGGCCAAAGCAACACCGCATGGGCAGCACGGCAGGAACGGCACTGCGAGAACTGCACGACAAGAGCGGCATGGCAACAGCTGTGAACATCCGACAGGTTGCCCAAGCATCTTTGCCCCCAAGTCTTTGCCGTGCGATGGCAGCAGGTGACGATAATAGCAGGTGTCGCTAATACCCCACCGACCAAAAAATTTGCAACAATCTGCCCGCATTTGATTTTTTTGCTTGCAATTCTTTAGAGGCTGCTATACAAGTATTCGGCTTTGAGCGGTGATCAATCACCGAATGGAGAGGTGTCCGAGCTGGTCTAAGGAGCACGATTGGAAATCGTGTGTACGTTAATAGCGTACCGGGAGTTCGAATCTCCCCCTCTCCGCCAGATTTCAAGGGGTTACTGGAAAACAGTAACCCCTTTCTGTTTTGGAGAAGCACAGCTATTCATGTTTCTTTCGTGATAGCTTCAAAAAACAGCCTTGTCCCGTTTTGAGGCAGAGCCGCGCGCCAGCCTCAGACGGTCAGACAGGCCATCCCTAAAAAACAACTCCGCAAATGAATTCCCTGAACCAACATATTTTTTTGCTGCTCAACGCCGATGCTCAGGCATCAGCCTTTAGCATCTGGCTGGGCCGCACACTGGCAGAATGGCCCGTGTTCATTGCCCTGCTGCTTGTGGCTCTTGCGTGGTACAGGCAGAGTGACCGCACGCTCTTTGCCCAGCGGGCCGTTGTTACCACGGCACTGGCTATGGGCATGGCGCTGGCCATACGCTGCACCTACTATAATCCCCGGCCCTTTGTACTGGGCCTTGGCCGCATGCTCATAGAGCATGACGCCACCACGTCCTTTCCCAGCTTTCACGCAACGTTTTTGTTTTCGCTGGCATTGCCGCTCTTTATGCAAAGAGGGGCGCGCGGCACTGCGCTTGCCATAGTACTGCTGGGGCTTGGCATTGCCTGGGCAAGAATATTTGTGGGCGTGCATTATCCGCTGGATATGGCGGGGGCGTTCATCACCGCTGCCATTGCCACGGTGATTGCCTGTGCGGTGTTTAAGCGGCCCAAGGCCAACCGCTAAGCCCAGACGCTGATGCTGGTGGCGGGCCAACAAGGAGCATGACACGCAGGGAGCATGGCGCACAGGCTGGCTGGCCTACCTGCCTCCCCACGGCCAAATCAGTCGGCATTACCTGCGGCGCGGGCCGGTGCCTTCGTATAGGGCAAGAACCTTAAATATATCGTTCTGGATCTGTGCAAGTTCGTCCTGTGCGGCGTCGGCCTGCTGCTTCAAGATTTTTTCTGTCCGCTTTAAAAAGGCCTCTGCGCCCTTTGTTTTGTAAGTTTCTTCTTCCCCCACAGAAATATTGACTGTTTTACCGTCTCCAACAGGCGAAAGCAGCATTTTTTGCCCATCATAAAGTATAAACTCTTTTTCTTCTTTGCTTTTAAGAACATTCAAGACAAGACGTAATTTATAATTCATACCTACTCCATTTTTTTGCACTATCAACTAAATATAATACAACCATATAACTATTGTGTAAAAATAATTTTTAAAAAATAATTTTAGCCATCATATCTGGCTGTTCCGCTTGGCAATCTTTTAAATTTTCTGTTTTCTTCCTCAATGCTCATATTTTTTTAAATAATATTTGTTGACATTTTAGAGCTCCCGCCCTAGTTTCACCCATCACAGATTGGGTATAGTAAATTTTTCGCCAGAGACTTTACATGGGTAAGGCTTCAAGCAGAAAGTCTACCTCCCGTAACCCCCTGGAGTCTCACATGGCTACTTCTATTTATGTTGGTAATCTCTCTTGGTCCGCTACCCAGGAAGGCGTTGAATCACTGTTCAGCTCTTTTGGCAACGTGCATTCCGTCAACCTGATCTCTGACCGCGAAACCGGCCGCGCCCGCGGCTTTGGCTTTGTTGAAATGGACGAAGCCGACGCCATCAACGCCATCTCTGCCCTTGACGGCAAAGAAGTTGACGGCCGCAACCTGCGCGTGAACAAGGCCGAGCCCAAAAAGCCCGCCGCCCGCCGCTGGTAAGCCAACAAGCATTTTGAAATGCAGGAAGGCCGTGAGCAATCACGGCCTTCTTTTTTTATACCCAGCCCCAGGCGCAGCAATGCAATGATCTTATCGCCCCACACCTGTGAACTGGTGGCAATTACCTGAATGATACGCACAGACAACAAAAGGCCGTAATAATTACGGCCTTTTGTTGTAGTATTGAGTTTTAAGCAGGTGACGCGTCAAGGCGTGCCCTTAATTCATTAGCAACTGATCGCAAATTATTACTAAAATCATCTTTTTTTACTAACGATGTATTCATTCCAAGCCATTTATGCAATTTCAAATCATCTGATGCTGGCGGCAGGCTATCAAGGTATGTATTCCAGTTCGATAAAATCCGTTCCATCTCAGCACGCTGTTTTGAGTTAATTCGCAAAGCTCATTCTCCTATTACTATTCAAAAAAAGATGCCTCCCTTGCGCGGGCATGAGACAAACGCTTGGCCGGTGCAAAACAAATATATGGTTATTGGATGGATTCTGGTTGAAAAACCAGACTGCTATAAAAACAGACTATTGCCTGTTGTCGTGTCATCGCCTGAAGTGCGGTCATCATCATTATACATGGAAAGCACCTGATCAGGAGAATCCTGACCTTGCCGTGCTTCATCCCACCCGGTTACGCTTCTGGCTTTTAAAATACGTTCAATTTTTTCGATAAAATCGCCAACTCCTTTTGTTTTATATGACGCACCGTCGTCAATGTTGATATTCATTGTTTTTCCATCGCCAGCGGGAGTGATTGTCATTTCATGTCCATCTTGGATAGTAAATATTTTACTACCCTTGCTCTTGAGCGCCATAGATGCAAGACGAGACAGATAGTCCATAATCCAGCCCCTTCTGTTGCGACTGGATACAGTATAACATCTTAAGCAGATACTGTCTTTACAATTATAAAAAATATAAATTGATATTTTATACAATAAAAATAGAATACTATAACAATTTTTGGCAAATCGGGGCTCCTTTGCCACACCACAGTATTTGCCCTTCTTTTATCTGCCACAGCCCGTTCTGCTCCCAAACAGGCCCATGCCCAACAAAAAGAAGGGGCCTGCTTCTACCCGGCGATAGACAAAAACAGGCCCTGTTCGGCCAGACTTACATCCGGTGAATGTCCGTGCGTGGGGGGGGGGATTTAAGGTAAGCTTGGCTTCTTCGTCGGTCGTAGAATCGGCAAATTCGTTCATGTACTGGCGCTGTTCCTTGATGGCGCGGAGGGATGGGGCCTTCCTTACGCAGCATGCCAGAGCCAAGCCGATACAAACGTAGAAACTTGGCAACAAGAGAGTAAATAGCAGCAAGCTCAGGCAGCGGAAGAATATTTTCCGCCCGGATCGCTGCCGCTAGCAGCTCCTGTTACAAGATTTTTTGCGGCGTGCCTTGCACAGTTCAAGCCCAAAGCTGTTGGACAATGCATCACTTACCCTGCGTTTTTTATCGAGCAGCATGCAATAATCATTATCCACCCAGCTTTCTATGGCTGGCACGCCCTCGCGCTCAATGGACTGCCAGCCCCGACCGCCGTCTTCAGGGTCATTCCAGACCCCCACAAATTTCAGAAACAGGGTCAGTATCTTGAGGTTCGAGCTAAAATGCACCTTAACGCAGGTACATACCGCCCAAACGGACAATTCTTTGCGCATGGGCTTATACAGCACCAGATGCACAACCATTGGCCGCTTCAAATCCCTTCTCTGATCATCGGAATCCACAAGTTTGTCCAACTGCACACGCAAACCGCCAGCAGAGAGGTTTATCAGCTGCATAGAAGGATTTGCTTCCCCATTGCAATAACTGAATGCGGACTCTGGCAAATCATGTGGCGAATGCGGCAGCCTCTTACCGCAGAGCCATAATGAAATCTCCTTGAGCATCAATGGGGTTGGGCTTACGCGCTCATGCCGCTGCAAATCGCGCTGCACATAACTGTGCGGCATGGTAAGCTCAATAATACACTTTTTTAAAACTGGATCTATATAATTTGCCACAATGCGTGATTTGAAGAGAAACCCGTGCCTCACAGCAGGGTTTACAAGACCTATATACTTTTTAGTAATGTCATGCGGTATTTTAACATACAAACTACAACGCTCGCCTTTGAGAACATCTGGCAAAAAGCATTTGCTTGACTTCAAAATAACTTTTGTGGGGGAAAGATGAACAACTTCGCAGGCGATATTTTCAAGTTGCCGCTGTCTGTCAACAAAGAATAAACGCAGCAGTAAATGCTGTTTTTTAACTGCCAAAAGCACTTTTCCGGGCTGCACCTGGCGATATTTGAGTGATAAACGCCATAGCACACAGCCAATTGCGCTAAACAACTCCATTCAGCCCTCCCCCAGTAAACATGCAAATAACCGATTGCCAGATTACGGCCACCAGATATAATTTACATTAAAACTACTTACCACTTATCCTGAGCACTCCTATTTTTACAGTAAACTATAATTTGAAATACAAAAAAATATTTTCATATTTTCAACAGTAACATTGCACTTAAAGACAGCATCATCCTGCCTTTTTCCTCTTTGCACAGCTGGCTTGCGCTCTGCCCAGCATCGCCAGACCAATGTATCTTTTGTGCAATTTCATATTCACAAAATTATTTACAAATAACAAGTTATACACACAATTTTAATCAGAATATCATGATTGCAGAAAAAACAGATTCCAAGGTGTACAAAAAACACAATTTTTTTAGTATTGATAGTGCTTAACGTTATCATAATAAACACACTTGCATAGTTAATCGCTTGAACAATACAATTATATCTTAAAAAAATTGACACACCGCACAAAACCGCATGCGAAAACTAAACCATAAGAACAGCTTCTGCAGACGGCTAGGGGAGGCTTTGCGGGGCCGAGCACAAGCGGTGATATTCCGACCGCGCAACCCCTGCCCCCCCGGCAGATTCTGTCAGGGTGCCGGGGGGGGGCAGGAGCAATCGGGCCTGCCTCAGAATTCGCGGTTATCACCCAGAATAGTCGATTCCATGCGATTCATTAACCCACCCCTAGGTATTCCTGCGTGCGCTTGCCAACTGCACTTCATGGCACAGAACAGGACAAAATTATTCTAAAAAGCTTATTATTGAGCATGACGCACACAGAATGCAGATTACATAAAAAAATTACTGCCATATAAATTTTTTATAACTTCATGTAATTTTTAATTTTGTTATATAAAAGGCCACTTACCCAACTTTTTGTTAGGGACACATATTTTTCTCAACTTTTCTTTGATGACTGAAACATTACCGTGCATTCGACAGTTCATTGCTTGCTCAATGATTGCCATTTTTCAAAAATTGCGTAAATGATGTGCTGTTCATTTTTTAAGCTAACCAGTTATGCCAGAAAATAAATAATTGCAGGCCGTTGTTAAAAAATCCGCTCGCCCAGACGTTCAGATTCAATGCATCTCATTAAAATACTATAATCTTTTTTTCTCAATGACCGAAAGGCAGACTGAAACCTTTGGCTGACAAAGGTTTTGCATTTCAAGTTTCCGCACGGGTTCACGGTTTTGGGTTTTACACAACAATCAGTGCCATAGGGCTGCCAGTTGGCGGCATTGGCAAAAACCAACCAGTCAAGAGAACGTGCATGATGTCATATTTATGTTCCCACAAATTGCATATGGTCATTGTTATTTGCATATGTCAGCTATTTATGACTTATGATTTGAGCTTTGCGGCAGAGCAAAAAACATACATTGGTTCAAAAAATTGCGCTCCATGCCACGAAGATCAGTATAATTCATTTATCAAGCATTCCAAAAAAGCCCATTCATGGAACTCTGTAGCCATCATGAAGCCCAAGCTTAAAGAGCATGAGCTTAAAAAATGCTACGAATGCCACACCACCGGCTACAATAAGGGCGGATTCAAAAGCATTGAAAGCACGCCTGATCTGGCCGACGTGGGTTGCGAAACCTGCCACGGTCCCGGCAGCGAACATGCCGAAAACCAGGATCCACAATCCATCAACAGAAAGCCTGCGGTTGAAACCTGCACGGCATGCCACAGCTCTGACCGGATCCAGGATTTCAAATTCAAGCCACTGATCTTTTCTGGCGCGCACTAGTTCGGGGGTAGCAATGCTTTTATCCAGATCGCTTAATTTCAAAATTACCATGTCCATTGTGGCCATTACCTTTCTGGTAATCAGCTGCATTATGGCCCTTGAGTATGTTGGCGTAAAAAAAATGATGACTGACGAAATACGTGCTGGCGCGCGTATGGAAACCGGCCTCATTTATATGGGCATTGAAAAACCCATGGTCGTGGGCGATAACAAGGGCACTACGGCAGAATTTCGCACGATCAAGAGCAAATTCAACCATATCTCTGCTTACATGACCTCGTATACGGGCAACATTACATACAGCACAGACGAAAGCACGGTTCGCAAGGATTACACCGCTGTAGAGCAGGATAAGGATCTGGCAGGCTTGCACACCCGTGGCCTAAAAGAACCCCTTGAAGAATCGATATTTATTGACCAGAGCGGCAAAAAAATTCTGGGTAGTGTTTTTTCCATCAAAAATCAGCGTCGGTGCTACCACTGCCACGGCGATTCAGAGCCCATCCTTGGCCAGCTGGTCATGAAGCTTGATGTCACCACGGCCTGGAACGCCATGGAAAACCATTTGCTGCAATCTGCCCTTTTGGGAGCCGTGGGTCTTATTGCGCTTATTGGCTTTACGGTGCTGGCCATCCGGTATTTTCTTATTCGCAGAATTACGCGCCTTGTGGCCAATGCGGGGCAGGTGGCCGCTGGCAACCTGACCGTGGCCTTTGAACAGGAAGGCAAGGACGAACTCGCCCTGCTCTCTACCGACATTGGCAAGATGGTGTCGCAGCTTAAGGACAAGCTGGGATTTTCAGAAGGTGTGCTCAACGGCATTGCCGCGCCCTGCCTGATCATAGGTGCGGACAAAAAAATCATCTGGCTCAACCAGCACCTGTGCGACATGCTTGAAAAATCGCAGCCACCGCAAAGTTTTATGGGCCAGTCATCCGGAAAATTTTTGTGGAACGACGATGCCCGCGAAACCACAGCGGTACGTGCCGTTTTGCACCGCAAAAAATTTGTTGCCGAGCGTGAACTGCCCACGGAAAAAGGCAACCTGCGCTACGTTACTGTTACCGCCACGCCATTTTTTGACATGGACAACGAGCTGATGGGCTCGGTCACATTCTGGAACGACATTACCGAAATCAAAAAGAACCAGAAGCAGATAGAGAAAAACAGCGCCATGGTCGCCAGGGTGGCCGAAAACGCAGGTGAAATTGCCACGCAACTGGCCCAGATATCCGACCACCTGCTTGAGCGCATTGACCATACCAGCGAAGGCACGGCCAGCCAGCAGAATAGAATCCGCGAAACAGCTGTGGCTGTGGAAGCCATGAACGCCTCCATACTGGATGTGGCGCGTAACGCCGCCGATGCCTCTGGCAATGCCGCCCAGGCCCGCCAGCGCGCCCAAAGCGGGCAAAAAGTCACCGACAAATCCATTGCCGCCATTGCTGATGTGCGCAAACACACCACCACCATGAGCACGGGCCTGCACGATTTGGGCAGCAAGGCACAGGATGTGGGCAAGATTCTTGGTATTATCAGCGACATTGCCGACCAGACCAACCTGCTTGCCCTCAACGCCGCCATTGAAGCCGCCCGTGCGGGCGAGGCTGGCCGTGGCTTTGCCGTGGTGGCCGACGAAGTACGCAAACTGGCAGAAAAAACCATGCAGGCCACCATGGAAGTGTCTGCTGCCGTCAAGGGCATTCAGGACAGCGCCCACTCCAACATTTCGCTGATGGACGAAACCGACGCCAGCGTGCAGCAGGGTGTAACCCTTGTCAGCCAGGCTGGCGAAGCCTTGCAGGAAATTGTAACTCAGGTCATGCAGACAGCAGACATGATCGGCGTTATCGCCGCCTCTGCCGACGAGCAGTCGGCGGCTTCTGAGCAGATCAACGCCAATATCAGTAACGTCAATTCCATAGCTATGGATATTTCCAACGCCATGACAGAGCTTGGCAACACCGCCAGGCAAGTGGCCCAGATGGCCGCCGACCTGCGCAAAACCATTGCCTCCATGAGCAACGGTAACGGCAACGGGCACTCTTAACCACCCCGTAGCATACGCTCTAACAGCCTCACCCTTTTCAGATAAGCAGCACGGCGGCAAGCATTGGTTTGCCGCCGTTTTTTTGTGCCCCTTGACACTAATCAATTAATGTTGAAATATCATTTTATGGAAAGCAAAACCGCCGCAACCATTTTTGAAGCCCTGTCGTCCGAGGTACGCCTCGACCTGTTCAGGTTGCTGGTCAAAAACGCCCCACAGGGCCTAGTGGCTGGCGAAATTGCGCGCCAGCTCGATATTCCTTCCACCAACCTTTCCTTTCACCTCAAGGCTGTGGTGCACAGCGGCCTTGTAACGGTTGAAAAGGAGGGACGCTTTATGCGCTACAAGGCCAACATTGCCCTGATGCTTGAGGTTATTGCCTACCTCACGTCTGAATGCTGCTCTGCCAACCCCGGAGAATGCCAAAGATTCAGAGCCGCCAGTGGCATACTGCCCGGTATTCTGCCGGATAAATAATTGGCTGCGGCTGCTTTTTTTTAAGCTCCAACATTTCAACGATTCAACAAATATTAAAATAGGTCCACATATGGCCACACATCCCAAACAACCCTGCTGTAGTGAAGCAAACCGCCCGCAAGGCCCAAAACATGCAGACGCCCGTAACTGGAACGGTAAATACGCGCTGTCGGTGACCGCACTGGCCGTGTTGTGGTGGCTGGCATACTCCACCATTCAGCCAGTGGCACACTGGCTGGCGACCAGCCCGCTTGGGCTTGCGCCCGGTTCGCCTGCGGCGGCATCGGTGGAATTTTTCTTTTACGATACGGCAAAAATTCTGCTCTTGCTGATTTCGCTCATCTACGCCATTGCCTGGGCGCGAGCGGGGCTGAATGTAGAGCGTGTGCGCGACTACCTGAGCGGCAAGGCCCGTGGAATCGGCTATTTTTTGGGCTCTGCCTTTGGCGCGGTTACGCCATTTTGCTCCTGCTCCAGCATTCCGCTGTTTCTCGGCTTTACAACGGCCAACATTCCCGTGGGAATTACCATGGCCTTTCTCATAACCTCGCCGCTCATCAACGAGCTGGCCGTGGTGTTGCTGTGGGGCCTGCTGGGCTGGAAGATCACCGTGGCTTACATAGCTGTGGGCATGGTGGCGGGCATCATTGGCGGCTTGCTCATGGACGCCATCAAGGCAGAACGCTGGCTGCACCCGGCCATTTTAGAGGCAATTGCCAGCATGCCCGCTCAATCGGCGATGATTAAAGCTTCCTCTTCTGCACGCAAAATAAGCGTGCGTGAGCGCCACAATTTTGCCTGGGCAGAAACCTCTACTATTTTTCGGCGTGTGTGGAAGTGGGTAATCATTGGCGTGGCGCTTGGGGCCGGGCTGCATGGCTTTGTGCCCGAAAACTGGTTTGCGCAACACCTTGGCGCGAGCGAATGGTGGTCTGTGCCGCTTTCGGTTCTCTTGGGCATTCCGCTGTATTCCAGCGTTACGGGCATTATCCCCGTTATGGAAAGCCTGCTTGGCAAGGGGCTGCCCATCGGCACAACCCTGGCCTTCTGCATGAGCACGGTTGTGGTCAGCCTGCCCGAAATGGTCATGCTGCGGCAGGTTATGACAGCACGACTGCTGGGGATATTTGTGGGCTATCTTTTGATCATGTTTACCCTGGTGGGCTGGCTGTTCAACATACTTGGAACATTCATGATTTAAATTAGGAGCACAACAATGGAAATTAAGGTATTCGGCCCCGGCTGCGCCCGCTGTGTTGAAACTGAAGACGTGGTGCGGCAGGCGGCTACGCAGGCTGGCGGCGATATTACGGTGATAAAAGTATCTGATTTTAGAGAAATAATGGCCGCCCGCATCATCTCTACCCCTGCGGTGATGGTGAACGGCGACATCAAGTGCTCCGGCAGGGTTCCCAGCGGGGATGAAGTGGGCCAATGGATTGAAGAAGCCAAGAGCTAACCGACCCGAGCACCGGCAAACTTTGACCCGCCGCGTCAGTGCAATACGCTTGCCCTGTGCGGCGGGTCACGCTATTGTGGCCCACTGTTCAGGCTGCTATTTCGCATACTTCCACCAAGGCCAAAATCATGTATTATCCGCACATTGCAATGTTGAAGACCAAGTGCCTTTTTCTGGTCGTGGTCATGCA
The DNA here is from genome assembly GCA_009929215.1 of Deltaproteobacteria bacterium. Classification (GTDB taxonomy): domain Bacteria; phylum Desulfobacterota; class Desulfovibrionia; order Desulfovibrionales; family Desulfovibrionaceae; genus Desulfovibrio. The sequence goes on along the minus strand of SAAX01000045.1, from coordinate 1,821 downwards.
CTGCGTCATGTTTTTTGCCACGCCCTTTCCTTTCTGGAAGCTGTATGCCGATAGCGCGCAGCCCCTTGCCGACCTTATTACAGCCATTTCTGGCACTACGCTTATCCAGAGCTTCATGATGGCCTCTGGCTTTTTGTTTGCCGCCGCGTGGGATTCTGGCAAGCGCACCCCCTTGCAACATTTGCTGCACCGTGGGCGCAGGCTTTTACTGCCCTGGTTTGGCGTGGGCATGCTGTGGGTAGCGCCGCTGTACTGGCTTTTTTCCATCCCCGCCTTTGGGCACCCCGCTGATACATCCCTTGTGGATACGTGGAAGTCTGTGGCGCTTGGCCTGTTCACTGACCATCTGTGGTTTTTGCTGGTGCTGTTTTGGGTAACCGTTTTCTGGATTGCCGCCCTCGGCGTGCTGAAAAAATGCGGGCACGACACCGCAGTTGCCGGTGGCATGGTAGCCCTGGTGGCGGCCCTGTGTGTGCAGAATTACGGCCAGTGGATCAAATGGTACTGCCTGTGGGAAGTACCCGCGTATATTCTTTGCTACTATCTGGGCATTGTTATCTTCAGAAACCGCGAGTCGCTCGATGCCATGTGCCGCAAGCACCCGCTGGCCCTGGGCGCGGGGCTGCTGGCCATGATAATTCTGCTGTGGCCCTACGCCTTTGCCCCGGTGAGCGGCTGGGCTCTTTCACTGCTGTGCGCCCTGCTGATGTACCATATGTTTCTGCTGACAGCCGGGCTCTACCCGTTGCTGCATTCCATCTCCCTTTTTGCATGGTTTGAACGCAACGGCTTTCGCTTTTATCTTTTTCATCTGCCCACACCTCTGCTGGTATTCATGTGGCTGTACAAGCCGCTGCAATTGCCGCCCGCAGCCTTTGTGCTGTTGAATGTTGCCATCACTCTGGCTGTAACAGCAGCCATTGTGGCAGCCAGCCGCAAGCTGGAAGAAAAGCTGGGCATCAGGCTGTAGCACTTCCCCCATACCTTGATCTGGCGTGCGCGTTGCGGCGCTGCGCATAAACCGCATACCGAGAGGCACCTGCCATGATGGGATTTTTAAAACTGCTGCTGGCCTTCGCCCCGTGGCTGTCGTTCTTGATCATTGCGCACGGCAGCATGTTTCGGCTCGAGCTTGGCCTGTGCGTGGCCCTTGGGCTCAGCATTGTCATGGGTGTGCTGCGGCTGCACCGTGGGCTGATTTTGTGGGTGGGGCTGGCCTTTTTTGCAGCGGCCACTGTTCTTGTGGTTGTGTTCAAAAACATGTGGACAGTGCAGTACATGGGCGTGCTGGCCAACGGCTCGCTGGCGCTTGGCACATGGGCTGGCATAGTCATGGGCAAACCCTTTACGCTTGATTACGCCAAGGATCACACCGACCCTGCCCTGTGGAATTCGCCCCTGTTTTTGCGCACCAACAGCATCATTGCCTCGGTGTGGGGCAGCGCGTTTACGCTCAACGCCCTGCTGGCCTGGCTCAAAATGAAGCAGCTCTTTTTTTCAGAGCTTGCATTTGAGCTGATTTCCTACACTTTGCTTATTGGCGTGGCCGTATTTACACAGTGGTACCCTGCCCACCTGCGGCGCTTGCGGGCCAGTCAACAGGCTGCGGCATAAGGGCTACGCAGTTTACAATTCATACACATACATCTGCAAATAAACAAAGGACTGCACCACATGATCTGGTGCAGTCCTTTGTTATTTTTAGATGCAGTTGCGGCAATAAAAAAATTTATGTCAGAGTATATAGCTGCCTTCAATTCTGGTTGTTGCACTGCCGCCAAACAGCACCTTTCCGGCGTTTTCCTTCAGTTTTACCACGTT
>SAAX01000203.1 GCA_009929215.1 Deltaproteobacteria bacterium | reverse complement strand
CTGCAATACATTGCGGGCGATTTTTGCGGAAAGACTGGCGTGTGGTCCATGACCCTGCAAGAAGACGCAATCAAAGGGGATAGCGGAATACGGCTCAATCCTCCAAAGGGCGTTGCTATTTCCAGAGTCGAGTCTGTCTACATTGATGGCTCGTACATTGACAAAGATGAGTATCGCTCAACGGCAAACGACATCCTGCTTGGATTTGTGCCACAGCGTGATGCCATTGCCACAATCATGTGCACCGTGAGGCCGTCCCGTAATGCGGAATCCTTACCAGAAGAGATTGCCGAGGAATGGGGCGACACAATCGCATATGGGGCCCTGGCAAAAGTTAAGGCCATGAGCGGAAACAATATCGAGTGGACAGATGCCCAAGGGGCCAAATTAGCCCTTGAACTATACAACGAGGGCTGCGCGCGAGCGAGGGCCAAAATGATACGCCGCAAGCACGGCGACAGCCTTTTTGTGGGGGATCTATGAGCAACACAATACCCACAGTCAAAGTAACCGCAAGATTCGTTGACCAGCTTGGCGCGCCTGTCTGCAAGGCTGTTGTGACCATGCGGCTTACTACAACGGAACGCTATGCCGGGTACATTGTTCCGCGCGAGGCGCGGGCTGTGACCGATGCAATGGGCGTTGCCGTGCTGCAGGTATGGCCCAATGAACTGGGCACTGAAAGCAGCGAGTATGCCGTTTCTGTCACATTCCCAGATGCTTGCGCTGCAAACAGCAGCATAGCGCCAATGCGCAGCATCAGGGGAAACTGCGTTGTTCCAAACGCAGATTGCAACCTGCAAGACATAATGGAGTTGCCCGCTTACGAGCCGCGCAGTGCTGGACAGGCTGTAGAAACAGAGGTCGCGCACTGGGCGTCTTTGGCTGCCCAGTATTCGGAAGGTGCCAGGGCTTCAATGCAGGGTGCGCAGTCCGTTGAGACCAGGCTTAATGCCACAGCTGACGTGGCATCTGCCTCGCGGCTGGCGGCGCAAGAGGCCGCACAGTCAGCAAGCGCATCTGCTACGCGGGCGCAAGGTCTTGTCGATGGAGTTTCAAGCACCATAAGCCACTTC
>SAAX01000202.1 GCA_009929215.1 Deltaproteobacteria bacterium | reverse complement strand
TTGCGGGCGCAGATGTGATCAACAGGCACCAGGATAGCCCGCAGATCAGCAGGGAGCTCGCCCAGGAAGCCGGGCACGTTGGCATAAGATGATGGCCGACTGTACTTTGTCGGCGGCACATCCCATGCGTTCGCGGCGGCCTCGCTGTTAAGCCAGCGCCGGGCACCGGAATACTTGTATTCGTTACTGCCGAGGCGCGCGCGCTGGATGTGGTTCATGTTAGGTGCGGTTCCGTCTGCCAGGCCGAGGAAGGTGCCCGTTGTGCCTTCTGTGACCGACACGTTGCTCTCAATGGCGACAGTAGCGGCAGGTGTCGCGTAGGTGGCAATCTTTACAGTTGCCGCATTGACGCCTGATCCCCACGGGAACATAATCACGCCCCCGGCAGGAACAGCCTGTGCAAGCGTGAACTGATAGCTCTTCCCACCACCATTTGCTTCATCGTATCCAGCTTGGATGGTGAAGTAATAGTTCCCCGCAGTTAAACCATCAGGCGCGTGGTAGATAGAGTTAGTCGCGTCAATCGGTCGGCCATAAATAACCCTATTCATCTGCACCGTCATGGTCGGCGCTGAGAGGTCAAGCGCATTCTTGTGGTGATTATGCGCAGTGACCTTGAATTTCTGCGTCCCGTAGGTATTCGTCACGACATTGAACTCGGTGCCAACCGGGAAGACCTGTGGCCCTTTGCCGAGCCTTACAAAATAAGCCACTCGTTCCCATGTATCAGCAGTTGATATAGCGAGGGCAATTTCGGACGCTTCGTTTGCGGTCTGTGCCGCGTCAAGCGCAGCATCCTTAGCCGCCTCAATCCCCGCGTTCGCCGCGTTAAACTCCGCCTCTGTGCCCATGTACCCGCCTGCAACAGCCGCTTCATAGGCGCTGGGGCCGGTCATGCCCCGAGACGCAATTTGCTGCCAATGCGACGTTACACTGACCGCTGTACCTATGCTTGGCGTGGCATTGATATAGCCGTATGATCCGCCCTCATGCGTCACCCAATCGCCGTGCTTGTACTCCGTAGCCGCGTTATAAGCACCTTTCGGGGAAAAGCCCATCCTTGACGCTTCTGCCGCCACA
>SAAX01000044.1 GCA_009929215.1 Deltaproteobacteria bacterium | reverse complement strand
ATGGCCAGCACAATGACCTTGTAATCCACCAGCAAGCCCTGAGCCACGGCTTCCGAAAAAGTGATGGTATGCAGGGTCTCGCCAAACAGCGCGGGGTCGTCCATTGAGCAGAGGGCGGCATTTTCTTTTTCCGCCACGGCCTTGGCGCTGTCGGCATAAATGCGGGGGGTTGCAGTCATGTACAGGCGCTTGGCGGCATGGATGAACGCGGCGTCATGAACCTGTACAAAGTGGCTTTCATCGTCATCGCCAAAGGTCACGCCGGTGGTGCGGTGGGCTTCATCGCAGATGACAATATCAAAGGAGGGAAGGTCGAATTTGTTCTGAGCGCGGCTGACCACTTCAATGGAATGGTAGGTAGCAAAAACAACGCTCATGTGTGCGGCATCGTGGCGGCGGGATATTTCTTCCGCCAGCCGGGCCGCGTTGGTGGTAGCGGGGTAGCGCAGCTCATGGGCAAAGGTTTGAACAATGTCGTCATCCTTTTTGCGCTTTTTGCCCACATCGCTATCAGAGCAAACGGCAAAGCTGTGCAGCGGCACGGCGCTTTCTTGCGTCCATTCCGTAAGAGTTTGCGAAAGCAGGGAAAGACTGGGCACCAGAAAAAGCACGCGCCCGCCGCGCCCAGCCATTGCCTCCGCAATTTTAAGGCTGGTGAAGGTTTTGCCAGTACCGCAGGCCATTATGAGCTTGCCGCGTTCTGCCAGCGCAAGCTGGTCTGTAACGGCATTTACTGCCTTGATCTGGTGGGGGCGCAAGGCCTTTTTGGGCTTCAGGGCCGGGGCTGCGTCTGGTGTATAGAGCGCCCAGTCTATCTGGCTGTTTTCAAGGTCATGTAGGTCTATTTTGCTGACTGGGGGTTGCTGGTCGCGCAAGGCATCTTCCGCGTGTTCGCTCCAGTCGTTGGTGGTGCAAACAATGATGCGGTGGGTAAAGGGCTTTTTGCCGGATGCGGTAAAAAAGCTGTCTATGTCCTTTTTTTGCAGGCGGTGGTCTTCTGCATACAGCTTGCACTGGATTGCGTGAAATTCGCCCGTGCCTGCTGTTTGCGCCACAAGGTCAATACCTGTATCGCGTGCGTCCAGCCCCTGTTCTTTGGCCCAATCGGAATACAGCCAGACATTGCTGTATAAATCCTTGTAGGATGCCTCATTCTTGAAATAGCAGATGATGAGCTTTTCAAAATAGGTGCCTTTTTCGCGCTCAGTAAGCGCGGCATCGCGGTAGGCGGCAAGGATTTTTTGCAGGGCTGTCATGGTTGTGGTGTCCTGGGTTGTGGCGCTATGAATTTCAGGGGTTTTCACTATAGGCAAATATTGGTTTTGTACGGCATAGGGCGTGAAAGTTCAAATGATAGAATCACTATGATATTGCCAACAATGCGGCGCGGCGGGCTGATGCAGGGCGGCAAGAAATGCTGTGGGTGATATGCTTGTTGAAAAAAGCAGAGAATAAAATAACCGGGGAAAAAACTTGTAGCTCTGGCCTTGCGCACCACTAGGCAAAACTAGATAGGGCAAACGCAGGCGGTGGAGTGCCTGCCGTGTTGCCTTTTCGGGGGTTTCTTCGTGCGTCCCCCGTGCTTCGTGGGGGCGGTGGCCTTGGTTCGCTCTTGCTTAAATTAACTGGTTTGCCTTTGCTCACTCTTTGCTCAAGGGGGTAAGCTGTTCCACAATGCCGCTAGGTTCCAGACGGGATTAACCTCATGGAAGGAATAAGGCCACATCTTGCCTTGCCATCGCGGTTTGGAGTTTTTGCGGCACGAAAAGGGTGTTTCAGAATTGCAAGGGGCTGCCAAATGCAAGAGCAAACGCAAGGGCGCGAAGCCCTGAAATCCGCTTGAGAGAATGAATTTTTGTCAGGATGGACAGAAACGCAACACTCAGCTGTAAAAAAATAGGAAATTTTTCTGGCGGAAACACATTGAAGATTGCACATGGCTTGTAGGCGTTTATCAACGCACTGAAATTAAGAAGTTTTTTATTCGCGCCCATAATTTTTGCGTTACCCCAGCCAGTAGGGCACCAAAAAAAATTGTTGGTATTTTTGTTGGTATCGAGAAATTTTAAATTTATTTTGTGTAGTAATTTTAGTATATTAAGCGAACAATTATTTAGACGCACGACCCACCATATATTTTAAGGGCTTACAGCTAACCGCTGTAAGCCCTTTTTCTTTTGTGTATAAGTAAATTCTGAAACGATTTTATGGTGTCTTTTCGCACTGTTTTTTTTCTATTGCGTGGAGGACGGCCTCTTTGTCACCTCTTACATTTGCAAGTTCCGAGGCTTCTATGCCATCTCCATTTCCATAACCATACCAAAAAGCTTGAACTTTGCTAGTCTTGAGACGCTGTTCTTGAGCAATGACCAGTTGATTTTCCCTTCGTGCAAGGCTGTTGTTTTCAGCTACCAACTGTTCACAATCAAATTTTTCATATTTTACAGGTGAAACATAGGTGCCTGTAATTTGTGAAGTTGGAGTGGGAAGATTCGCACATCCGCATAAGCTTATTATCCCCCCCACGGCAATAGCCGCTGCATAAAATCTCTTCATTGATTCCTCCCCCAACTTTGTGGTGTGATGATACTCCAACTAATAGTAACAATGTTTACAGCATCCAAGAATTCTCAGATTAAAATTCAAGAAATACTCACGGGGAATGCATATCCACAAGAATTTAGTCAGTTTTATTTCAACAGCGGCTGCCATGTATACGAAACGGCCCGTCAGCTCTGTGAGCTGCCGGGCCGTTCTGCTTAGAAACAAAGATTAATCCCTGTCGTCTTCAGCGCCACGCGGTTTTCTGCCCCATTTGTCGGGGTGCGTAAAACGCTTGCCGCCGCCAGCATTACCACCGCCATTGCCGCCGCCATCACGCTGGTTGCGTGCGGGGTAGCCGGGGCGGGGGCCACGCGGCGCGCGTGCACCAGGGCCAAAGCTTTTGCGCTGGTACGAGCCACCGCCGCCCGCGTCCTGCTTGGCGGCAATGCGGGTTCCGGCGATAAACACCCCTCGGTTGAGCACGGCCAGCACGTCGTCGGCAAGGTCGCTCTGCACTTCAACAAGGCTGAAATGCTTCTGAATGCTGATGGCCCCGATGCTGCGGCCAGCAATGCCGCATTCACCAGTGATTGCGCCCACCATTTCGCCGGGCGAAACCTTATGGGCATGGCCCACATTGATGTGCAGGCGGGTCATGGGGGCTTCGTTGCGGCGCTGGCGGCCACCATCACGGTCACCCTGGCGGAAGCCATCGCGGTTACCCTGACGGAAATCATCACGGCCCGGACGGCGGGGCGCTTCGGCCAGCGGGTCAACATCGGGCACGTTGGTGGCATCGCCAAAGTCGCGCTGCATCAGCAGCTTGAGCAGGGCGGCGGCCACATCGCGGCTGGTGATAACATCGTCGGCAAACTGCTCGCCCAAAAAGTCCTCGACCATCTGCATGCAGCTTTCAAGAGCTCCGGCGGCCAGGGTGGCGCGCACTTCGTCCAGCAACCGCGAGGTGCGGATGTTGGCCACATCGCGCAGCGAGGGCAGCCTTTCCTGCTGAATGCGGGCCTTGGTGTGACGGATGATGTCACGCAGCTTGTGCTGTTCGCGCAGGGTCACAAAGGTAAATGCCTTGCCCACGCGGCCAGCGCGGCCCGTGCGGCCAATGCGGTGCACATAACGCTCGGCATCGTGTGGAATGTCATAGTTGACCACGGCGTCCACATCGTCCACGTCAATGCCGCGCGCGGCCACGTCGGTGGCGATGAGAATGTCCAGCCCTTCACCGCGAAAACGCTGCATGACCCTGTCGCGCTGCGACTGGGCAAGATCGCCGTGCAGGCCGTCACTCTGATAACCGCGCTGTTGCAGGTGAGCGGTTACTTCGTCCACGCTGCGCTTGGTAGAGCAGAACACAAGAGCCTTGCGAAAGCCCTGTGCGTCCAGTACGCGGCAGAGCGCGTCCATTTTCTGGTGCGGGCGCACTTCGTAATAGACCTGCTCGATGGCGGGTACGGTGAGGGTTTTCTGGGCAATGGCCAGCATTTCGGGATCGCGCAAAAAGCGCTTGCTCAGCTGCAAAATGGCCGGGGGCATGGTGGCAGAAAAGAGCACGCGCTGGCAGGTTGCGGGCGTGCGCTCCAAAATGGCTTCTATATCTTCGCGAAAGCCCATGTCGAGCATTTCGTCTGCTTCGTCGAGTACAACTGTGGTCGCGCCGTTGAGGCGCAGGGTACCACGTTGCAGGTGGTCCATCACGCGGCCGGGGGTGCCCACCACAACCTGCACGCCGCGCTCAAGGGCGCGCAGCTGGCGTTCAATGGCCTGGCCACCGTAAATGGGCAGAATGGCCACGCCGCGTTTGCGGGCAGCAAGCTTGCTGACTTCTTCAGCAACCTGAATGGCAAGCTCGCGCGTGGGGCAAAGCACCAGCGCCTGCACATCCCTTGCGGGGGTGAGCTTTTCGAGAATGGGCATGCCGAAGGCGGCAGTCTTGCCCGTGCCGGTCTGGGCCTGACCCACCGCATCGCGGCCAGTGAGCAGGAAGGGTACGGCAAGAACCTGGATGGGAGAGGGCTCTTCAAAGCCCATATCCTTAACGGCCTGCAACAATTCCGGGGACAAATTAAAATCTTCGAACGATGGGGACATGCTGTTCCTGTACATAAAAAATTACTTGGTAGCGTACCATAGCCTTATACACGCCAATGCACAATGCCTCGGCAGCCCCAGATGGCGGTTTGCGGCAATGTAATTGAAAAAAGTTGCCTCAAGATCACCAAGTTCAATGGCTATTGTTTGCTGCCGTGTCGCAAAAAAAATTACGCAGTGCGGCGCGCAGGGTCAATGGGCTGTTGACCTGACCGCAAGCCTCTGTAGGATGGCGCAAGCCAGCAACGGATGGCAACAATGGCAGCAATCAGGAGAAACCATGTCCTGCATACAGACACGCGGCTTGGCCTACGGCCAGATACGCTACAACGATCTGAGCATAGAAGGTGGCAAGGCCACCTTTATCAGCGGCCCAAGCGGTAGCGGCAAAAGCACACTACTGCGGCTGTTCAACAAGACCATAGCCCCCACGGCGGGCGCGGTGCTCTACAACGGTCAGAACATGGACGACATCGACAGCATCACTCTGCGGCGCGAGGTGCTGCTGGCCGGGCAGTCTGTATTTCTTTTTGACCGCTCCGTGGGCGAAAATTTTGACGCCTATTGCGAGGCCAGAGAGAGCGAGCCGCTTTCGGCAGAAGACAAGCAGAATTTTCTGCGCCTGTGCTGTGCCAATTTTCCGCTGGATGCGCCCTGTGTGCATCTTTCTGGCGGCGAACGCCAGCGGGTGTTTTTGGCAATCTGCCTTTCATTTTTGCCCAAGGTGCTCATGCTCGACGAACCCACCTCGGCCCTTGATCAGGAAACCGCCGAGCGGTTCATGACCCAGGTGCTGGACTATTGCCGCCAGCGCGGCATGACCGTGGTGGCCGTAAGCCACGATCCCGCCCTTACAGAGCGGCACGCAGAAAATGTCATCAGCCTGCGGGCAGAGGTGGAATAGCCATGAACGGAGTAGCACAGATTCAGTTAGGCTCGTTTTTGCTCGTCTATGTGCTCTTGCTGGTGGTGCTTGGCATCATGAAAAAATGCCGCATCAACCAGACCAAACTGCTGGTGCTGGCCAGTGCGCGCATGACCCTGCAACTTATTGCCGCAGGCTATGCGCTGACCTTTCTTTTCGAGCACCCCCACCCGCTGCTCACCATGGGTTATCTGGCCGTACTGGTGTTTTTCACCATCTATCTGGTGCTCTCGCGCAACAAAAGGCTCAACCCGCGCTTTCGGGTCATTGTGTCTGTGTCCATTGCCAGTTGCGGGCTGGGCGTCATCGTCTTTTTCGTGACCTGTATTGTGGGGCAAAGCCTGTTTGACCCGCAGTACATGATACCCATCAGCGGCATGCTCATGGGCAATGCGCTCACGGGCGTTTCGTTGGGGCTCAAATCGTTCTGGAACGGCCTTGAAGGCCAGCGGGCGCGCGTTGAGGCCCTGCTCAACGTTGGCGCAACGCCCGAAAAAGTGCTTTTTCCCTTTGTGTGCCAGGCGCTGGAAACAGCCCTCGTGCCCACGCTCAACTCCATGCTGGGCATGGGCATAGTGGTGCTGCCGGGCATGATGACAGGCCAGATACTTTCGGGCACGGCCCCCACCACAGCCATTCTGTACCAGATCACCATCATGGTGGCCATTTGCGCCTGCGTGTGCCTGTGCTGTTTCTGTTCGCTGTATTTCGGCTACAGAACGCTGTGGAACACCCAAAAGCAGCTGACGTTCTAACGCACTGGCAAACTAGTGCAGCACGCTGCGCAGGGCGGGCTCCAGCTCTGGCTGACGAAAGGCGTAGCCAGCGGCCTGCAAGCGCAGCGGCTTGGGGTTTTGGCCTGCCAGCAGCAGTTCGTCGGCCATCTGCCCCAGCATCAGGCGCAGCACAAAGGCTGGCACGGGCAACCATGCGGGGCTGCCGCACACCTTGCCAAGGGTGCGGGTAAATTCGCTCATGCTTGGGGTGCGGGGCGCGCAGATGTTGAAAGCGCCCGCAAGGTCTTTGCGTTGCAACAGCATGGACGCGGCCCCGGCAATGTCTTCAAGGTGCGTCCAGCACAGAGGCTGGCGGCCAGAGCCCAGCGGCCCGCCCACGCGCATGCGAAAGGGCGGCAGCATGCGTTCGATAAACCCGCCGGGTGTGCCGTCGGCCTTTTTTCCCAGCACGGGCGCGAAACGCAGCACGCAGCGGCGCACGCCAAGGGCCTCGACAGGCACGGTACTGTTTTCCCACTGGCGGCAGGTATCGGCCAAAAATCCCTTGCCCGAGGGTGCGTCTTCGTCGCAGGGGGGCGCGTTTTCCTGCCACAGGCCGTAATAGCCGCTGGCAGATGCCTGCAACAGGGTTGCGGGCAGGGGGTGCGCCTGTTCCCTGCGCATGCGCAGGGCAACGCACAGGGCGCGCCCGGTTTCCACCCGGCTGTTCACGATGGCCAGTTTGCGCTCGTCCGTCCAGCGGCCCCCGCCAATGTTCTCGCCCTGTAAATTTATGATGGCGTCTATGCCGTCCAGCAAGCCCGCCAGGGCCGCGCCGTCCCAGCCGTTCCATACCACGCGGCGGGGGCCGTTGCCACCCCTGCCCGCACTGCGTGAAACCACGCTTATTTCGTGCCCCTCGCGCATCAGCGCAGCAGCAACATGCCGCCCCACAAAGCCAGTGCCGCCCAGAATGAGAACATGCATGCCAAGCCTCCTCTGTTGTGCGAAACCGAAATGCGAAACCGAAATGCGAACCCGAAGCGCGTAACCGATGGGTAAAACCGTGTATGCTACAGTCTACACCTGTTGCCGCACAGTAGGCAATTTTTCTTTCCCTTTGGCCCCGGGTGTGCCTTGCGGGGCAAAGACCTGCTGGGCAATGCGAATGAATTCCCTGGTTGCAGGCGACATGCGGCCCGTATCCGGCACGGCCAGGGCCACCTTGCGCACAGCAGCGGGGCGTAGGGGTTTTTTGATGTAGGCAATGGTGCTTTCGGGCGGCAGGGCCGATTCTGCCACAATGCTAACAGCATCGCCACGCTCCACGGCGGCAATGGTGCTCACAAGCTGCAACGAGCGGTAGTGGATATTGGGCTGTAAGCCCGCCGCCTGGAACAACCGTCCGATAATATCCCCTGATCCGGCTCTGGTCATGGCAAAGGGGCTGGCGCACAGGTCGGCCAGCGTTACAGAGCGTTTGCCCGCCAGCGGGTGCCCCGTGGGCAGCAAGGCCACCAGCTGATCCTGCATGAGAAAGAATGTGTCGAACTGCTCGTTGGGCAGGGTCACAAAACCCACATCCACGCGGTAATCTGCAAGCCACTGGGCAACTTCGCTGTCCGGGCCTTCGTCCACATGGATCTCGATGCCGGGAAAGGCCGCGTGGTATTTTTCAAGCACCGGGGGCAGCAAGCGCAGCGAGGCCGTGGGGCCAAAAGAGCCGATGCGCAGGGTGCCGCGCTTCATGCCGCGTGCGGCAGAGGCCTCTTGCCGCATGGATTCGGCCAGCCCAAGCATGGCCTGTGCCTGACGCAGCAGGCGTGCGCCCACATCGGTAAGTTCTGGGTTTTTGCCGCGCCGCAACAGGCTGACGCCAAATTCCTGCTCCAACGCCTCAATGGCGTGTGACACGCCAGACTGCGAAATGCCCAGTTGCAGGGCCGCCGCCGTAAAGCCCCGGCATGCGGCCACGGCAGAAAATATTTCAAGCTGGGTGAGGGTCATTGTGTGTCTGCCATGAGTTTTTGCCATGAGTATTTACTCATTTCACTATGAATAATCATGGGCATAAGTATATGATAGTACGCCCGCAGGGGCAATGGCGCGGCCACGCAGGATTTTGGAAGGCCGCCCTGTGCAACACGCATCAAGGTGGCAGAAAATGGCAATGATACCAGCAGCAAGGGACGTTTCTGTATATGTAAAGCTGGCTCTGGTGGCTGTGGCCTGGGGGGGGACATTTATCGCGGGCAGAAGCCTGGCCGGGGTTGCGCCCATGTTTTCGGCCTGTCTGCGGTTTGTGTTGGCCTCGGCGGCCTTAAGCCTGTTTTTACTGCTTTCTGGCAAAGGATTCAGGCGGATAAGCGTCCGTCAGGCGCTGGTGGTGACGCTGCTGGGATTTTGTGGAATTTTTTCGTACAGCTTTTTCTTTTTCAGCGGGTTGCAGTATATCAGCGCCTCGCGTGCAGCCCTTATTGTGGCCTTGAACCCGGCAGTGATGACCCTCATTGCCTACCTGTTTTACAGAGAGCAGGTGACCGCGCTCAAGGTGCTGGGTATTGTGCTGTGTTTTTGCGGCGTGGCCCTGGTGGTGGGCGGTGGTGACCCGCAGGGGGCTGCTGGCGGGCCCGTGCCTGTACACACCTGGCTGGGCGAGGCCCTCATTGGCGGCTGCGTGCTGAGCTGGAGCGCCTACAGCGTGTTTTGCAAGACCGTGGTGCGGCAGCTGGGGCCGCTGCACACGGTAACCTATTCCATCTACGCGGGCACGGTCATGCTTGTGCTCTATGCTGCCGCCAGCGGCGTACTGCACATGGATGCCGTGTGGTGTTTTAGCATGGCCGAGATCGCAAGCCTGTTCTACCTTGGCGTGATCGGCTCTGCCGTTGCCTATATCTGGTATTATGAGGGCATAAAGCAGATAGGCGTGGCGCGGGCCAGTGTGTTCATTGCAATCAACCCGCTGTCGGCGGTGATTTTTGGCGCGGCCCTGTTGGGCGAGCAGCTGACCCTTGCCACCCTGCTGGGCGGGGTGCTGATAATCAGCGGCATTGTGGTTGAAAACCGAAAAAGCGGCGGTGCGACCGTGCAGGAAACGCAGTCCGCAATCCATCAACACGACTGATTGTTCAGGGCTTACAAGCCCGCCCCTCTATTTGGGGGCTTCCTCTGCATGGGGCTCACAGGCGCAGGCCTTGGCGTCCAGTAGCCCTGCCTCTTTTTCAAAATCCAGCTGCTCCCGGCCCCAGGCATACAGTTCTGCCAGTGCCGGGAGCAGTTTTTTGCCGCGCTCGGTGAGTGAGTATTCCACCCGTGGGGGAACCTCGTTGTATTGCCTGCGGATGACCAGCCCGTAATCTTCCAGCTCGCGCAGACACTTGGTCAGCATCATGTTGGTGATGCCGCGCACGCTACGTTTGAGCTCGTTGTAGCGCACGGTATCCTGATCAGCCAGATGCCACAGGATGGGCAGTTTCCATTTGCCGCCAATGCGCCTGAAAACGTGCAAAATGGGGCATTGAATCTTGTCGTCGTACACGCCGCCAGTGGTGGATGTGGGAGATTTGGTCATGGGGGCTCACAAAATAGTAGGGAAGAAAAATATGCGTACTTGCAAAAATATTATTAGTGTAGGTATACACCTTGGTCAAGGGGATCTGGCAAACCACAACCACCCTCAAGGAGAAAATTATGAAAATTTACGCCATAAACGGTGGCCCGAGAAAAAAGCACAATACAGCCCAGCTGTTGCAGGCAGCGCTTGAGGGAGCGGCCGCCGCGCCCTGTGGCGAAGCCGTGGAAACAGAGATGATCCACCTGTACGACCTGGCCTACAACGGCTGTGTGAGCTGCTTTTCCTGTAAGCGAAAAGGCGGCAAGAGCTACGGCCACTGCGCGGTCAAGGACGACCTGACCCCGGTGCTGGAAAAACTTGCACAGGCCGACGGTGTCATCTTTGGCAGCCCCATCTATTTTGGCAATATCACCGGTAAGCTGCGCAGTTTTTTTGAGCGCCTGATGTTCGCCTATTTTGTGTACGACGAAAACTACAGTTCCCTTGCCCCCAAGCGCATGCCCACGGCCTTTGTTTACACCATGAACGTGGACACCGCCCAGATGGAGCAGTACGGCTACCGCCAGAACCTGCAAGGCATGGAAATGTTTGCGGGCCGCCTGTTTGGCGAACCCCAGGTGCTGCACGCATGCAATACCTACCAGTTTGACGACTACAGCAAGTACGAGTGCGAGCGTTTTTCTGAATCGGAAAAAGCCGCCCACCGTGCGGTGCAGTTTCCCAAGGATCTGGAAGAAGCCCGCAAAATTGGCGCGGCTATGGTTGCTGCTGGCAAATAGCGCTGGACAGCAGTTTCTCTAGCTGGCTCCCGCCAACGTAAAAGCCCCCGTTTTGCAACGGGGGCTTTTACAATGTACTGATATTGCAGATTTACGTGGGCTATGCGCCCAGATAGGCGGCCTTGATTTCGGGGGTGTCGGCCAGCTCTGCGGCGGTGCCTTCGGCCACAATGGCCCCGGTATCGAGCACATACCCACGGTCGGCCACCTGAAGGGCCAGACGGGCGTTCTGCTCCACCACAACCACGGTGAGGCCATCGCTGTTGAGCTGCTTGAGCGTACGGAACATGTCGTACATGAGCAGGGGCGAAAGACCCATGGAGGGCTCGTCGAGAAGCAGCACAGAGCAGTTGGTCATAAGGGCGCGTCCAACGGCCAGCATTTGCTGTTCGCCGCCAGAGAGCGTGTCGCTGCGCTGGTGCATGCGTTCTTTAAGGCGCGGAAAAAGTTCAAAAACCTTGTCCACATCCTTTTGAATGTTGTTGTCCTTGCGGGTCCATGTGGCCAGCTTGAGATTTTCGCTCACCGTGAGGTTGCCGAAAATGTGGCGGCCTTCGGGCACAAGATCCATCTTGAGGCGGGCCACAACATGGTGGGGCTCGGTTTTCAGAATGGATTCGCCGTTAAAGCGGATATCACCACTGATGACCGTGGGTGATTCCGGCGGCGTAAGGCGCATGACGGCCTTGAGCGTGGTAGACTTGCCCGCGCCGTTGGCCCCGATAAGGGTAACAATTTCGCCCTTGTTCACGTGAAAAGAGATGCCGTGAAGGGCTTCAATCTTGCCATAGCCGGCGTAGAGATTTTCGACTTCAAGTAGCATCACACGTTCTCGTCGCCCAAGTAGGCCTTGATGACTTCGGGGTTGGACTGAATTTCCTGCGGCGTACCCTTGGCAATGGTTTTGCCGAATTCAACAACGGTAATGTGCTGGCACAGCGACATAACCACCTTCATCTGGTGCTCGATCATCCAGATGGCGATTTTGAATTCGTCAAAGATCCAGCGGATGTGCTTGATGAGCCCGTCCACGTCTGAAGAGTTCAGGCCAGCGGCGGGTTCGTCGAGCAGTAGCAGCTTGGGGTCGGTGGAAAGAGCGCGGGCCAGTTCCACACGGCGCTGCAAGCCGTAGGGCAGGTTTTTGGGAAATTCGTTGGCCACATCGGCCAGTTCCATGATTTCAAGAATCTTCAGGGCCTTTTGGCGCACGCGCTTTTCTTCGCGGCTGTAGCGCTCGTTGTTGAGCCATGCGTCAAGCAGACCGTAGCCCAGCCGATGGTATTGCGACACGCAGATGTTGTCGAGCACCGTCATGTCATTCCACAGGCGGATATTCTGAAAGGTGCGGGCCATGCCCATGGTCGTAACCTGATGCGGTTCAAGCCGGGTATGGTAGGCCTGACCGTTAAAGATAATCTGCCCTTCAGTGGCGTGGTAAAAGCCGGAGGCCAGATTGAATACCGTTGTCTTGCCCGCGCCGTTGGGGCCAATAAGGCCCACAAGGGTGTGGTCTTCCACGGCGATGGAAAAATCCGTTAACGCAATCAGCCCGCCGAAGCGTTGCGTGACTTCTTTCATTTCAAGCAGTGCCAAGGTCAGCCCCCACTCGTTCTGGTTGTATCTGTATCGTTGGCGCTTTCAGGACGCGCCGCCCTTGGGCCAGTCACGCTCGGGCATTTTGTTCAAATGCCCGGCAAGGGTTGTTTGCAAACCCGTGCCACCTTACTGGCGCATGCGGGGCTTGCCCGCCTGCGCGTCTGGTCCAAGCGCGTTCTAGTCTTGCTTGCCGAAGCTGACCAGCCGTCTCAGTTTGGGAAACACATCGCCAAGTTCCCGGTTGCCCAGCAGACCCTCGGGTCTGAACTGCATAAGCAGAATAAGAATCAGCGGTATGATAACCCACTTCCATTCCTGGCTGATATTGAACGAGTCGGGCACAAAGGGCAGCATGTGCGCCAGATCGCTCATGGCCGGAAGGGCAAAGCGCAAAAGTTCAATAAGCAGGGTAAACAGCACGGCCGCCAGCACAGAGCCAGAGAGAGAGCCCATGCCGCCCAGATACACCATAACCATGGCCTCGGTTGACTTCATGATGCCGAAGCTGTTGGCGTAGATAGAGCTGAACATGTGGGCGTACAACGCGCCCGCCACCCCGGCAATACCCGCAGAAACCATAAAGGCCACAAGCTTAACCCGCTTGGTGTTGACGCTCATGATTTCTGCGGCAACTTCGTTCTGGCACACGGCGGGAATACCCTTGCCCAGGGTACTGTTGACCAAGCGGTGCAGCATCATGGTTGTGATCATCACACCCAAGAGCATCCAGATCATCATCCAGGGTATTTCGGCCACACTTTCCATGGCGCGCACTACGCCGCGCATGCCCGTGAGGCCGCGCGGGCCGCCCACAAAGTCGATGTTGATGATAACCGAAATGATGATGTAGTTGGCCGCAATGGTAATGATGGCCAGATAGTCATCACGCGTTTTGAATGAGGGCAGGGCCACCAGCAGCCCAAAAAGGGAGGCCACGCCGCCCGCTACGGCCAGCACAAAGGGGAACAGCAGGGGGGCCAGTTCGGGCGGCAGCAGTGGCGCGCCCAACATCTTGTTTTTGGTAAACAGAATGATGGAAATAAGACCGCCCACATAGGCACCCACGCACATAAAGCCCGCGTGACCACATGAAAATTCGCCCATATAGCCATTCACAAGGTTCAGGCTTGTGGCAAATATGATGTTGAGGCCCATGAACTTGATGACCGAGAGCCAGTAGCCGTCAATCCACGAAAAGTATTCGGCAAAAACAAGCACCAAGCCGCCCAGCAAAAAAAGAAGGCAGTCGAGTTTTTTCTGCGTAATGACACGCTTGATGGCATAGCCGAAGCAGAGCACGCCCAGTATGGCAAGAACCGTTTGAACAATAAGAGGCAGCATCAGACACTCCGGCTAGATTTTGGTCGTTTGCGGCATGCCGAAAATGCCCGTGGGCCGCACCCACAGGATGAGCAGCAAAATTGTAAACGAGAACAAATCCATATAGGTGGATGGCAAAAAGGCCACCACCATAATTTCTACAAAGGCCAGCAAAAAGCCGCCCACAAATGCGCCGCGTATGTCGCCAATGCCGCCCACAACTGCGGCGATAAAGGCTTTCCAGCCGATCATTGCGCCCATGTAGGGCTCAAGGTTGGGGTAGCACATGGCAAACAGCATGCCGCCAAGCCCGGCAATGCCAGAGCCCAGTACAAAGGTGACCACAATTACGCTGTCGAGCGGAATACCCATGAGCGGCAGGGCAAAGCGGTCCCACGAAACAGCCCGCATGGCCATACCCACCTTGGTGCGCGTAACAATGGTCTGCAAAAACAGAAACACCAGCACGGCAGCCACAATAACCCACACCTTGAGGTTGGTTATCACCAGCGGGCCAATGGAATACACCGTTTTGTCGATAAGTTCTGGCAGCTTGCGTTTGGTCGCGCCCAACAGCGCGAGGTTGCCATTTTCAAGAATCAGCCCACACATAAGGGCTGTGATAACCACATACAGCCTGTGCGCACCCTTGCGGCGCAAGGGGCGGTATGCGATGCGCTCAAGCGTAACGCCCACAATTGCCGTAAGGCCCATGGTGAGCACTATGGTCAGCCACAGCGTCATGGGCTGCGAAAGGCCAAGCCCGTCAGGAGATATCAGGTAGGTGGCAACAAAAAAAGAAATGTAGGCCCCAACCATAAAAATATCGCCGTGGGCGAAATTGATGAGGCGCAGCACCCCGTAAACCAGGGTGTAGCCCAAGGCAATAAGGGCGTAAAAGCTGCCCCATTGCAAGGCGTTAAGTGTCTGTTGCAGCAAAAAGTCCATAGGGCTACCCAATAGCTGGCGGTTACAGTGTGCGTTGTCTGTACTAGCTGGCGTGCTTTCCACCGTTTGGGTGGAAAATGTATAAAATTTTTCTGGTCGCGAGCCTGTGTGGCTCAATCTTTTTTAAAACTTATTCTTAAAAATAAGATAATTACAGCAGCGCTCCTAGCTTTTCCCGCAAGTCGCGCGGTCCAGGCAAGGTAGAGCCATTTGTGCTTATATTACAAAATTGTATAAAAAACCATCCATATTTGGCAGGGTGCGCCAGATAACCCTTGGTGTGTGCTCAAACCCTGTGTGCCAATCCTGTGTATGAGGCTGCCGCACGCCGGGTACTGAAACAATCCGTTTCAAACTGTGCCGCCGCGCGGCCCCTGTGGGATGGCCGCGCGGCAGAGCCAATTACTACTATTTGGGGCAGACAGATTCCACAAAGGCGAAAGCGCCGGTTTCCGTCACGCGCACGATAACAGCGCACTTGATGGGATCGCGGTTTTCGTCAAACTTCATGCTGCCGGTGATGCCGTCAAACTTTTCCATGCTGGCCATGTTGTCGCGAATGATCTTGCGCTGCTTTTTGAGGTCGGGATCGATCTTGCCGTTCTTCTGGATAGCCTGAAGCACGATGTTGATGGAGTCCCAGGTCAGAGCGGCAACGTCGTCCGGCACATAGCCATACTTGGCCTTGTACTTGTCGATGAATTCCTTGGTTTTGCCGGTGGCGCCTTCAGCGGTGTAGTGCGTGGAGAAGAACTGGTTTACGCAGTCCTTGCCGCACAGGTTGAAGAGCTCGGCAGAGCCCCAGGCGTCAGAACCCATGAAGGGCCCCTTGTAGCCAAGGTCACGGGCCTGGGGAACAATAAGAGCCGCAAAGCTGTAGTTTTCAGGCACAAAGATAAAGTCGGGCTTGGCGGCAATGATCTTGGTCAGCTGGGCAGAGAAGTCCTGATCTTTGGGGCCGTGCGATTCCATGGCCACCACAGAACCCTTGCCGTGGGCTTTTTCAAAGGCTTCTTTAAAGTTGTCGGCAAGGCCCTTGGAATAGTCGTTGGACACTTCAAAGAGAACGGCGGCCTTTTTGGCGCCAAACTTTTTGGTGGTAAAGTCCACGGCCACAGGAGCCTGGAAAGGATCAAGGAAGGCACCACGGAACACCCAGGGGCGGTCCTTGGTGGCATCTGGGTTGGTGGACCAGGGGGTGATCATGGGAACTTTTTCGTCGTTGGCAACGGCGCCTGCGGGCACGGCCTGACGCGAAGACTGCGGGCCAACAATGGCCATAACCTTGTCGCGTTCAATCAGCTTGAGGGTGACATTAACGGCAGATTCGGGTTTGGACTCATTATCTTCATAAATAAATTCAAGCGGGTACATCTTGTCGCCCACTTTCAGCCCGCCCTTGGAGTTGATCTCTTCCTTCAGCATTTCAGCCGCGTACTTGGAACCCTCGCCCACCTTGGGAATCTCGCCGGTAAGGGGGATGGGGAACCCGATTTTGATTGGAGCTTCTGCGGCAATGGCCGCTTGCCCCACAAAGAGAGAAAGGGCACAGACTGACGCTACTTTCAGCAAATTCATGAAGGCCTCCCGAGTTTTATGTGCAGTTACAGGGGTGTACCAAATTACGGTAAGCCAGAATAAAGCAAAAAGTATTCCTTTTTGCTAACCATCTGAAAAACCAACTTATTACTTAGATTTGAGCTTTTTAAAACTACGCTTCGGTAACTTTTGTCAATGTAAACGCGACAACTTAGTGAAAAGACAAAACGATTATCAGAGCATGAACCTTGTCGCATATGAGGTATCGTAAGTCAAATATGATACCATTTTAGGTGATAGAAGGGCGGGAATGTTTGTGTTTATTGGTTAACTATATGATTTTTAATTGATTATAATTTTAGTTGGCGTTTTGCCAGGTGGCGATGGCGGCAGCCACATTGGACTTCTGGGGTTTCTGCCTCAGATTTTTTAATCTGGGACTATTTTTAATATGCTGAAATTATTTGCTAAAGAATTGTTTTTACAAAAAAATTACGTTTTTGTAATTTTTCTTACCCTGTCAGAATCAGTTTTTATGCAGTTTCCCGAAAAAAAGCGAAAAAACTAGCGCAGGACATGGAATTCTTGTTTTCTACGAATTTGTAGACTTGGTGCAAACGGAAAGTGGGTGATCGGCACTAAAAAAGAAAAAGCGCGACATATGTATATGGTTAGGTGCGTTGGCCATGCGTATGAAAAAGTTGCATTATATAAGCACAATTCTGTGACAAGCGCCACACAAAAACGTGCCCCGGCAAACGCGTTCCATCAAATGCCTTCCAGCAAATGACGCAGCAAACTCGGGCCAGTAAACCTGCCTGTTGACCCAGTCCGCTACAGCATTTGCATTATGGGCCGTATCAGAAGCCTGCGGCCAATCCGTCGCTACGCGGGTCTGTGGCTCCAAAGAGCAGACCTGTATTGTAGTCGCACAAAATGGCCCCCGCATGGCCCATAAGATCACTAAAACCGCTCAGAACTTCCACGTCGTGTCCTAATTCTTGCAGCGTGGTGGCCACCTTTGGAGCAAAGCGGCCCTCGATGCGCAGGTTGTTGACGGGTACTCCCCAGCTGCGGCCATACAGCCAGCGCGGGGCAGCCACGGCATCGTGGGGGCTCAGGCCAAAATCTACCATGCGGGTTACAAGGGCGGCCTGTGTTTGCGGCTGGCCCTCGCCGCCCATGGTTCCATACACAAGCCAGGGCTTGCCGTTTTTGCGCAGCATGGGCGGGTTGAGGGTGTGCATGGTGCGTTTGAGGGGTTCAAGCGTGTTCACATGGCTGGGATCAAGCGAAAAAAAGCTGCCCCGGTTTTGCAGCAAAACGCCCGTATCGCCCGCCACTATGCCCGCACCAAAATCGTGAAAAATACTCTGGATGGCAGAAACAGCGTTGCCCTGCGCGTCCACAACCCCAAACCAGCATGTGTCGCCCTTGGGTTCCAGCAGGTTGGCGGGTTCAAGGGCGCGATCCATGCGGATGCGTTGCGCCAGTTCTCGGCCATGCGCAGGCGAGAGCATGTGTTCAAGCGGAATTTGAGCAAAATCTGGGTCGGTAACGTAGGCATCGCGCTCGGCAAAGGCCAGCTTGGTGGCCTCCACAACGGCATGGATGTGCTCGACGCTGCCCTCAGCCAGACTTGCCACATCCATGTGCTCCAGAATGTTGAGTATGGAGAGCGAGGCCACGCCCTGTGTGTTGGGCGGCAGATTGCAGGCTTCCAGGCCCCGATAGCGTACGCTGAGCGGCGTAACCGTTTCTGCATCGTGCTGGGCAAAATCTCTGGCGGTCAGCAGCCCGCCGTTGTCTGCAAGCCAGCGGGTCATGCGCTCGGCCAGTTCGCCTTCATAAAACGAGCGCGGCCCCTCGTGGGCAATGAGGCCCAGTGTGGCAGCAAGCTCGGGCAGGCGCAGGCGCTGACCCACATGCGCTGGCTTGCCCGTGGGCAAAAAGGTGTTGGCAAAGCCCGGTTGGTTTTGCAACTGGCGGTAGCCTTGCGGGTCTGTCTTGCAGTCCTCGTGCAGCCAGTATGCCAGCGAGGGAGTAACGGCAAAGCCCTCTGCCGCAAGGGCAATGGCTTCCTGCAACAGATCAGCCAGCGAAAGCGGGCTGCCCCACAAACGGCTGAGCGTGTGGGCGGCATCCCAGCCAGAAACAACCCCCGGAACGGTACAGGCCGCCAGCGGCCCGCGCAGAGGTATGGCCGATAGACCCTTTTGCGCAAAAAACTCACGCGTGGCCTTTTCGCCCGACCGGCCACTGGCATTGATGCCGTGCAGCGTGCCCGTGGCAGCCTCGTGCGTCAGCCAGAAGTTGTCGCCCCCAATGCCGCACATCTGCGGATACACAACAGCCAGCACTGCCGCCACGGCAATGGCCGCATCCAGCGCCGTGCCGCCTTTGCGCAGTATGTCTACCCCGGACTGGGTGGCAAGATAGTGGGGCGAGGTCACCATGCCACGCGTGGTCATGGGATCAAAGCGTTGCGATTCCGTTTGCGAATAGGGGCTGGGCGTAAAGCGCATGGCATCCTCTGCTGAAAAAATTCGTGGTCTTTCAGCAGACTAGCGGCTGGGGCAACCTGCGTCAAACCCCGGACCGCACGGCGCAATACAGGGCAAAACCATAGGCGTGCCGGCCCGTTGAGAGCCGAAAAAAAAAGGCGTAAGCAGGGCGTTGGCCGCAGTGCTGCGGCCAATGATAGAGCAGCTGCCGCGCCATGCGCGGTGCGAAGGACAAAGTATGGGCACAACACTGATGCTGTTTGCCGTGGGGCTTGCGGGAAGTTTTGTTTTTGACAGGTTCGACCTGCCTGGCGGAGCCATGACCGGGGCCATGATTGCCGTGGTCATTTTCAAAAGCTGCGGCTCTATCACCGCGCCAGACATGACGCACTGGGTGCGCTTTTTGGTCTATGGATGCGTGGGGGTTATTGTGGGCAACATGTACAATCCCGGCATGCTCGATGCCGTGCGCGACACATGGCCCATGATGCTGCTTTCAACCTGCATCATTCTGATGGCCGGGCTTTTGTGTACCTGGATAGCCGTGCGCTGGGGCGGGCTTTCTGTGGGCGGGGCCTATCTGGCAACCAGCCCCGGCGGCTTCAATGCCGTGGTGGCGCTTTCAGGCGGCACAGGGGCAGAGGCGCCCATGGTCATGGTGTACCATCTGGTGCGTATCTATGCCATTGTGCTGCTCTCGCCCATTGTGGGCAATCTGCTGACATCATTGGTAAAATAGTTTCGCGTTCAAAAGCGTGCGTGCCGCAAGGCCCCTGTCAGAGCCTGGCGGGGGCTTTTTTATCGGCTCAACAGCAGAATGAGGCCCCCAAGGGCGGGCAGCAGCACCATGCAGCTTTTGAGCAGCAGCTGCGGGGCCATGCGGGTAAACTTGGCCCCCACATACGCGCCAATGATCTGCCCGGCCAGCACCTGCATAAACAGGGTGGGGTCCAGATGCCCGGCTGCCAGAAATCCCAGGCTGCCCAGCACCGCAATGGGCATAATGACCAGCATGGTTGTGCCCACGGTCTGGTAGAGCGGCACGTTAAAAATAATGAGTAATGTAAGCTGGATAAATGGAGTAGCCCCCACGCCGCAGGCCCCGGAAACAAGGCCGTTGAACATGCCCACAACGCTTGTGAGCAGCCAGAAGCGCAGCCCACCTGTATTGTTGCAGCGGATGCTGAATACAGGATGCTTAGGGTGAAACATGCGCAGGTAGAAGAGCAGGGCGGAAAACATGAGCACAACGCCGGTGAGCGGCTTGAGCGTTTCAGAAGCCAGGGATGATGAAATGTGCGCTCCCCAAAATGCCCCCACAGCGCCAAACGCGCCCATAAGCAGGCCAAGGCGGCGGTTTACGTTGCCCTCACGGAAATGGCTTATGGAGCCGGAAAGCGAGGTAAAGGCCATGGCTGCCAGCGAGGTGGCAAGGGCCACATGCATGGGAATGTTGAACCCCACGCTGAGCATGGTGATCATGACACCTGCGCCGCCAGCACCAACAAAGCCCAGCAGTATTCCCAACAAAAGCATGGCGGCAAAAACAAGCATGGATCACCTGCGCTACATGGCCGCCTGAGGGCGGCATAAGAGTGGCATTATGCACAGGCTGCTGGTCGCAGCCCGCATTTGCGCACGCTAGCCCTGCTGGGGGCGGCGTGCAAGCCGAATTTTGCGGCCTGCCCACGCTGTTGATGCAGATATGTATAGCCCTTTGGGCACGAGCCAAAACCAGTTAGATGTGTGCGGCCCTTTGGGCACGCACAAGTGTATCCCACGCCCGCACATAAAAAATCAGGTAGCGGCAGCACACATAGGCCACCACCACCGTGGCAACAATCATTTCCAGCACGGCAAAAAATTTCAGTTGCAGGCTGTATTCCAGCGCAGCCGGGTATGCGGCCAGCAGATCAGAAACCTTGTACAACGCCGTTGCACCCACCGCCATGGGAAAGGTATAGGCCGCAAAACCGGGGGTAAAGGGCAGGCGCAGCAGTTTGAAAAATGCCACGTAAATGATGCTGGTCATCAGTACGGCCACGCCAAGCAGCAGGCTGCACAGCAACAGCGAGGGCGCGGGCTCAAGGCTGAGATAGGCCACCAGCGAAAGGCTGGCCGGTGCGGCCAGAATGGCGATGGTTGGCTTGGAGGCGTCTTCTATCTGGTTGGCAAAAATGAGCCTGTACCACATGACAGGCAGCAGTGCGGCATAGCTTGCCATGCCAAAAACCATGAGACCGTAGGCAAGGTTGTTGTATGCTTGGTTGGGCACGGTCATGGCCGCCACGCTTATGCCCACAAAGGGCACAAACCAACTGGGTACCATCTGGTGCAGGCTGAACTGCCGGATACGAAAAACCACAAAGGCCAGCAGCAGGCACAGGTGCAGGCCCACGGCCAGCAGCCACAGACCCTGTGCCGCCCGGGCGTTGACAATGCTCAGGCTTTTGGATTGCAGCATCAGGGCCATGGCAATGGTAGGCAAAATGCTGCCCAGTACGGGATGCTTCAGTTCTTCGAGTAACAGCCGGGGGGTGAGGGCAAACTTGCCCGCCAACAGCAGGGTCAGCGTCATGGAGGTAAGCGCCCCAAGCACCTGCCCGAAATTGTGGAGAGGCAGGCTTTTTTCAAGCCCCATGCCCAGGCTGGCTATGCCCAGGGCCAATCCCGCAAGCGGTGTGGGAACGGCGCGAAAAAAACTGCGTATGCTCTGCAACATAAAAATATCCTCGGTTGTTGTCTGCTTGCGGGTTTGCCACGAAACTGGCATTAAGAAAATCGAAATGAATTTAATGTAGCATATAAAATAATTGAACGTAGGCATGACACAAGCATGACACTCAAACAGTTGCAGGTATTTCTAGCAGTTGCCCGGTATGAAAACATGGGGCAGGCCGCCGACGCCCTGTTTCTCACCAAGGGCGCTGTATCGCAGGCTTTGCAGGAGCTGGAGCGGCACTTGGGCGTGCGGCTTTTTGACCGGGTGCATCCGCATTTGCGGCTTAACCATGAGGGTGCGCAGCTGCGCCCTCTTGCAGACGAAATGCTGCAAAGGGCCGAAGCCATGGAACGCCTGTTTCAGGCTGGCGGGGCGTGCTTCTTGAATGTGGGGGCAAGCAAGACCATCGGCAACTATCTGCTGCCGCAGCTGCTGCACGATTTTGAAAGGGGGCACGCGTGGCTGCCCAAGGCGCAGATTGCCAATACGGCCCGTCTGCTTGAGCTGGTGGAAAACTATACGCTGGACGTGGTGTTACTGGAGGGCGAGCAGCACCTGCCGCAGATGGTGGCCGAACCCTGGTTGCAGGACGAAATGGCAGTGGTGGCCTGCCGGGGGCACGCGCTAGCAGACGGCAAGCCCCATGCGCCCGAAGAACTGGCAGGGCAGCGCTGGATTTTGCGCGAGCCCAATTCGGGCACAAGGGCCTATTTTGAACACACCCTTGGGGCGCTCATTGCGCCGTATACTGTCGCCTTGAGCCTCAGCTCCACCGAAGGCGTGCTGGGTATGGTCGAGCGCGGCATGGGTATTACCTTTGCCTCGCGGCTCATGGCCGAGCTGCCGGGTTTCAGCAGCCGCTTTGCCATAATCCGGCTCAACCAGCAGTTTTCACGCAGGTTTTCGCTCTGCTGGCATCAATCAAAATACCATTCTGCGGGCATGGACACGTTTATCCGCTTTTGCCGTGGCTGGTCGCCAGTCCAACACGGCGGCAAATCGGACAGCCCGCGCAATGCCTAACGCTGCCGTGTGAGGTGGTACACGCGCGGTACCATGTACATAAGGCTGAACTGACCACGCGTGGGTTCATAGCGCGTGGCAACCACCACCGAGCCGAGGTTCCACAGGTGGGCATCGTTG
Source organism: Deltaproteobacteria bacterium (assembly GCA_009929215.1). GTDB lineage: Bacteria > Desulfobacterota > Desulfovibrionia > Desulfovibrionales > Desulfovibrionaceae > Desulfovibrio. The sequence goes on along the minus strand of SAAX01000044.1, from coordinate 5,327 downwards.
CCTTCGCCAGCAGAGGCCGGGCCAAAGCGGTCGGTGACCATCTTGAGGATAAGCGCCTCAACGCTGTTGTCGGGCGCGGCATAATCCAGTTCAAGAAAGCCCAGCGGGGCCGGGTCGCCGGGGCCATAGCAAATGGCCATCTGGCGTGCGCCGGGGGCAACCTTGGCCGCATCGTACAGATCGCAGATGTAGGCGTTGTCCTCGCGGGTAACGGTGGCCCCGTATTGCTTCAGGGCCGCACGCATGGAATTTCTGTCCGTATTGTCCAGCCGCTGGCCAAACAGCACGGCTTCGGGCCGTGAGGGTTCGGTGCGGGCCATTTCTTCCAGATCCTTCATGGCGTTGGGGTCGCCGTTCATGGCAGCGGCATAGAGCAGCAACACGGCTCGTGCGGGGTTCTTGGTCACGCCCTGCCCAATGCGATAAAAATGCCCAAGGCGGAATAAAGCCTCGGTCTGCTGTTGCGCTGCCGCGCGGCTGTACCAGGCCGCAGCTGCCTTGAAATCCTGTGACACGCCCCGGCCAAGCTCGTACAGCATACCCAGATTATACTGGGCCTCAGGCAGGCCCTGCCGCGCGGCGAGGTCAAACCAGCGCGCGGCCTCGGCGGGGTTGGCCTCGATGCCACGCCCCTGTTCAAGCATGCGGCCATAGTTGCTCATGCCAGAGGGGTGGCCAGTTTTGGCCGATTCTGCAAACCAGTGCAGGGCTCGGCCCATGTCGGGCTCCACCCCCTGGCCAAGATCGTACAGCACGCCAAGGTTGTTCATGGCCTGACCGTCGCCAGCCTCGGCCTGTTTGCGCCAGATGCTCTCTGCCGTGGCATAGTCGGCCTTGGCGTAGGCCATGGCGGCTTCCTCGGCCTGGGTGGGCGGCGCGGTTTTTTGCGGTGCGGGGGCGGTTGCCCTGGGCGCGGGCGCTTCTGCGGGCGCGGGGGTGGGCTGCGCCTCTTCTTCCTTTTGGCCCTTCTTGGATTTTTTATCCTTGCGGTTTCTGGAATTTTTGTCCTTGGCCGGGGCTTCGGGCTTTTTGGGGGCTTCTGCTGCCGGGGCCACAGGCTGTGCTGGTTGGGCCGTTGCTGCCGGGGCGGCAGGTGACGCCGCGCCCTGAACCGGCGGGTTCTGCGGCTGCTGGGCCTGGACTGGCGTGGGCACGCCGGGCGCGGTCAGCGGGCTGACCTGCGGTATGCCGGGGCTGGCGGGCGCTGGCGCACTGGGATTCTGGACAGTCGGCGTTTGTACTGTTGGTGTCTGGATTGACGGGGTTTGCGCAGCGGGCGTGAGCGCCGGAGCCGTATAGCCGGGGTTGGCCTGCCCGTTAAGCGTGGGCGAAGTGGGGGGCGCGCCGTTGGTTGCGCCAGTGCCGCGAACAAAAACAGAGTCAGAGGCGGCAAGAGCCAGACCGTGCGGCAGGGCAAGGGGCAGAGAAAGTGCCAGCAAAAGCCCACATACAAGTGCCACCCTACAGGCTGAAATAAGATGGGCGCGGCTGTAGGCCGCGCCCCATCGAAGAAACATACAGGTGTTCCTTACGGTTTACGTTTGGGGCAATTAAAGTTCATAAAGTCCACTTCGGGGCGGCTTGTCAACCGCTCGTCGGGAACCAGCGCATACCCGCGCCAGTCGCGCAGGGTGCCATTTATTCTATCCATATTCACATAACCCAGCAAGGCGGGCCAGCGGTCGGCCATGTCGCGCAGCATGCGGGCGTAGGTTACCTCGCCGCCGTGGAATCCGTCAAAGAATTCGCAGTCGCCAGAGGCAAAGGTGCGCGGGTCGGTAAAGTCCATAACGTCAATGCCGCGTGCCAGCAGGGCCTCGCGCAGGCGGAAGAGGTGCTGGTAGTCGTCCTCACGTTCGCGCATGGCTTCGAGCACCCGCACCGAAAGGGGCGAAATAAACACAAAGGTGGCAATGCCACGGGCCTTGAGGCGGCAGTAGATTTCGGCAAAGGCATCAAGATGCGCAGAGCTTATGCCGCCGGGATCGCGGCTGTCGAGCAGGGGCTTAGCATGGAAAAAGGCCTTGGTTCCATAGCGTACCTGCTTGAGGGTGTCCTCGAACTGGTAGTCGAAGGGGCGCTTTTGGCCAGTGCTTTCGCCGGCATAGTACCACGAGCCGTCTGAGCCAAAGCCGTCGTCAAACTGCTGGGCCATGGTGCCAAAACGGTTGTCGCGGAATCCGCCCATGGATTGCGGCAGCAGGGGCGCAATAAAGTTTTTGGCCGATATTTTGCCTTCCAGCAGCCATGTCCACGGTTTTTTAAGGCTGTCAAAGCCGTAGTTGTACGATCCGCTGGTGGGGGGCTCTTCCTTGAAGGGGTCGGCGTTCCACTGCGGCATGAACCACCAGAAGTCCAGGCCGATGATCACGGCTTCGGGCTTGTGGATTTGCAGCATGGCGTCGATGGTCGAGCGCAGCACGGGCAGGTTGCCCGCCGTGCCGCCCACGTTCAGAAAAGGCTTGCGAAAGTAGGCCCCGCGAAACTGCATGACCCGCGAGGAACCCACGGCGGCAATTTCGGGCTTAACCTTGGCATAGAGCTGAAGTTTGTAGTCCACAAAATCCTGCGACACGCCAGACCCAAACACGGCAAAATTGCCTTTGGACTGTGTGGCAACGGCGCGTTCCACGGCCACGTCGCCGCTGCTGCGCAGCCACCACGCGGTGTAGGGAACGGCCAGCAGGCATCCTGCCAGGACTAGGCCCAGCAGCACAAGAAAATAACGCTTGAGAAAGGCGGTTTCTGTGATGTTGTTCATGGCGTTCACGCGTGGTTAAAATTGGAAGTACAGGAAGGTCGCCTTGCGCGAAACCAAAATCAGGGTCAGGAAGGCCATGACAGCCAGCCCCGTGGCCCAGGCGGCGGTGGGGCGCCATGCGAGGCGCGGGAATGTGCCGTCGCGTCTGCCGTGCAGTATTTCGTGCGTGTTGGGCAGGGCCCACACCACAAAGAAGCTCACCAGCAGAAGGGCAAAGGGAATCCAGCCCTGAATATAGTTGTTGGGCAGCCAACGGGCCACCATGGCCGCAAAGCCGGTGAGCCCGTCGGTTGTTGCGCTCAGGCCCGCAGCTTCACGCGTAAACGGCCCCGTGAACATGGCCTTGTACATGCGCCCCGCGCCCTCAATGGTCAGCGCGCGGAACACAACCCAGCACAGATTGATGCAGAAAAACGTAAACAGTATGGAGCACAGCCGCAGCGGTGCAAGGGCCAGAATGCGTTCGAGCGCCTTGCCCTTGATGCAGGCGCGGAAAAAGTGGTTGATGCTCAGCATCGAACCGTGCAGCGCACCCCACACCATAAATGTCCAGCCAGCGCCGTGCCACGCGCCGCCGATAAGCATGGTCAGAAACAGGTTGCGGTACTGCATGAACCGGCCCTGACGGTTGCCGCCAAGGGGGATGTACAGAAAGTCGCGCAGCCACGAACTGAGCGTGATGTGCCAGCGCCGCCAAAAATCCACAATACCAGTGGATTTGTAGGGTGAATCAAAGTTTTCGGGCAGCTTGAGGCCCAGCATGAGGGCAAGGCCCACGGCCATGTCGGTATAGCCGGAAAAGTCAAAATACAGCTGAAACGTGTAGCACAGCGAACCAAGCCATGCCTCGCCGCCGCTGAGCGGAAAGGCTTTTTCGGCGGCGTTGAACACCGAGTCGGCGTACATGGCAATGCTGTCGGCCAGCAGAACCTTTTTAACCATGCCCATGGTAAAGAGCGTAAAACCCCGGGCCAGATTGTCTGCGGTGATGGGAGCCAGCGTGTCAAACTGCGAGCCCATCTGCTCGTAACGCACAATGGGGCCAGAAATGACATAGGGAAAACAGGCCGAAAACAGCGCGTGGCGGGTAAAGCCCTGGGGTGTCACCTGCCCCCGGTACACGCTCACAAGCCATGCGATCTGAATAAAGGTATAGAATGAAATACCCAGGGGCAGCCCCGGCGAGGTAAAGTGCCACTGCACATGCAGCAGAGCGGCAATGTTCTGGGCCAGAAAAGCGGAATATTTGAACCACAGCAGGGGCAGCAGGTTGAGCACCAGGGCCACGGTCAGCAGACTTTTGCGGCTCAGGCGAAACCGACAGCCGCTCTGCTTGCGCGAGCCGCACATGCAGGAGCTTTCGGCCTTGGCTTGGGCCTCTGCGTCAGCGCCTTCTGCGATGTCAGATTTCGGCGTGGCGGCGCATGGGGCCGGTTCCGGGTCTGGCGCAGCCAGGGCCAGGGCAAAGGCGTAGTTCATGCCCAGTATGACTGCCAGCATGATAAGAAACGGCAAACCCCACAGGCCATAAAACACTGTGGAGAAAGCCAGCAGCACCAGGGCGAGGCCCGTGGGGCCGTAGCCCTGAGCCAATCGCCAGCACACCAGCAGCAAGGGTAGAAAGGCAAAAAGGAAGGAATACGAGTTGAAAAGCATGCGCGACTCCCGTTGGGCGGCGTGGACATGCCCGCCGCTCGGCGTCAGCCAGTATTCTGCCGCAGGTGCGGCGTGGGGTGTGCCGCAAAGCGAGGGCAACGCCAAAAGATGCCGGTTTCCTTGCCCTTGGGTGCTGCCAAGCCCCCACCGTATACAGTGGGGTTGACATTCAGCCTGTGCGCTCTGGCAGCCGGGGGCGTTCTACACGCCAGTGCTGCTAGAGCGCAAAATGCTGAAAAAAGGCAAAGAAAAAAGCGCGCACGACAAGAAACGCGTCACACGCGCCCCTACCGGCATGCCGTAGCTGCCGAGGCTCCGCAGTTTGCCTAGGGGTTCAGCTCTGCACGCAGTTTGCGCGAAAGCCGGAACACCATTACCTTGCGCGGGGGCAGGGTGATGGTTTCATCAGTCTTGGGGTTGCGGCCCTTGCGGGAGGCCTTGTCGTAACACTCAAACTTGCCGAAGCCGCTGATCAGCAGGGCCCGGTCTTTTTTGATGGCGACCTTCATGATCTCCAGCAGTTTCTCGACCACGTTCTTGACATCTACGCGGTTTTTGTCCGTTTCTTCGTAGATGGCCTCCACGATGTCCGCTTTGGTCAGTGTTTTTTTCATAGTGCTCTCCGGCGCAGTGCGCTGGTATGGCTTAATGGAACCCTGTGTTCCTGATGCCCCGCAGCAATGGTCGTCAGCTTCACACGAACGGAACTTTTGTGTAAAATACACGCAACTTACAAGCAGGGCAAGGTTTTTTTTAAAAATTTCACCTGCATGCCAATTTCCGTCCAACGCGCTCTACATACCGTTTCACAGTCAGTGAGCACTTATGCCCCGCAAAAAAAAGTTTTCTTCAGCCGCCATCATGGACGCAAACTCCCCCCTTTATCAGAGTAATTTGCTCGATAATGCAG
>SAAX01000107.1 GCA_009929215.1 Deltaproteobacteria bacterium | reverse complement strand
AAAAATCAAGCTGTTGGGAAAGGGCGGCATGGGCGAGGTCTATCTTGCCACCCAGCAGTCCATGCAGAGACGCGTCGCTCTCAAGATCCTCCACGACGAGCTTGCAGGCGACAACGCATATCTCAACCGCTTTCTCAGGGAGGTCAGGACTCTCGCCTCGATCCGCCATCCGAACATCGTGGGGGCCATCGATGCCTTGACGGCCAGTGCCACCACTTTTGCTGCGGTCACCACGGAACTCGCGGCTCGGATCGTGCCTCTGGCCTCGGCGGCTATCGAGACTGGCGGCGGCGTAGGCCAGCGCCATGGTATGTCCCTTCTTTTTTTCGAAATCGTACAATGCCGTCATCTGGAATCGCGCAGAAGAACAGGGGTACTCTTCATGCTGACAGTCCTGAAATTCAGCAATGGGGCGTAATCGCCCGCGACGCCAGGGAAGGACACACCAGTTCGACACCATCGTTCCTCTAGGCAGCAACGCCAGCCTGGGAAATTCCAAACGGTCAAAACGCACACCCGCGCTGCGGTTATCCACAGTGATACCAAACCGCACAAAAGGGCCAGCCGCTGCTTTTGCCCCAGGGGCAGCGAACCCGTGCGGCTGCGCAGGTAGGGCTGCAATTCCAGGGCCTCGGCCAGCCCCGGCAGCAGCACATCGCGGCGCTCCTTGCTCAGGCCGTACAGCTCGGCAAATATGGTGATATTTTCGCGCACGGGGATATCCGGGTACAGCGAAAACTTCTGGGCCATGTACCCAAGGCGCGAACGGGCCTCGCTGCCCGCACGCAAAAGGTCAACGCCGTCCACGGCGCAGTTGCCCGCCGTGGGGCGCGAAAGCCCGCACAGCATGCGGAATGTGGTGGACTTGCCCGCGCCGTTGGGGCCAAGCAGGCCAAAAATTTCTCCGGGGCGCACGTCAAAGGATATATCGCGCGCCGCCACAAAGGCCCCAAACTGCTTGGTGAGATTGCGGGCCGAAATGGAATACACGGGGCCGGAATCAGTGGCAGGCAAAACAGACGCGGGGGCTGCGGTCTGGGGAGCATCTGACACTACGGCAGATGCCGCCGCCCCATTGCGGGCAGCCCCGCCCCCGGCATCCTCATTGTGCCCCACATGCAGCTTGCCGTAGGGCGAGGGGCTCTGGTTTATGCCGCCCACGGCGCTCATGTAGGCGTCCTCCAGCCGTGGGGCAACAGGTTCGCCGCCTTTTTCCAGCACCTCGCGGCGCAGGCTTTCGGGGGCGTCTGCCGCCAGCACCAGCCGTATGCGGCTGCCCTGAATAAGGGCGTCTTCAATGCCGGGGCGCATGGTCCAAAGGGCCAGCTCCCTTTTATGCGTGCCCGCATCGGCCCGCAGCAGGTACACGCGTCCCTCGGCCCTTGCGGTGAGCTCCTGCGGCGGCCCTTCAAACAGCACGCGCCCACTGTCCAGCATGATCACGCCGGGGCAGCGCTCGGCTTCATCAAGATAGGCGGTGGACCACACCACCGTCATACCGTCATGACTCAGATCCTGCACCATGCGCCACAGCTCGCGGCGCGACTGCGGGTCAACGCCCACCCCCGGTTCGTCGAGCAGCAGCAAACGCGGCGACCCCAGCAGGGCACAGGCAATGCCCAGCTTCTGCTTCATGCCGCCAGACAACCTGCCCGCGAGGCGGTCAGTAAAGGGGGCAAGACTGGTGAAGCCCAGCAACTTTTCAAACACACGGTCGCGCTCTGCCCCTTCCAGCCCGCGCAGGCTGGCGTGCAGGCGCATGTTGGCCATGACCGAAATATCTTCGTACAGGCCAAACCGCTGCGGCATGTAGCCAATGCTGTTGGGCTGGCTGCGCATGAGCTCTGTAGGGCTGTAGCCGAATAGACTGGCCTGCCCCTCGCTTGGCGGCATGAGCCCGGCCATGATGCGCATGAGCGTGGTTTTGCCTGCGGCATCGGGCCCCACCAGCCCGGTGATGCGGCCAGCGGGAATGACGGCATTTACACCATCAAGAGCGGTTACAGCCTCGCGCCCCTTGCCAAAGCGCATGACCAGCCCCTCAAGGCAGACGGCTTGCCCCTCGGCAGCACACGAGGTCATGGCGCGGGGGCGTCCTGTAGAATAATAGTCACGGGCATACCCTGCCGCATGACATTATCCGGGTCTTCTGCCTGCACGCGCAGGCGGTACACCAAGGCTGTGCGCACCTCGCGGGTTTCAACGGTCTTGGGCGTAAATTCTGCCGTGGGCGAAATAAAGCCCACCGTGCCCGCATAACTTTTGCCCGGCGCTGCATCCACCTGAATTTTAACAGACATGCCGGGTTTGACGCGCCCAAGATTGGGTTCGTCCACATAGGCCCGCAGCCACAGGGGATCGGTAAGCGTGAGCGTGTACACGGTCTGCCCCGCCTGCACGATGGCCCCGGCCTCGCGTGCGCGGGTAAGCACTATGCCCTTTTGCGGGGCCACAAGGGTGGCATCGTGCAGCTGAATTTCCGCATGGTTAAAGGATGCCTCTGCGGCGGCCACGGCGGCCTTTTGCGCCAGCACTTCTTCTTCGCGGTAACCGGCAAGCAGCATGTCGAGCTGATCCTGATTGGAACGCAGTTTGGCGCTGGCCTCGGTGTTCTGGGCGCGGGCGTTGTCCAGATCTCGTTGCGAAATGGCATTGGTGGCCCGCATGGCAGCAACGCGGTTGAGGTTGATCTGCGCGTTTTCGGCCAGAGCGGCAGCACCGCTTACCGCAGCGCGCGCCTGAGCGATTTCTTCCACCCGGTAGCCGCGCTCAAGCCGCACCAGCGTGGCCCGCTGTTTCTCAAGCTCAGCGGCGGCCTGATCCCGCTGCTGGGTGAGCAGGTCATCGTCAACCAGCGCAAGGGGCTGACCCTGAGCAACGGCATCGCCCTCGTCCACCAGCACCTTTGCTATGCGCCCGTTGACGCGAAAAGCCAGATCAACCTGCCTGATATCCACATTGCCGTAGAGCACAAGACGGTCGCCGTTGTGCCCAAGCCACCACTGCCACAAAAGAACAACCGCCAGCACCACGGCCAAAGCCGCGCCAATGCCAAATACCTTACGGGGGACAGCCATATTCCTCCCTGCATGCAATCGCCGCAAGCGGTTGCCGCACCTCACAGTTTTGAGCCGGGGGCATGGGCCCCGCTACGAGTCAGAATATCCCGTGGGGTGGGCCTTGTCCATGCCGCGCATCACACATTCAATACAACAGTTGCTATAATGGTTGATTTCCAGGGTTTTGTGGTGCAAGCAGTTGTGGTGGGCAATTACGCACACATATTCAAGCCTGTAGGGGGCGACATGACAGAGCATTTGCCTAAATTTCGGGCGGCATGCCTGACAGCGGCCATATATCTGCTTGCGACGCTGGCTGTTCCGGCGCACGGGCTTGCCGCACAGCAGACCGGGGCCTTTCCCGATGCCGCCACGGTTGAGAACATCGCCGCGCAGGGGTATGTGTACGGCCTGCCCACAGTGATGCACTACGCCATTACCTACGAATATTCTGTAGACACCACTTCGCCGCAGTACAAGGCCCCGTTCAACCATCTGCTCAACGGTGCGCGGGTTTTTACCTACAAGGATACCGTGGTTATCACGCCCAACAGTGACACGCCCTATTCCTTTGCCTGCCTTGACCTGCGCGCCGAACCAGTGGTGATCAGCGTGCCGCCGGTGACAGACGGGCGCTACTTCAGTGTGCAGCTTGTGGACGCCAACACCTACAATTTTGGCTACATCGGCAGCCGAACCACAGGCAACAACGGCGGAAGCTACATGGTTGCGGCCCCCGAATGGCAAGGAACAGCCCCTGCGGGCATGCGCGTATTCCGTTCCAGCACGCAGTATGCCCTGGCACTTTTTCGCACGCAGCTTTTCAACTCCGCAGACATTAACAATGTCATAAAATTTCAGACAGGCTATGCCGTGCAGACGCTTTCGGCCTATCTGGGGCAAACCCCGCCCCCGGCCCTGCCCATGCCTGCCTTTCCCAATATCGGGCAGGACTTTGTGAAGCCCAAATTTTTTGACTATCTGGCCTTTGCCCTGCAATTTGCCCCCGCCGCACCAGAAGAAAAAGCAATCCGCGCGCAGCTTGCCAGCATTGGCGTCGTTGCGGGCAAGCATTTTGACTTTGCCGCCCTGCCCAAGGATTGTCAGGAGGCGGTGCTGCGCGGGCTCAAAAAAGGCGAGGCCATGATAGATGCCTCGATCAACGGCCCCGGCATACGCGTTAATGGCTGGAAAATGAGCTCGCCCTTTGGCAACCGCGAGTACTTCAACGGCAACTGGCTGAAACGGGCTGGCGGGGCCAAGGCGGGCATTTACGGCAACGATGCGGAAGAAGCCGTGTACCCCATGACAAGAGCACTGGCCGATGGCACGCCCTTGGACAGCAGCAAGCACAAGTACCGTGTCACCATTCCTGCTGGGCAGTATCCCCCGGCCAAGGCCTTCTGGTCTGTGACCATGTACGACGGCAAAACCCAGCTGCTCATCAAGAATCCCATCGACCGCTATCTGATCAATTCGCCCATGCTGCCAGACATGAAGAAAAATGCCGATGGTTCGCTCACCATCCTGATTCAACGCGATTCGCCCGGCAAAAAGTACAAAAGCAACTGGCTGCCCGCGCCCGACGGCCCCATCTTTCTTGTGATGCGTCTGTACTGGCCTGAAACGCAAGGTATGTCTGTGCTGCCGCTGGGCAAGGGCACATGGCAGCCCCCCCGCGTGGAACTGAACGATTAGACGCGCAGCCGCGCTCAAGGAAGCAGCATGCTTTTTTTACGTGCTCGCCGTACAACCCTGATTGTATTTGCTATGGTTGCGATGAACCTGTTCATGGTGCTGGGCTTTGCGCCGCAACAGGCGCAGGCCCAGAACTATGGCTGGTTTTTGCTTGATCTGCCCACAGGCTGGCAGGCAGAAGCCCCAGCAGAGATGGCCGGGGTGTGGATTTTATCGCTCAGCGGGCCGCAACAAGCCGTGCATGCGCGCATACTGGTGGGCAAAACAGCAGGCCCGCCAGATGCAGCCGATGTGGCCGCCCTGCTGCGAGCTGCAGCCGGAGTGCGCGAACCTGTGCGGCGGGCCGACAGCCAGTATACATTCAGGGGCAAAGACGCCCTCGGCGTGGATTCTGCAGGAATTGTGGGGGCAGACCCGCAGGCGGGCCTGTATATGGCAGTTTTGTGCAGTGGCGAGGTCGATCTGGCAGAAGACCTGCTGACAGCTCTGCGGGGCGGCACAAACCCGGCCATGCTGCCTCTGCGCCACGCGGTGCACGGCAGCCTTGAGCCGCGCTTTATGCCTGCGGCGCCGTAAGCGTAAAATTACTGCTGCAACACGGGCTTGCGGCTACGCTGTATGGGCTTGCCCAGCCCCATAGATTCTGTGGCGCGCTTCACCTCTGCGGCTCTGGCATCGTCGCCGCGTAGCAGCACAAGCACCACATACAGCTTGCCAGAACGCTCCATCTTGGTGCGCATGCCCCGGCCCTCGAGCCTCTGGCGCAGGGAATCCACGGCGTCAGCATCTTTAAACGCTCCGACCTGAAACACAAAGTCGTAAAGACCCGACACCGGCGGTGCCTTGGCAAGGCCGCTGCCCTGTGCTGCGCCCTGCCCCTGGGCTCCTTGAGCACCGGGCACAGCCTGAGCCGCGCCCTGTGGCACACCGGCCTGCACAACACCTGCGGGCTTTGGCTGCACGGGCGTCATGGGCGGCAGGGGTTTGAGCGGGGCATCGCCCGTGGCGGCGTCGTTGCGCAACACCCGTGAAAAACGCAGTTCTTCAGCGGCCAAAACTTTCTGCTTGGG
>SAAX01000201.1 GCA_009929215.1 Deltaproteobacteria bacterium | reverse complement strand
GTCACAACGGACAACACGCCAGTGGACGGAATCGCGCCAAGGAAGGAACGCCCGGCCCAACCGAGCTGCCGGAACTGGAAAGTGAAGTCGCAGTGCTGACCACCAGTTTTGCTTTGCGGCACGGCCACACTGGTAACAACGCAGCCAGAGGCAAACATGACGGTATGGTCGTTCTGAATCCACACAGAACAGGTAGGACGGCATTTGTCCTGAAAGTACACGCGGCTTTTCAGCGAGATCGAGGCAGCAGCCGCATGGCTGGCAGCCGTGGTGCTGTGATATCCGCGTACGCAGTTGGTAAGGGCCGTCACCACGCCGCTGGCGTTGAGCGTGACGCCAAGGTAGCGGATGCGTTCTGTGCCGATCAGGACTTCACCGCGAGTCGGGAACTTACCGCCGGTGATGCCAGAGATATTGATGGTGGTAGCTGCGTTGTCGATGTTGCCGCCGGTGGCAATGACGGCAGAAACAGTATTCGGCTCCTGCACCGTACCCATTGCGGCCTCAAACAGGGCCGCGCCCTGCATCTTTGAGCCGTCAGACGGGATACGCACAATGGTGGAGATTTTGCCATCGCCTGCTTTCACCGCGTCCTTGAACTGGTTCACCACGTCCAGCGAGTCCGTAAGCTCGTCGGAATTGGTGAAGGTTGGCACTTGGTTCAAGGTGGCGCGTCCGGCAGGCAGGATATAGCCCGCAGCCGTGGGCCGCTGCAAAACGCCCGTCACATCTTCGACTACAGCAAAAACGCGTTGTGTCTTGCTGCTTGCCACGGTTGAGCAACTTTTAGCCATAATCGTGTCCTCTCTAGTTAGGTACTTGCCCATGTATGCCACGGCACGGTGACAAGCAGGGAAATACGTTTATCCGGCGTAAGCCCGGCGTTCATGGTGTAAGGCTGGTCACAGTAAATTTGCGCGCCAGATGCCACTGTGAGCGGCGAAACACTGAATTGCGCAAAGTAGTCCTCGACCACCTGTGCAGCGTCCCAGTGCTTTTTCTGGCTGATTGCCTTGGGTGCTGAGAGCGTCACCAGATACACGCCACTCCTCACAGCCAACGCACCCGGCCCGCCAATCTCTGCGCCTGTGGTCTTGTCCGGCTGGAATGC
>SAAX01000106.1 GCA_009929215.1 Deltaproteobacteria bacterium | reverse complement strand
ACCCCCGCATGCCGCGCCCAGTTTTTAAGGGCAAGGCTGCGCTCAAGCCCCAGATCAAAGGCCAGCACCGCGCCCTCAAAGCGTTGCACCGCAGGACGGGGGAAATCGAGCGGCAACCGCAAACGCTCTGGCAGCGGCACAAGGTCGTTGCGCACCTGCGCAAGCACGTCTGGCTCGCGCTGCGAATCCCACAACGCGTAACTGGCAAAATCCAGCTCCAGAGGCCGCCACTGCGGGGCCACACCTTGCAACACGGCGGCATAGGCCTCGTTGAGCTCGCGGGTAAAAATTTCTGCCGACCAGCCGTCAAAAATAATGTGGTGGAAGCAGAACAGCAGTACATGGCTGCCATCCTGCTGCGGGTACAGAGCCACGCGGGCCAGCGGTCTTTCCGCGCCCAGGGGCATGGTTATGCCCAGATAGATATCGTCTGTGTAGGGCGTGTCGTAGCATTCGAGCCGCAGGCCGCCCACCGGGGCCAGGCTCTGCTCTGGCGCGTCCAGCGCCACGCGCAGGCGCAGGGCATCGTGGCGTTCTTCAAGCAGGGTCAGGGCCTTTTGCAGGGCCACGGCGTCCACAGGGCCGCGCAACCGTGCGGCAAAAGGAATCACATAGACCTGACCGCCCTCGTGCAGCTTTTGCATAAACCAGATGCGCTGCTGCGCGGGCGACAGAGGATAGGTTGCCCGCCCCGGCACGCGCGGAATAACAGCCTCTGGCGTGACCAGACCCGCAATGCGGGCCGCGAGGGCGCGGGGGCTGGGGTAGCCCATGACATCCTCAATGCCCACAGCAACATCAAGGCTTTTGCTCAGGCGCGCAAGCAGACGCATGGCCACAAGGCTGTGCCCGCCAAGCTGAAAAAAATCCGCATCCACAGAATCCACAGGGCAGCCCAGCACGGCGGCATAAGCCTCGCGCACGGTTTCTGCCAGCGCTGCGGTATCCTGCCCGAGCACAAGCGGCTCTACCTCAAGCAAGGGGGCTTCGGTCTTGGTGGCGGCGGGGGCAGTGGACGCAACAGAGTCTGGACCGTCAAAAATGTTCCCGGCCCCAATAGCCCCGCCCGCAACAACCCCACCCCCGATAACCTCTGAGGGCAAGCCCGATTCCCGCATGGCGGTTTCAAGATCAAGGCAGGTACGGCCCTCTGCGTCGACCGCCGCCCGCAGTACGGCGTGCAGGCCGTTGCGCAGGGCAAGGGTCCGCTCATACGACAACCGTTCGGCATCATACAGAAAACGGAAGCGCAGCCGCGCACCGGGAATAACCGAAATACCTAGGGCGTAGGGAATTTTTTCAAAGCCGCGCATGTCGCACAGCTCTACCCGGCCATCGTCAAAGCGCGTGTCCACAGGATAGTTTTCAAAAACCATCAGGTGGTCGAGCACGTTGCGGCCCATGCTTGCCAGCGGCACATAACCGTAGCGCATCTGCTGCAAGTTCTGCTCTTTCACATAGGCCAGCAGCGCACCAAGCGGCTCGTTGCCCTGCCAACGCGCCCGCAAAGGCAAGGTCTGGATAAACAGCCCCACGGCAGTTTCTATGCCCGCAATTTCTGCGGGGCGGCCCGAAGTAACCACGCCAAAGACCACATCGCGGCTGCCGTTGTTGACGCCGCCAAGCACAATGGCCCACAGGGCCTGCACCAGGGCAGAGAGCGTAACGGCCTCAGCCGTTGCCAGCTTTTGCAGGCTGGCGCTCAGGCTTTCGTCCAGCTCAAGCTCCAGGGTCTGGGGCTCGGTAAATTCCGCCTCTGCCGTGTTTTCCGTAGCTGCCGTATTTTCCGTGGCTGGCGTGTTTGCGGCAACGGTTTGGGGCAGGGCAACGCCCGTCAGACCGCCAAAATCCTGCAACAGGTCGGCCCAGTATGCCCGCGCGGCTCTTTCATCAAACTGTGCCCGCCAACGGCTGAAGGCCTCAAGGGGGAAGGGCTCGGGCAAACGCAGACGGGCTGAGGCGGCATCGGCTCCCATATGTGCCAGGGCAAAAAGTTCGCTCAACAGCACGCCCATGCACCAACCGTCCATAAGCAAATGGTGGAAGCACCAGCTCATAACCGCGCTGCCGTCACCCCGCCGGAAAAACCGCGCCCGCAGCAGCGGCCCGCGCTGCACGTCAAAACCGCGCTGACGCTCAGCCAGAAGCAGGGCCTGCATTTCTGCCTCGGTCTCGGCCTGCGGCAGATGAGAAAAATCATGATATTCCAAACTGGTGCGGGCCTTGCGCAGCACCACGCGGTAGAATTCGCCCTCCACAGGCATGGGGAACAGCGAACGCAGGCTTTCGTGCCGCGCGGTGAGCAGTTCCCACCCGCGCATGAGCGCAAAAACATCCACCCTGCCCTTGAAGTAAAATTCCACCTGTTGGGTGTAGACGCCCGTTTGCGCCAGCAACGACTGGTACAGCAGGGCCTCGTGCCCGCTGTCGGGCTGGGCAATGCGCTCCACATCTTCCGGCTGGCAGCGGCAGGCATCAAAAATGGCGCCCAGCGTCTGCTGCGGCAGATAGGCAGGCAGGGTTTTGAGGGCCTCAAGCCAGCTGGCGAGCAGCCCGTCAACCCAGGCTTGCGGCAGGCACGCGGGGCTAAACCACGCCCCAAGGTGCAGTGTGCCCTGCTGGTCAAAATAAGCCGAAATCTCCAACGGCGCTTCGGCCTGCATCTGGCTGTGCACCAGTTCGGGGACAAGGCCCGGAGCAAGGGCCGAGAGCACCAGTGAAGCCTCGTCGTCTGGCTGGCCTGTCATGCGACCAAGATAGTTGAAGGCAATCTGGCCCGCGTAGTTAAATGCGTTGGAATCATCCCGCCGCAAATAACCGTAGGCATTGCAGTTTTCTGGCGTAAAATGCTGGGCCAGCCACGGCCCAACAGCCTCGCGGGCGTGAGCGCAGGTGGCGGCGGGCTCAAGAGGCATGGGGCACACAGCGGTAAACCAGCCAAGGCTGCGGCTGGCGTCACAGCCCGGCAAAAGTTCGTCGCGCCCGTGGCTTTCAAGGGTAATGCGCACGGCAGCCCGCTGCCCCTGCGCGTGCAGGGCGCAGGCCAAGGCGGCCAGCAGATCGGCCTTGGCATCGGGCGAGTACTCAAGGCGGAAGCCCTCAAGCCGCACGGCAGCACTGGCACGTTCTGCGGCCTTGTCCCTTCCCCCGGGCAGCAGAGCGCACAAGGGCTCTGCCGGTACGGCGCAGGCATCACGCCAGAGCGTGCGCTGCTCGGCGGTGGGAAAAGCACCAGAGGCCACAAGGCGCTCAACCTCACGTGCCCGCAGGGCAAGCCCTTGGGCCTCTCGCTGGCCCATATTCTGAGCAGAGCCCGTGCGGCAATACTGTACAAGCTCTTGCCGCAGTGCCTCGAGCGAAAGCGCGTCCAACGCCAGGTGGTGCCCCACCAGCACCAGAATGCGCCTGCTGCCCTGCCGCACAAGCACGGCCCCAAGGGTGTGGCCGCTTTCGGGGTTCAGCCTTGCAGTGATGTGGCCCACTGCCTCGCGCAGCATGGCAGTCTGCGCAACAGATTCGTCAACATCGCAGCACTCGAGCCCAATTTTTTGCGGTTCGGCCAGCACAGTGGCGTGGTCGGGCGCAAAGGCCATGCGCAAAGACTCGTGATTTGCGGGCAGGGCTTGCAGCCATGCCTCAAGGCTGGCTGGGGGCACATCTGCGCGAATTTCGAGCGGCAGCAACATAAAGAACTGCTGCCAGTGCAAGGGGTGCGCGGCGATAAAATGGTGGGCAAAGGGCAACAGGGGTACGCGTTCGCCGGGGGCAACCGGCGTGTAATCCACATTTTGGGCTGCGGCCGGGGCCTCTGCACCGCTTTCAAGCAGGGCGCAAATGTCTGCAAAACGCGGCTTACGCAAAAAATCGGGCGCACTGAGCGTGGTTATACCGCTGCGGCGCAAGATACCCGTAATCTGGATTGCCTTGATGGAATCGCCGCCATCGCGGAAAAAGTCGCTCTCTTCCGGCACGAGCAGTGTGGAGCCGGGGTGCAGAATCTCGCGCCATGCATCGGCCAGCACCTGCCGGGGCTTACGCCGCGCAAGCCCCTCGCAGGCACGGCGCATGCTCTGCGCCATTTCGTGCAGCAAGGCCCCGGCGTCGGCCACACAGCCCGAATCGTATTCCAGCACAATGCGCGATGCCGCCCCGGTCACCAGCGTAAAGCTTGCCGTAAGCTTGCTGGCCCGCAGCTGAAGCCCAAGCCGCTGAACCTCCAGCCCCGGCGCGGCCACAGGCTCAAAGTGCGCGTGCGTTGCCAGAAATTCCGGCACAATGTCTGCCGCGCCATAGCGGCTGTGCTCGATGGCCTGCCGCATCTGATGGGCGGCATCGGTCACGGCGGCGCTGTCTGACTGATCTTCAAGTCTTACGCGCAGGGGCACGGTGTTGACGTAAAACCCGGCTGCGCAAAATTCGTCCTGGGTTTCGCGCAGGCCCATGGGCACGCCAAGCAGCAATTCCTTGCGCCCAAAGCGGCGGCAAAGTGTGCGCCCCGCCAGGGCCACAAAACAGGCCAGCACGCTTGCCCCAGAATTTTTGGCCAGAATTTCAAAACCCTGGGCGGTCTCCGCATCAATATCAATACCCGTCATGGCCCCGGTACGGCGGGCAGCTCCTGCTGCCTGATTGATCGGCTCTACCCTTGGCTCTAGCACCAACTGCCAGTAGGCGGCGTCGTCCGCACATGCTGGCGATGCGGCATAGGCGGTCTGCCTGCGGCAAAAGCCCTCTTGCGTTGCCAGCGCGCCGTGCACGATGGGCTCGCCCCGCAGATGACGCAGGGCATTTTGCAACAAGATTTCAAGGGTTTCACCATCGCCGGCCACATGATGCACCAGCACCAGCACCTGCACGCAGCGGGGCAAGGTGGCTGCCACCAGCCGCACGGGCAGCTCTGTGCGCAGGTCAAAGGGCGTGTGTATCTGCTGGTCAAAAAAAGCCGCCGCCTCGTGCTCGTCGGCAAAGGCAACGCTGCGCAGGTACACCTCGCCCTTGCCGCGCTGAAAATGGGGATTGTCTATATCACCCGCCACCGTACAGCGAAAAAGCTCCTGTGCGTTGGCGGCCCTGCGCAGACCTTCGAGAAAATCTGCCGTTTTTTCGCCCCGCAGCTCCAGCAGCAGGGGCATGTTGTAATCTATGGATCCCTCGTTGACCTGCTGATACGCCCATATGCGGAACTGCCCCATGCTCAGGGGCGCGGTTTCAATGACCGCGCTGGTCGATTCCACCCTGCCGTTGCCCAATAGGGCTTCCACGTCAAACAGGGTTTCGCAGCTCACAAAACTACGAAAAGAAATATCCACATTAAAGGTCTTGCGTATGGCGTGCAGCAGCGACATGGCATTAAGGCTGTTTCCGCCCTGGTCAAAAAAGCTCTTTGCAGGGTCGTAGGCACGGCCAAGCACGCGCTCAAAAATGCTCACAAGGCCCGCATCCACCTGCCGCCCGCCGCTATTGTGAACATCGCCCTGACGCGCAATATTTTGCAGTGCCTTACGGTCAATCTTGCCCGTAGGCGCAACCGGCATGGCCTCAAGCACATGCCAGGCAGAGGGAACCATGTACGGCGGCAGGCTGCCCCGGCTCCACGCAACCACGGATTCTATGGTTGCCCCCGGCTTGAGCACAAAAAATGCCGCAAGGCTGGCCTGACCGCCAGCATCTTTAACCGCCAGCACGGCCGCCTGGCTGACGGCCTCGCAATTTTCAAGCAGGCAGGCAACCTCGGCCAGTTCCACACGGTTGCCGCGAATTTTCACCTGATCGTCAGCCCGGCCCAGCAGCAGAATTTCGCCCTTTGCCGACCACAAGGCGAGGTCGCCCGAAGCGTAAAACCGCGCCCCGCCCTCGTGCGGCAGGCACACAAAACGCTGCTCGGTCAAAATCCCCTTGGATTTAT
>SAAX01000105.1 GCA_009929215.1 Deltaproteobacteria bacterium | reverse complement strand
CCATTGGGGTGCAACAATTGATCGCCAAATAACGCACCCCAACAAATATCTTGTTGTTTATTGGCATTACGAGGCAGAGGCTAGTTTTTCAAATCCCCCACAGACAGAAGCCGCCACATCATTGTGCGGGAGAAGACACCCATGTAGCCTGATCCAGCAAAAAATCACTGAACGCATCGTGTAGCCCTTCTTCCAGCCCCACGCTCGGCTTCCAGCCCATGCTAAACAGCTTGCCAGAATCCATAAGCTTGCGCGGGGTTCCGTCCGGCTTTGTGGGGTCGGTGGCAATCTCACCTTCATAGCCCACAGCGCGGGCCACCATACGGGCTGTTTCTATAATAGTGTGCTCCACGCCGCTGCCCACGTTCACATGCTCAAAATCTGAGTAATTCTCGAGCAGAAACACGCAAGCCCCCGCCATATCATCCACATGCAAAAATTCGCGCAGGGCCGTGCCAGTACCCCAGATGGTTACTGTTTTTGCGCCAGATACCTTTGCTTCATGAAAGCGGCGAATAAGGGCAGGAATCACATGGCTGTTTTCCGGATGATAATTGTCGCCAGGGCCGTACAAATTGGTTGGCATGGCGCTGATGGCGTCAAAACCATACTGCTGACGGTAGGCCTGGCACATCTTGATGCCAGAAATTTTTGCCAGCGCGTAGGCATCGTTGGTTGGTTCCAACGGCCCGGTGAGCAGGTATTCTTCCTTGATGGGCTGGGGGCACAGCTTGGGATAGATGCACGACGAGCCAAGAAACAGCAGCTTTTTGCAGCCATTACGGTAGGCACTGTCGATAACATTATTCTGAATCTGAAGGTTCTGATAGATGAACTCTGCCGGATAGGTGGCGTTGGCATGGATGCCCCCCACCTTGGCGGCGGCCAGAATCACCACATCAGGCCGATGCTGGGCAAAAAAAGCCCGCACCCCGGGCTGATCGCACAAATCCAGCTCCGCGTGGGTGCGCGTGAGCAGCCGCTCATAGCCAGAACGCGTCAGGGCGCGGCACAGGGCACTGCCCACAAGCCCCCTGTGACCAGCCACATAGACCAGAGAATCCTTGTGCATGCCCTACTCGTTGTGACTGAAAGTTTTAAAGCCCGCCACCTTGCACACGGCATCGCGCATACTTAAGGCAAGATCTTCGCGCGCCATCTCGGCAACCATGTCTTCAAAAGAGGTCTTCGGTTCCCAGCCCAGCTTTTCCTTGGCCTTGGCCGGATGCCCCAGCAGGGTTTCCACTTCGGTGGGACGGAAGTAACGCGGATCAACGCGCACAACGACATCACCGGGCTTGAGGTGGCATTCCAACCCATGCCGATTGCCCGCAACCTGCTGCAATCTGTTCACGTCCACAGAGGCAACGGTGCCTGTTTCGTCCACACCCTGGCCCTGCCAGCTCAGGCTGACGCCCAACTCTGCGGCTGCCGCATTGACAAAATCGCGCACAGAAAACTGGCGGCCGGTGGCGATAACAAAGTCATCCGCCTGCTCTTGCTGCAACATAAGCCACTGCATTTCAACGTAATCCTGGGCATGGCCCCAGTCACGTTTTGCATCCATATTGCCAAGGAACAGACAATCCTGAAGGCCAAGCACCATACGCGACATGGCACGGGTAATTTTGCGCGTCACAAAAGTTTCGCCACGGATGGGCGATTCGTGGTTAAACAGAATACCGTTGCAGGCATACATGCCGTAGGCTTCGCGGTAATTGACCGTAATCCAGTAGGCATAGAGTTTGGCGCAGGCATAGGGAGAACGCGGGTAAAACGGCGTTTTTTCCGTCTGCGGCACTTCCTGCACCAGACCAAAAAGTTCTGAGGTAGACGCCTGATAAAAACGGGAGGTCTGGGCAAGCCCTGCAATACGGATAGCTTCAAGCAGGCGCAGGGTTCCCAGGGCGTCCACATCAGCCGTGTATTCCGGCGACTCAAACGAAACCTGCACATGACTTTGCGCGGCCAGGTTGTACACCTCGTCGGGCTTCACTTCCTGCATGATGCGCACCAGATTGCTGGAATCGCTCAGATCACCGTAATGCAGAATAAAATGCCGCCCATTGGCGTGCGGGTCTTCATACAGGTGATCGATGCGGTCAGTGTTGAACAGCGAGGCACGCCGCTTGATGCCGTGCACCTCATATCCCTTCCGCAAAAGAAATTCTGCGAGATAAGCCCCGTCCTGCCCTGTTATGCCGGTTATAAGCGCTTTCTTCATAATATACATTTATCGTTTAAATAGTAAATCTACGAGAACAAATATCCCATTCTGCCCGCAAACAAGTGGACAACATACCCGACAAGCCAACCATTGTCCACTGCACGAGCCAACTGCCGAATCGGCAGCGCGCTCGTTACATTGCTAACCTTCCCGCCCGTAAACATCGGCAAAACGCACAATGTCGTCCTCGCCCAGATAGGCCCCAGACTGTATTTCAATAAGTACCAGTGGGATAACACCGGGATTTTTGAGCCGATGCATTGTGCCAACGGGGATATAGGTAGACTGGTTTTCTGTAAACAGCCGCACAACATCGCCGTTGGTAACCTCTGCCGTGCCGCTCACCACAACCCAGTGCTCGGCGCGGTGGTGGTGCATCTGCAATGAAAGTTCTGCCCCAGGGTTGACGATGATGCGCTTGACCTGAAAACGACCGTCCATAACCAGGGTTTCGTAGCTGCCCCAGGGGCGGTATACAAGCGGATGCTGACGGCACTCGGGCCGGTTGTCGCGTTGCAGACGGCCCACAATCTTTTTGACATCCTGCACCTGATCACGTGGCGCAACCAGCACAGCGTCCTGCGTCTCCACCACCACAAGACCACTCACGCCAATGGCCGTCACCAGCCTGTGGTTGGCATTAAAGTAGCAGTCTTCGGTTCCCTCGGTCATCACGTCGCCAGAGCACACATTGCCGCAGTCGTCGCGCTGCCCGATCTGATAGAAGGCCTCCCACGAGCCCAGGTCGCTCCAGCTCACGCCCAGCGGCACAACGGCCGCCAGATCCGTATGCTCCATAACGGCATAGTCGATGGAATCCGAGGGGGAGGAAAGAAAGGCCTCGCTGTCCGGACGCGAAAAGGCCTTATCATCCTTGCGCCCATTCCAGGCGGCTTTGCAGGCAGCGTAAATTTGCGGAGCAAAACGCTCCAGCTCATTCAGATACACAGAAGCCCGCAGCAAAAACATGCCGCTGTTCCACGAATAGCCGCCCTTGGCCAACATGGCGGCTGCAACATCCGCAGCGGGTTTTTCTACAAACCGGGCGGTTCTGAACACACCGTCCCCCAGCGTTTCACCCTGCTCTATGTAACCAAAGCCGGTTTCCGGCCCAGTGGGCTCAATACCAAAGGTGACAATATAGCCCTGCTCGGCCAGTGCCGCAGCCTGTTTTACGCCCTCAAAAAATGCGGATTCGTCGCCAATGGCATGGTCAGAGGGCAGCACCAGCATGAGCGGATCAGCTCCGCCCTCCTGCAAGGCAAATGCCGCCAGCGCAATGGCTGGAGCCGTATTACGCGGTGCTGGCTCCAGCAAAATTTTGCCGTACACGCCGCATTCGTACAGTTCGGCTGTCACATAAAAACGGTGCGCCTCGTTGCAGACAATAACAGGCTCGATGCTGTCGGGCGTGCGCTGCGCCCGCAGCACAGTATCCTTGAACAACGTCCTTCCGCCGCCCAGATCCACAAACTGCTTGGGGTACGTCTCGCGCGAGAGCGGCCACAACCGTGTGCCGCTACCGCCGCACAGAATGACAGGGGCAATATTGTGCATGAATTTCCTCACCATTGCGTCAATGTTGGAACATCGATCCGGCGCATTGTCAGCAGGACGAACAAGCTAGATGGTAAATATTACGCCATACGCCACCCGTAAACAAGCGCTCCGCTAGCCAGCCGCGCGGGCATCAAAAAGGTGGCAGGCAGCCAATTGCGGGCGTCAGGCCGGCACTGTGTCAGGCGGGCACGGCCCCGCCCATTTCCTCCAGCAGCCCCAAGATTTCAGCAGTCTTGTCTTCCAGCAGGGCGCGGTCAGCCCTGCTTTCCACATTGAGCCGTAACAAGGGTTCGGTGTTGGACATGCGCAGGTTAAAACGCCACTGTGCAAATTCCAGATTCACACCGTCCAGGCTGTCCTCGTACAGGGCCGTGGGGGCATATTTGTCGCGCACCAGTTTCATGAGGGCGGGGGCGTCCTGCACACGGCGGTTGATTTCGCCACTACACGGATAGGCCGCCATGCGCTCGGCCACCAGCTCAGCCAGCGACTTGCCGCTGCGCTGCACCAGCGAAGCCACCAGCAGCCAGGGCAGCATGCCCGAATCGCAATAGGCAAAATCGCGGAAGTAATGGTGGGCGCTCATTTCGCCGCCATACACGGCGTCTTCTGCGCGCATGCGTTCCTTCATAAAGGCGTGCCCGGTCTTGCCCATGACGGGCTGCCCACCTGCGGCCAGCACCACATCGCGCGTATTCCAGTACACCCGCGTGTCATAGACCACCTTGCCGCCGGGCACACGGCGCAGCAGTTCCTGCGCCAGCAGACCTATGCAGTAGTAGCCCTCAATAAAGTTGCCTTCTGCATCATAAAAAAAGCAGCGGTCAAAATCGCCGTCCCAGGCAACGCCCATATCTGCGCCAGCCTCGCGCACCGCAGCCGCCGTGGCTGCGCGGCGTTCCGGCAACAGAGGGTTGGGCACGCCGTCGGGAAAGTTTCCGTCTGGCTGCATCTGGCGGCAGACAAATTCAAAAGGAAGGGAAGACATCAGGTCTTTGAGCACAAGGCCAGCGCAGCCGTTGCCAGCATCTGCAACAATCTTGAGGGGTTTGCGGCCAGCCACGGGTACAAGCTGGCCAGCACCGCTGTATTGCAGCAGCCATGCCACATAGTCGGCGCGAAACGAGGCCTGGTGCAAGGGAGCAGCAGGGGCGGAAGCCGCAGAGCCGTTTTCGGCCAGAATGGCGGCCACCCTGTCGCGCAGGGCAAACAGGCCGGAATCGCCGCTGATGGGTATGGCCCCGCCGCGCACCAGCTTAAAGCCGTTTTCATCCGCAGGGTTGTGGCTGCCCGTAATCATGACGCCCGCGCCAAAGGGCTGATTGGCGGCGGCATAATAGATTTCTTCCGTGCCGCACATGCCGATATCTGTCACCTGAGCCCCTGCCTCGTGCAGCCCCAGTGCCAGCGCGTCGCGCAGTTCCGGGCCAGAAAGGCGGGCATCGCGACCGATCACAACACTTTTGGCGCCAAGAATTTCAACCACGGCCCGGCCCAGAGCACGCGCCAGCGGCGCATTGATCACGCCCGGCACGCGGCCCCGAATATCATAGGCTTTGAAGCATGAAAGTGTACTGCTCATGACGCTCCCCTTCATCGTAGTGATGCGCGGCCCATAGTACCCCAGGCCCCAGTGAACAATGCTACATTTTACCCAACTTGCAGCCCGATTGCCAATGCATTTTGGCGCAAACACGCTGCGCAAATGCTACGGCCTGCTGCCCATGCCTACACGCAGGGCGCAATAAAAAAGGGATTACGGCATCAACCGTAACCCCTTGATATTGTGGTGGAGAAGAAGGGATTTGAACCCTCGACCCCCGCCTTGCGAAGGCGATGCACATCATTACTTGGAATTACTATCTGATACTATTTTCATTGAAATTATTGAACAAATTTAAAAATTGTCCCACTTGATTTACTATCATTTACCATCTATTTCTATCTTGTGTGTTACCATGGGTGTTACCACGGAGTTAGACATGAAAAAAGTCCCTAAGTACCCTGGCGTGTATATTCACATTGATTTACACGGCGAAAAAATTTTTTACGTCATGTACAGGCAAGGTGGGCGCACTTCAAAGCTGATCAAGGAACCCGTTGGAAAATCTTCGGGAGGAATGACGGCTGCAAGAGCGGCAATTATTC
>SAAX01000043.1 GCA_009929215.1 Deltaproteobacteria bacterium | reverse complement strand
CCTGCGCCGGGCAGGGCGCTGAGCACCAGATTGCGGCCCTGCGTCAAGGTCGCCAGAATTTCTTGGCGCGAAATATCGAGCGGGCACGGGGGAATGGCCAGCCCGCCAGCAGGGGCAGCTGTGTGATTAGGACAGTCGATCATGGCAAAAGGCGGCTGGGCTAAGGGTAATGCGGAGGAATAGGCGCATTTTTACTGGCATTCCGATGCGTGTCAGTGTATTGACACAGGAAAGGATATGCACGCGGAGATGCACACATGGAGTTGAATACCAGCGGCATTATCGGCCAAAGCACAAGCCTGGCTGAAGTCTTCAAGGTTCTCGGCAAGGTTGCGCCCACGGACAGCACAGTGCTTGTAACTGGTGAATCGGGAACTGGCAAGGAATTGCTGGTGCGCGCTCTTCACGCCAACAGCCGCAGGGCTGACAAGCCCTTTGTACCCATCAACTGTGGGGCCATACCTAAGGAACTGCTTGAAAGCGAACTTTTCGGTCACGAAAAGGGCGCCTTTACGCACGCCATACGTTCGCGGCCGGGCCGGTTTGAAATGGCCGACGGTGGCACCATCTTTCTTGATGAAATAGGCGAGATGGAGTTGAGCCTTCAAGTAAAGATTTTGCGCGTATTGCAGGAAAAAGAGATCGAGCGCGTGGGCGGCACTGGCTGCAAAAAGGTGGACGTGCGCATTGTGGCGGCCACCAACCGCGACCTGGAGGCAGAAGTTGCCGCCGGGCGTTTTCGCGAGGATCTATACTACCGCCTTAACGTCATTCCCCTGCACCTGCCGCCCCTGCGTCAGCGTGGCAACGACGTGCTGCTGCTTGCCCGGCATTTTCTTAACCACTTTTGCGCAAAAAAAGAGCGCAACCCCATGCAGCTTGACGATACCACGCGGCGTATTCTGGCGGCCTACGCATGGCCGGGCAACGTGCGCGAGCTCGAAAATTTCATGGAACGTCTGAGTATTCTTGTGGACGGCGACATTGTGTGCATGGACGACCTGCCGCACAAGATTCTTGATCATGTGGGCGATATTTCTCTGCTGCCTCCTGTGGAAGAAGTTTTGCCTGAGGCCGAATCCCAGCCGCAGGCAGAGCAGGAAGCACCTGAACAAAATGCCGCAGCCACACCCTCTGAAGCGCCTGTTGCCGAAGGCGTAACTGTGCTCGTATCTGCCCCTGCCGGGGCCTTTGCGTGGCCCACCCTCGGGGTGCTGGCCCAGCACGGCCTGAACCTTAAGGACTTTCTTGATACTGTTGAAAGCCGCCTTATTGACGAGGCGCTGGCCAAGGCAGAAGGCGTAAAAAATCAGGCCGCAGAGCTTTTGGGCATCAAGCGCACCACGCTGATTGAGAAACTCAAAAAGCGCACTATGTAGTGGCATAAAATTTGCATGAATTCTTGCGGCCCACAGGCCACAACATTTCCTGCGAAGTGCAAGTGAAAACACAACTTTTTGCCGCCACGCCACGGCCTCATATTGCCGCCCGCAAGGGCGCACCCGCAAAGCCCCATCGTTGCATGGGGGCTTTGTTGTTGTGTCTGTGGGTGGTGCTGTGTGCGCATCCCGCTCAGGCCATGAGCTGGAACTGGTCGCCGTTGGGGCAGGGAGCATCTGGGCCTGGTGCCAAAGGGGCCAATTCTGCGGGCGAGCGCCTGAGCCTCACGCTGGACAACCCCGGTCAGGTGCGCAGGCTGGTGCGCAGCGGAAACAATACCTTGCTGCTGTTGCTTGATGGCGACAACCCCACCTTGCAGCGTCAGGGAGCAGCCCCCGCGCCGGGCGCGCTGATTGAAAGCGTTGGCATGTCCAACGGGCAGGTGCGCATTACGCTTTCTGCCAGGGCCATGAGCCACGTTATGCGGCGGCCTTCTGCATCTGTTATCGATATAGAAATTTTTGCCGCTGGCTTGCAGGGTGACAGTACTGCCCGTCAGTCAGTTGGAGATGATGCCCTTGCTGGCGCGGCAGGGCCGGGAACCTCGCTGGCAGAAAGCCTGCCCATTGATGCGGGCAAGGACTTTTTGCACAATGCGCTGAAAACGCTGGATAATGCCCAGCAGTATGTGCAGAGCCTCTCGCCTGCTGAGCTGACGAATACTGCCAAGGCCAAGCTGTTGGGCTTGGGGCTGTCATTGCCCCTATTTGCCGCTACAGATTCTGCCATTGCAGCAGAAGGACCGCCCTCGGCGGCGGGCGGTGAGCCAAGCCGTGCTCTTGATCAGCAGGGGCCAAGCCTCATGAGCAAGATAAACCCCGGCGGGCCGGAAAACTGGCCTGAAGACAGGGGGCTTTCTACCACTGTGCCTTCTCAAGCTGCACCTGTTGCACCCGCGCAACCCGTTGCGGCTACGCAACCTGCTGCTACGGCAGCACCCCAATCTGCTCCACAGCCCGCCACACAGGCAGCACGCCCTGCGCCCGCACCTGCGCAGATTCCAGCTCAAGTACCCGCACAGGTGCTGGCCCCGGCTCCTACCCCGGCTCCGGTGCAATCCTCTGCTCCCGCACCTGCTCAAGTTTCAGCCCCGGCTCCCGCTTCGGCACAAGCACCTGCCGCTGCACCCGCCAAGCCCGCACCGCTTGAAAAACCGGTTGAAATTATCGGCAATGTGTCTGGCAAGGTTACGGGCGATGTGGTGGGGTTGCCCAATGAGGCACAAGCTGGAGGTCACGGCGCTGAGGCCGCCAAGGAAGAGCCCGTGCGGCCTGTTGTTTATGTGGACGAGCAGGGTAACCCGGTGGAGAAGCCCGCTGATCCACAGAAAATGATGGATGAGGTGGAGCGGCTCATCAAGGAACGCAAGTATGTGGAAGCCTTGCCCCAGCTGGAAAAGCTGAAGGAAATGCCCACAATCAGTGCCGAGATGCGCGAAAAAACGCTGTATTATATCAGCGACTGCGTTTGGGCCAGATATTCTGACAACCCGCTGGCCGGGTTTGAGCCCATTGTTTCTGCCACCAGCGAGGCCATGAATTTTGATCTGCGGTCGCCGCGTGTGCCAGAGGCCTTGCTGCGTCTGGGGCTGGTGAACGTAAATGTGGGCAATCTTGTGGATGCCGGGGGCTACATTGTGGCCATGTATCGGCGGTATCCCGATTATCCTGGCGTGGCACAGGGCTTTACGGCCTTGGGCAAGGAGCAGCTCAAGCGCAATATGTATGCGCAGGCCGAGCACTCTTTTTCAATGGTGCTCGACAAATACCCCGAATCTTCCTTTTTGCAAGAGGCTTCAGTTGGTCTTGCCAGAGCGCTGCACAAGCAGAAGAAGTACACTAACGCACAGGTAATACTTGACTTTATCAGCAAGCGCTGGCCCCGTTATTATATTGAAGACCCGACGTTTCTCTTTTTGCAAGGAGGCAACGATGAGGCCCTGAACAAGCCCATGGAAGCCCTGACCCTGTACTGGCTGTATTTTAACCTGCTGCCGGGCCAGAAGGGCAACGACGAGCTGCTCTTCAAAATGGGCGATATGTACACCCGCCTTGGCAACAAACTTGCCGCCGACTTTTTGTACAACTACATTACCCGGCATTATGCGGGAACCCAGTCGGCAAAGATGGCCAGTTTGCGGATTATTGAAGGCGGCATCTATGACGCGCCCATCAACTACGAAAGTATGACACAGGTTTTTGCGCGGTCTGCGGGCAACAACCTGCAAAAGGTCTATGCTGATCTTGCTGCTGCCTCGCGCACCGCGCCCGAATCGGTTACCGCGCGCCTCAAGGAAGCCATGTGGCTTTATTGGAGCAAGCGTTATACCGAGGCTATGGGCAAGGCTGCGGAATTTATTGACGGTTACCCAGAAAACGTCAACGTGGCCCAGGCGCGGGATATCATTTGGCTGTCGTTTCAGAAAGAGCTGGCCAACTCAATTGTCGAAAAAAACTATGGCCGAATTCTGCTTTTGTGGAATGGCTTTCCGCTGGTGCGAGAAAGGTACGGAGCCATCGACCCCCGCATGCGCTATGCTCTTGCCCAGGGTATGCTTGAACGCGGCGATGACGACGCGGCACTTGGCCTGATGGCCGAATTTCTCAAGTCGCCCATGAACCCGGAATACGGCGAGGCCGCCTTTACGGAGTTTTTTAACCGTTACCTCAAGGCCGGGGCATGGGCCAAGATTCTTGACCTAGGCAGGCTTGTGTCTGGCTGGCCTCTCAAGCCGCAACTGCGCAACCAGCTTGATTACGCCCTGGCGCTTTCGGCCCAAAATCTCAATCTGGCTGGCCCCGCACTTGCCATGTGGCAAAGCCTTGCAGACAGACAGGATATTCCGCTCTACCAGCGCGCCTACGCTACCTATTTTCTGGCCCGCGATGCCGAACAGCGCAAGGATATCCGCAATTCTTACACCTTTAACCGCAAGGTTATAGAGCTCTTTACACAGTTGCAGGACGAGAGCTCGGACAAGGCCGACCCGCAGCGCATCAAGGACGCCATGCTCTCGCTCATGGACATCTGCGAGGTGGGCAACCGCGTGCCTGAGGCTTTGGAGTGGCTCGCTCGTTACAATGCCTTTGTCCCCAAAAACTCACCCGAATATCCTGGTCTGCGTTTTCGTGAGGCGCGGCTGTACCGCAAGCTGGGCGACGCCACTCGTGCGCAGGCCCTGCTTGAGGATATTGTGCGCAACTACGCCGATTCTCCCTTTGCCAAGGCTGCCACAGCAGAACTGCACACCTTTGAAGTATCACGCGACCTGCAAAACTACCTGCCCGGTGGGGCTGGCAGTCAGGCGGCTCCTGCGGGCAGACCTGCCGGTACACCCTAGCTTGTCATCCAATATGGCTACAGTGTAGCCATATATATCTCTGTTCCCTTCCTTAATATAGTGCTACGCCTTTTTTATATTGCCTTTGCGGGCGTGCAAGGCTTGTTGCATTGCATGCTGGTTCAGCTTGGAATATAATAGGTAAATGCGATGGCCCTGTTCTGGTTGTCGTTGCCTGTCAGCCAGCCTTGCCAGTTCTGGTTTATGTTGTTCAGGCCTGATCTATTTCAATTTTTTATTGGCATTATGGCAATAACGCTTTTGCTGCGGTGTGGCATCGCCAGCCCTGGAGGTACATATGAATAGAGTGCTTTTTTGCGTTGCTCTTTGCATGGTTGCCATTATGGCCGGGTGCACCGGCGCGTTGCAGAGGGGAATGCAGGGCAATGCCTATGTTTCCACCGCCCGCCCCAATATCAGTATGCAGGCGGTAAATATGCCCCTGATCACTGGCGGCACGGGCAAAGCCATGCTTGACGGCGCTGGTGTTATTGGCGGCCTGTCGCTCAATACATGGCTTGCTGTTTACGGCAAGGGCGACCCGCAAAGCCCCATGGCCATTGTAGCAATGGCAGAAGTACCGCAAGGATGGTACTGGGATAGTGACGGCCAGCCACCTTTTAGCGTGGATAAGGGCGTTGAGGTTTTCAACAATGTTGGGTATGCCGCAAGCACCTATATTGTAGACAGCAAAAAAGATCCATTTTCAGCAGTGGTGGGCTTGAATGATGATTCAAAGCCTATGAGCTGGTTGGTGCGCGGTTTTGCCGCCAGATATAATTTTAATGACACCAAGGTGGTCATGGAGTACAGGGAGCCGCTGCCGGAAAATCTGGCTGGACAGCAAACCCTTGCCCAAAGCATGACCGACCAGCTCAAAGCCTTTGAACACCGCGCCACTGCTGCATTTGCAGTGGGCAATGTCGATCAAAATACAACTGGTATTGCAAGTGGTTATGTGCAAAGTGTGCGTTGGCAATATCTCGACCAACGCTTTTGGGGTACAGTATCAAAGTATGAGATATTAACCACAAAGTAGCTTTTGCTTATGGCAATCTGTCATATTGCAGGTTTGCCGCAAAGGTGGCCATTTGAGAAGTTTTTATCAAATGGCCACCTTCAATTTTATATTTGTTGCGCGTGCAGCGACTCCTGAAAATCAGAGCAAGTTATTGCATTCAAGATTAATAGTTATGTATAATTTGCGCTGGAATTTAATATTCTGGGGCATAGTACATTGACGAAGCAATAGCTGCTGTGTATGTTCTCTTCAACAGGATAGAAGGGTGACCGACCATTCTGCCAGTGGACCAATCAGGCGGGTTCGCAGCGCGTCAGGTTGAGTATATTGAAGACATTAAAGGGGTTGTTATGGACGATTATCTGAAAGAAGCGCTGGAAATTACCAGAGCGCAAGCTGGCGTTCGCGTAATGAGTGAAGAAGAAATTGCCGCCTTTATCCAGAAAGTGGCTCAGGGGATCAAGTCTGTTGCAGAAGGCGAAACGCCTGTGGAACTTGACAGCGGCGAAATGGCTGTTGAAGCCCGCAAGTCGGTCAAAGAAAAGTCTGTTACCTGCCTTGAGTGTGGCAAGAGCTTCAAAATTCTTACCAAGCGTCATCTGGCCAGCCACGGCATGACCTCTGGCGAATACCGCGAAAAGTGGGGCTTCAAAAAAGACGCACCCCTTGTGTGCAAAGCCCTTCAGCGCGAGCGCCGCAAAAAGATGAAAGACATGAAGCTGTGGGAAAAGCGCCGCAAAGTTGCTGCTCCCGTATAGAAATCAGGTGCAGGTCGCGGTATTTCCGCGCCGTCAGGCAACTGGTTTGTGCACCATTTCTAAAGCCCGCCCCACAGGCGGGCTTTTTTTTTAGGCAAAAAAGTGGCATGTTGCACCCCTGAACGGCAGCAAACCTGCCAGCCAAAGCGGCTCCGGCCAGCAAATTGTTTTTTGCTCTGCACCATCGTTTTTTTAGGGTTGCAAAATGACTGAATCATTGGCGGCTGCAACGCCCGCCCAGGCACTGGCCCTGCTTTCCCTGCCACAGGAAGAGCTTTTTGCCAGAGCCACAGCGTTGCGCGAGGCGGCCTTTGGCCGCAACATCGTTTTGTGCGCCATTATCAATGCCAAGAGCGGCAACTGCTCAATGGACTGCTGTTTCTGTTCCCAGAGCAGGCACAACCACACACCCATTGACGTTTTTTCTCTGCTGCCCGACGAAGAACTGCGTGAGCGCATTCTGCACCTGGCAGCCTTGCCTGTGGCCCGTATTGGCGTTGTAACCAGTGGTTCGGCCCTGAACGGCAACGAACTGCAAAGGCTGTGCAAGGTTATTGCAGCCCTGCCAGACGATGTGCGACCCCGCGTGTGCGCCTCGCTGGGCAAACTTGCAGCCCGGGATTTTGCCAATCTGTCGCAGTCGGGCCTGACGCGGTTTCATCATAATCTTGAAACCGCGCGCGACTATTATGCCAGTGTGTGCACCACGCAAACCTGGGATCAACGCCGCGAAACCGTGTTGCGCGCCTGCGATTCGGGCATGAGCGTGTGTTCTGGCGGGTTGTTTGGCCTTGGCGAAAGCTGGGAAGACCGCGTGAATTTTGCCTTTAGCCTCAAGGAACTTGGGGTAGGGCATGTGCCCATGAATTTTCTGCATCCGCACCCGGAAACACCGCTTGCCGGGCAACAGCCCCTTTCTGCCAATGATGCCCTCATGCTCATTGCCATTTTCAGGCACGTTCTACCCACGGCAACCCTGCGCATCTGCGGGGGCAGACCGCTGGTGCTGGGCGACCGTCAGGGCGAAATTTTTGCCGCCGGGGCAAACGCCCTGATGACCGGCGATTACCTTACAACCCACGGGCAGAGCATTGCGCTCGATCTTGAAATGATTGCCGCCTTGGGGCTTGAGGTGCGTTGCGATGCCAGCTGCTGAAACAGTTGCAGTGCCCGGGCAGCGGCCCCTTAACGGGTTGTTTGTGGCCGGTTCTGGCACAGATGTGGGCAAGACCGTGGTTGCCGCCGCCCTGTTGCGGGCCCTGTTGCTGGCCGGGGTGCGGGTGCAGGCTGTAAAGCCCGTGCAGACTGGAGTGGCCCCGCAAGATGCGCACACGGCCCCTCAGGCCGATGCGCGGGTTTACGCCAGCGCCGTGGCGGGGTTGCCGCAGGGGGTAGACATGCTGCCTGCTCAAGCCCTGCACTGTTTTGCCCTGCCCGCATCACCACATCTGGCGGCGGCGCGCGAGGGCGCACGGTTGAGCGCGGCTGATTTGCACAAGGATATTGTGCGCCACTGGCAGTGCGGCAGTGCAGAAATGCTGCTGCTTGAAGGCGCTGGCGGGCTGCGCGTGCCGCTTAACGAGCGCGAAGACATGCTTGACCTCATGGCTGCCGTGGGCGCGCCCGTACTGCTTGTGGGCGGCAATTATCTGGGCGGGCTCAACCATATTTTATTGTCGCTCGATGCCCTGTGCCACAACGGTCTGCAACTGGCGGGGTTGGTGCTTGTGCCCACTGCCGACCCTGCGGCGGGCTGCCCCGGCGTGGATGTGCAGGCCATGCTTGCCGACAATGCCTCTATGCTGCGCCAGCGTATGCAGCACAAGGGCATACATGCCCCCCTGGTGGAGCTGCCCCGTCTGGCCCAGCTGGAAGCATCTGCCTGGCAGACATTGGCCGAACATCTTGAGCCGCTGGCAAGTCATCTGCTGTCAGCCAGTTATGGTGCCAGCTATGGTGCGGAACCTGGTGTGGGGCATGGCGCGGGATACACTGCGGAACATACTGCCAAGCTGGGGGCAGAGCGTGATCAGGCACTTGTGGCCCGCGACCATCAGGCCGTGTGGCATCCCTATGCGTCTGCCGCGCAGCCGCCCATGCTCAGTGCTGTCAGTCGCACCCGCGCCAACCGCATTGTGCTGACAGAGGGCAGGGAGCTTGTGGACGGCATGTCTTCGTGGTGGGCTGCCGTGCACGGCTATAATCATCCACGCCTCATGGATGCTCTGCACAGTCAAGCCGGGCGCATGCCCCATGTAATGTTTGGCGGCCTCACGCACGAACCGGCGGTGGCCTTGGCCGAAAGGCTGCTGCGCCTCATGCCTGCGGGGCTTGAACGCGTGTTTTTTGCCGATTCCGGCTCTGTGGCGGTGGAGGTGGCGCTGAAAATGGCGCTGCAATATCAGCAGGGCAGGGGGGCAAGTGGGCGCAGCAAGTTTTTGACCCCGCGCGGCGGCTACCACGGCGATACCTTTGGGGCCATGTCGGTATGCGACCCGGTCACGGGCATGCACAGCCTTTTTAGCGCCATGCTGCCCCAGCAGATATTTATGGAGCGCCCTGGCTGCCGCTTTGACCAGCCCTTTGACCCGGCCAGCCTGAATGACGCCCGCCGCATTTTTGCAGAGCGCGGGGCCAAGATTGCAGCGGTTATTCTAGAGCCTGTGGTGCAGGGCGCGGGCGGCATGTGGTTTTACCACCCCGAATATCTGCGCGGGCTTGCCGATCTGTGCCGCGAGGCCGGGGCCCTGCTGATATTTGACGAAATTGCCACCGGTTTTGGCCGCACGGGCAAGATGTTTGCTGCAGAGTGGGCGGGCATAACGCCCGATATTTTGTGCTGCGGCAAGGCGCTCACTGGCGGCGTGTTGACGCTTGCAGCCACGGCCTGCACGGGCGAGGTGGCGCAGCAAATTTGCGCCGGGGGCAATGTTTTTATGCACGGCCCCACCTTTATGGCCAATGCCCTGGCCTGTGCGGTGGCCTGCGCAAGCCTTGACCTGCTGGAAGAAGAAAACTGGCAGCAGCGCGTGGCACAGCTTGAAAGCGGCCTGCGCGAGGGGCTTGCCCCCTGCGCCGGGCTGCAAGGCGTGGCCGATGTGCGCGTGCTGGGCGGCATTGGTGTGGTGGAAACCCACGAACCCGTAAACACGCAAGCCTTGCAGCGGTATTTTGTGCAGCACGGGGTATGGATCAGGCCGTTTAATCGGCTTGTGTACCTTATGCCGCCCTATATCACGCCTGCCGAGGATGTGGCGCAGCTCTGCACCGTGGTGGCCGGGGCTCTGCGGGCCGGGGCGCACCTGATGTCGCAGTAGATTTTAGCCCGTGTTGTGCCCATGCTGCACCCAGTTTTGCGTCCAGTCCTGTGCCCCATTCTGCCAGATTATTTTTCGGTTGGCGGCGGGGGAACAGGCAGGCCTTTGAAGATCAGCCTTGTGGCGGCGGCGTCGGCCAGCTCGGAAACATCCATAAGTTTTTCGAGCAGTTCCAGCAGGTAGAAGCGGTCGTTTTCGCAGCCGTCCTTAAAGTCTGCTTCAAGTTCGCCGCTGCGGATATAGTTTTCAAGCTCTGTGAGGTCGTTTACCGTAATCATTCGGAATCCTTTGTAAGTGCAGCAATGCAGCGTTGGGTGAGGCTCTGCGCCATTTGCTCGACCTGCTGAATTTCTGCCCGGGTGATGTTGTCATAATGGATGCCCGCGCTGACGCACACGGCACAGTGCAGCGTCTCGGCCATGCTTTGGGCCATGCGCAGGGCAAGGGCGTCTTCCCTGTGACCGGGCAGGGCCAGCAGGCGGGTTTCAACGTGTCCGGGCTGATTGGCCAGTCCTGGCTGACCAGCCTGAATAGCCTGATCAGCCCGACCTGCCAGAGGGGCCGCATCAGCGTGTTGCGCATGCCCATCGTTGGGCGCGGCAAGGGCCACAGCTCCTATATGGCTGGCCCCGCCGCCGCAAAGCACTTGCAGGTCGCGCCCCTGGCGAAATACCCGCAGGTAGAGGTTCAGGCGGCCCTGGCGGGCGGTAAACTGCATGCTGGCTCCTGCTGCGTGGCTGCGCGCCGGTGTTTCAGTGTGGTGCAAAATTTTTTGCCAGCTCTTTGCGGCGGGCAAACCGCCCACAAACAGGGCGGAACTGTAGTGATATAATATAATGCGGTCTAACGCCGCAAGGCCGCAGGTTGGCCCCTTGTTTCTGGCTTGACGCCTCTGCTGGCGGCCCGTACCATTTTGCCAATTCTATGTTGTATGGAGAACTCATGACTCTTGATCCCACCAAGCACCCAGACTGGCAGATTGCACTGGATGCCGAAAAAAATATGAAAACCTTCGAGGCCCTGACCGATGAGATGGGTCTTGAACCTTCTGAAGTGCTGCCCTACGGGCGCTACATGGGCAAGATCGAGCAGCAGGATGTGCTGAGCCGCCTTGCAGACCGCCCCAACGGCAAATATGTGGACGTTACCGCCATCACGCCCACCCCGCTTGGCGAAGGCAAGTCCACCACCACCATTGGTTTGGTGCAGGGGCTTGCCCGTCGTGGGCTGAGGTCTTCTGCGGCCATTCGTCAGCCCTCGGGCGGCCCCACCATGGGCATGAAGGGTTCCGCCGCTGGCGGCGGTCTTTCGCAGTGCATTCCGCTTACGCCGTATTCGCTCAACTTTACGGGCGATATCCACGCCGTGGGCGCTGCGCACAACCTTGCCATGACAGCCCTTACCGCCCGCATGCAGCACGAGCGCAACTATGACGATGCCACCCTTGAGAGGCTTTCGGGCATGCGCCGTCTGGATATTGACCCCACGCGGGTCAGCACCGGCTGGGCGATGGACTTTTGCGCCCAGGCGCTGCGTAATGTCGTTATCGGCATGGAAGGCGACGGCAGGCGCAATGATGGCTTTATGATGCGCTCGCATTTTGACATCACCGTGGCTTCTGAGGTCATGTCCATTCTTTCTGTGGCGCGCGATCTGGCCGATCTGCGCCAGCGCATGGGCCGTATGGTGCTGGCCCTTGACCGCAACGGCAAGCCTGTGACCACCGCCGACCTTGAAGTGGACGGTGCCATGACCGCATGGCTTGTGGAAGCCATCAAGCCCAACCTTATCCAGACCATCGAAGGCCAGCCCGTGCTTGTGCACACTGGCCCCTTCGGCAACATTGCCCTTGGTCAGAGCTCGGTTATTGCCGACAGGGTGGGCCTGAAGCTTGGCGACATCCATGTGACGGAATCGGGCTTTGCCTCTGAAATGGGCTACGAAAAATTCTGGAACCTCAAGTGCCGTTACAGCGGCCTTGCACCCGATGCGGCGGTGATAGTGGCCACTGTGCGGGCTCTCAAGCACCACGGCGGCGCGCCCCAGCCGCGCCCCGGCCAGCCCCTGCCAGAAGAATACCTGCGCGAAGATGTGGGCCTGGTGGAAGCGGGCTGCATCAACCTGCTGCACCACATTGGCATTGTGCGCCGCTCTGGCGTGCCCTCGGTGGTGTGCATCAACAAGTTTTATACCGATAAACCCGCTGAAATTGCCGCCATCCGCCGTATTTGCGAAAAGGCGGGGGCCAGCGTGGCTGTTTCGGAACACTGGGAAAAGGGCGGCGAAGGCGCGCTGGAATTGGCCGATGCCGTCATGGACGCCTGCAATTCCGGCAAGCGTAACTTCCGCCCGCTTTACGATTGGAAGCTGCCCATTGCAGAACGCATTGTCTGCATTGCCCGCGAGGTTTACGGCGCGGACGGGGTGGATTTTGAACCCATGGCTGCCCAGCGGCTCAAAACGCTTCAGGAACGCCCCGATGCGGACGAACTTGGCGTTTGCATGGTCAAAACCCAGTACTCGCTGTCTGACGACCCCAAGCGCCGTGGTGTGCCTGCCTCGTGGCGGCTGCACGTGCGCGATGTGCTGCTGTTTGGCGGTGCGGGGCTGGTTGCGCCGGTGGCGGGCGATATCAGCCTTATGCCGGGCACGGGTTCCAAGCCTTCATTCCGCAATATTGATGTGGATGTGACAACAGGGCGCGTGACTGGCCTGTTCTAGCATATTTGCTGCATAATGGCGTTGTCCAACTGATTTCAGGGGGATAACGCCATTATTGTTTCTATGGTTAAAATTATTTTAATTTAAGAAAATTTGAGATAATGTACTTACTTCATAGGCAATATTATTAATGGGTATCAGATACATCTAATTAGCTGACTTGAAATAAATCACAAATTTCATAATGTTAAAAGGTATATAATTTATTAGCCCTTGGGAGGCCCCATGGAAGTTGTGCTCAGAGGCGTGCGAGGCAGTATAGCTGTGCCGGCTCCAGCCATGTCTTTTTATGGTGGCAACACCTCATGTGTAGAACTGCGCACCGACAACGGGGCGCTTGTTTTTTTTGATGCGGGAACCGGCCTGCGCGAGGCGGGCGAAGACCTGCCGGAAAGTGGAACCTGCCATCTGTTTATCACACACGGCCATACCGACCACATTCAGGGGCTGGGATTCTTTCGACCCCTGCATTCTCCGCGCTGGACAACCCACATCTACATTCCCGCATGGCTCGAAAACGTGCTGGACGACCACTTTGCGCACGGCATGTTTCCCATTCCCTTTGCCGATTTTAGCGGCAACGTAGTTCGCCACTGCCTTGGGGCGGGCGATGCCATCAGCCCTGCGGAGGGCGTGCTGGTGTCGGCCATTGCAGCCAACCATCCCGGTGGGGCGTTGTCGTACAAGGTGAGCGCCGACAAGGCCGTGTTTTTATACTCAGGCGATTACGAGATCACCCAGGCTCCAGAGGTGCGCCGCGCTGCACGCGAAATGCTTGAAGGCGTAGACCTGGCTGTGGTGGACAGCATGTACAGCCAGGCGAGCTACATTGAAGGGTGGGGGCATTCGTGCTGGGAAGACTGGCGCGATCTGGCGCAAGCGGCGGGGGCGGGCTGCATTGTGCTTTCGCACCATTCGCCCGAGATGACAGACAAGCAGATCGACACCCTGCAACACGAGGCCCTGCAGAGCTGCCACATGCAAGGTTTGCATTTGTGCTTTGCGCGAGAGGGCATGCGCTTTGGCCTGCCCATGAACAAAAAACGCTCGTGCACAGACTGCGGCCTTGTGCAGTACAGCGATTGGCTCGACAGGTTTCTTGACGATCTTTCGCAGTATCAGGACGAAAATACGCTGCTTGACCGCATACTTGCCAAGGCGCGCGAAATTACGCTGGCCGATGCGGGAACAATCTTTTTGGTGGATGGCGACGACCTGCTGTTTGCCTACACCCATAACGACAGCCTGTTTTCTGTAAATACCGCATCCAAATTTGCCTATTCTTCTGCGCGGTTGCCCATCAATCCCCATTCCATTGCCGGTTATGCCGCATTCACCGGCGAAATGCTCAATCTTGCCAATGTGCGTGCCCTGCCGCCGGGAATGCCCTTTGCCTTCCGTGACGATTTTGACAAAACCACCGGCTACCATACCGAATCCATGTTGGTTGTGCCCTTTCACGACCATGCGGGCCGTATTTTGGGCGTGATGCAGCTCATCAACAGCCTTGATCCGCGCACGCGCAAGCCCCGCATATTTTCGCACGACATGGAAAGGCACATTCGTGTGCTGGCGCGCGAGATTGCCAATATCCTTGAACGCAGCCATCTGGTGCGGGCAAGCATCAACAGGCTTGTACGGCTTGCCTCGGTGCACGACCCGTTGGAAACAGGCCCACATGCCGAGCGCGTGGGGGCCATTGCCGCAGAAATGTATCAGATAAGGGCCAATCAGCTGAACCTTGACCCCGACGTAACCTTGCATGTCAAAAGCCAGATTCGCCTTGCCGCCATGCTTCATGACATTGGCAAGGTGGGCGTAAGCGATCTGTTGCTGAAAAAACCGGGCAAACTTTCTGACGAAGAAATGGCGGTCATGCGCGCACACACTACCATTGGCGCGGGCATTCTTGAGGCCGAGGCGCAAACCGGCGGCTTTATGACCTTTGCCCGCGATATCGCCCACCACCACCATCAAAAGTGGAACGGGCAGGGTTATGCTGGCCCCAGCAGCGCGGGCAGGCTGGCAGGCGAGGAAATTCCCATTGCCGCCCGCATTACAGCCATTGCCGACGTTTTTGATGCCCTGGTGTCGCCCCGTTCATACAAGGCGGCGTGGCCCCATGAGCGGGCGCTGACCCTTATGCGCGAAGAAGCAGGCAGCCATTTTGACCCCCATCTGGTAGCCTGCCTTGAAGAAATAATGGATGTTGTGGCCAAGATATACGAGCGCTTTCCCGATGCAGAGCCGGAACAGCCCTGTCGCAATGGAGATTCATGAGATTGGGTGGTACATTAAGGCGACTGCTGCGCCAGCCCTGGCTTTTTACAGCCATGGTGGGGCTGTGCGGCGGCATTGCCATGCTGGCGCTGTATGTGGTGCAGCCCATTGCCCTGCAGCGCCTTGATCTCAGAATTTACGACGCGCTGCTGCCTCTGCGGCGTTTAAGCCAGCCTTCGGCAGTGCCTGTTATTATTGATATTGACGAGGAGTCGCTGGCCCGCTACGGGCAGTGGCCCTGGCCACGTTATCTTGTGGCTGATCTGGTGGACAGGCTGGCCAGCAAGGGTGTTGCATCCATTGGGCTGGACATAATGTTTGCAGAGCCCGACAGAACCTCGCCAGCCCGTATGCGCCAAGACCTGCTGCGCGACAGGGGCATCAAGCTTGAAATTGCTGGCCTGCCATCGTCTATGGCTGATTTTGACAGGCTTTTTGCGGCATCTGTGCGTGAAGCGCCTGTGGTGCTGGGGGCATTTGCACGGTATGCGGGCGAGCCGTATCAGGGGCCTGTGCCACAGCCCCCGGCCATGATAGCGCGCGGCGGCAAGGATGCGCCCCCATTTGACAGGTATTTGCCCCTTGCCCCAGGCGCGGTTTTGCCGCTGCCGCAGCTGTTTGCTGAAGCCCCGGTGGGTTTTGTGAACGTGTCCCCCGATGCCGATGGTCTGGTGCGGCAAATTCCACTGCTGCTCAGGTTTGGCGATGCGGTGTACCCTTCGCTGGCCTTGCAGGCGCTTATGCGTGCGCTGGGCACAGACGCGCTAAGGTTGTACACCGGGCCGGACGGCCTGTTCAGCGTGGCGGCTGGCGAATTCAAGATTCCTGTATCGCGTGAGGGCTATATGCTGGTTCCCTTTCAGGGAGCACGGCGCAGCTACAGGTACATCAGCGCGGCCAAGGTGCTGGAAGGCTCGGCCACACATGCTGATCTGGAGGGCTGCGTTGCCTTTGTGGGCACATCGGCCCCCGGTTTGGCTGATATACGCGCCACGCCCTATGACCGGGTAATGCCAGGGGTGGAGGTGCACGCGGCAGCCATTGACGCAATCGTCAACGGCAATTTTGTGCAGTCGCCATCGTGGGCTCCCGGCGCGCAGGCGCTGATAATTGCCTTTGTGACCTGCATTGCCACGATTGCCTTTGGCTTTGCAGGCCCGCGCGTGTATGTGCCGTCTTCTGTAGCACTTATGGGCGCAACGGTGCTGGCATCGCGCCAGTTGTTTATAAGCGGTCTGTATCTTTCGCCCCTGTACGGCCTGCTCACCTCGTTGCTGTGCGGCGGCCTGCTGCTGAGCGTGCGTTTTTGGCACGAAGAAAAGCAGAAGATTGTTTTGCGGAGGGCTTTCTCCCGCTATGTTTCGCCCGAGGTGGTCAAGCAGATCAGCAAGCGTCAGGGCGATCTGCTGGCAGGTGAAAATCGTGAGCTGTCCATTTTGTTTACGGATATTCGGGGCTTTACCAGCCTTTCGGAATCGCTTTCGCCCCAGGATGTTGTGCAGCTGCTGAACCGCTATTTCACGCCCATGACAGCCATAGTGCGTAACAGAAAGGGCACGCTGGACAAATTTATTGGTGATGCGCTCATGGCCTTTTGGAACGCGCCCCTTGATGTGCCCAACCATCCCGTCCTGGCGGTGGATGCCGCCCTGTGCATGCAGGAGCAGCTTGAAGCACTGAATGTGGAAATTGAGGCAAGTTTTGGTATCCGCTTGGCCATGGGGGCGGGTGTCCACACCGGGCAGGCCTATGTGGGCAACATGGGCTCTGACGACCTGATCAACTACACGCTTATTGGCGACAATGTGAACCTTGCCTCACGCCTAGAGGGGCTGTGCAAGCGCTACGGTGTGCCTGTGGTGGTCAGCGAACATACAATGCAGGGCTGTGGGGATGCCTTTGCCTTTGTTCATCTTGATGTACTGCGGGTCAAGGGCAAGACCAAACCTGTGAGCATCTACTGGCCCATGAGGCCGGGAACGGATGAAGTTTTTCAGCAGGCCATGCCGCAGTGGCTGGACGCACGCTCGCAGTACGAGCAGGGAAATTTTGCCGGGGCTGCGGCCGGTTTTGCCGCTCTTGCGGCGGCGCACCCTGCTGTGCGCCTGTTTGGGCTGTACCATGAGCGGTCGCTCACGCTGGCGCAGTCGCCCCCCCGTGACTGGGAGGGCATATGGACTATGGAAGGTAAGTAAACACGAACATACAGCTCTGTGGGGGAGAACCATGATTCGTAATGCGCTGGGGCGCGGGGTGCTGGCCCTGTGCCTGATTTTGCTGGTGGCAAGCGCGTGCGCGGCCAAGGATGTGGGGCAGGTTATTTCCTTTAAAGCTGGTGTAACTGCGCAGCGTGGCGGGCAGGCTGTGGAGCTGGGCATGAAAAGCCCGGTGGGCGAAAAAGATGTTCTGACCACCGATGCCACGGGGCGCGCGCAGATTCTGTTTGACGACGACACCACCGTTGCCCTTGGTTCCAACACCTCCCTGAGCCTCGAAACCGTGGTGGCCGAAGGTTCAAATCCTGCTTTCCGCGCCAGAATGGGACAGGGTGTTGCCCGCTTTATTACAGGCAAGATTGTTGAAAAGAATCCTGACGGCTTTTCGGTGGTAACGCCCGATGCCACGGTGGGCATACGCGGTACCATTTTTGCCGTTCAGGTGGGCAACGGCACCACTGTGGTTTATGTTTTCAACACCACCAAGCAGGTCTATGTCAACGGGGTTCTGGTTCCTTCCGGCTTCAAGATTACGTTGCCTCAGGGTACAATTTCTCCCATGACTCCTGCAGATTATAATTTTGTATCTGGCAGCGTTGCGGCCAATAATCCAGCAACTGGTGGCGGGGTACAGCCTGTGCTGGCGGGGCCAACAGCGGGCGGCGGGTCAGTCACGCCAACAACCCTGGCGCAAACACAGTTTGCTGCGCAAACCCTTGGCGAGAGTTTTAGTAAGTTGGGTAATGCAAATGTTTCTGGTGGGTTAACTAGCGAGTTGGGTAGCGGATCTTTTAGTTTTCAGGTTAATCTTGCCAATGGGGGGGTGACGAACGGGGTCATGCAGTCAGGCCACTCAGACTGGCCTAATCCGCTTACGGGTGGAACTGGCAGCATAAGCGGCTCAAGCCTGAATGTGTCAGGGTTTACGGAACCTGAAATGTCACTCACAGGAAGCATGAGTGGCACAGCGTCAATGACAGGGGCAGGCCTGTCTGTATCTGGCAACTACCAGATAACTGGCCCAGGTTCCACACCCACTGTCGAAAATGGCACATTTTCCGGGGCGAGCAGGTAACATACTATGAAATGTTCAATCCATACGTTTACTGCTGTTCTGCCCAAAGCCTGTTGTCGTCTTGTTCTTGTGCCACTGTTGTTTCTTCTCTTGGCAAGCCCAGGCATGGCCGCCGATGATTCCCCCGCACGGCGCACGGCTGTAGGCTCTGCCAAGGCAGATGCGGCGGCGCTTATGCAGCAAGGCAAGTATGCCTCTGCCTACGAAATGTATATGCGCCTGCTGCGCGAAGCGCCCGATGATGACGAGATTAACCTCAATCTTGCCCGCAGCTCCATGCACAGTGGCCGCTACAATCAGGCTGTAATGGCCTATGAGCGGCTTACAGAAAAATACCCCGGTGAGCCCGTGCTGTTCAGTGAACTGGCGCAAGCCTATATGGCCTTGCAAGACCGCCAAAGTGCGGAACGCGCCATGGCCACCGCGCGCCAGCTGAACCCAAACATCAGCAAGGCTGACAACGACAGGCTGCTTGATTCGCTCGAAAAGCGTTATGACCAATGGCAGATACACGGCAAGGTGCGCAGCGGCCTTTTGTATGACTCCAACGCCACCTTTGGCCCCTCAAGCACCACAATGGATATTGGCGTATGGAAAGTAGACATGCCCGACGCCGAGGCCAAGGGCACCTTTGGCGCATACCTTGGGGCCAACCTTGATCTGGGCTGGAAGGCCGAGCGCGATACCCCGTGGTGGATTGTGGCCGATGCGCAGGGGCTTGCACGCGGTAACGCCAACCCTTCGCTGGACGACGTGCACAGCCGCACATCCGAATGGGGCAGGGCAGCCATAGGTGTGCGCCACATGACGCCCACAACCATGTTTGATCTGCGCCTTAAAAGCGAAGTGTTTGACTACCAGTGGTATCAGAACGTATCTGCCTCTGGGGCAGAAGCCACCTGGCTTTGGGCCGTGACCCCCGCGTGGCATCTGATCACTCGCGGAACCCTTGATGCGCGGGCCTACTCGCGCGACGGCGACCGCAACGGCGCGTACTGGACTTTTGGGCAGTATGTGCGCCGGTATTTTGGCGAAAGCAACCATGAAATCATGCTGGGCGTGAGCTATCTGGGCGGCAATACGCCTGAAAAGGCCGATTACTGCTATTCCGGGCTTGAAGGCAGCGCCCGCGTGGTGTTCAAGCTGCCCAAGGGCTTTGAGTTGTCCCCTTTTGTTTCATTTGAAAAGGACTGGTACAACGGCCCGGCCACAGCGCTGGAAACCACCAATCGGCAAGACCAGAAGTGGCGCACAGGCGCAAGCCTTACCTGGCACATAACCGAGGCCTGGTCGGTGGAAACATCGTACCAGTACACGCACAACAATTCAGAAAGCCCGCTCTACCGTTACGATCAGTCGCTGGTTTCGCTGGGGGTTGCCTGGTCTTTCTAGTGTGCGGGGTATGAAAGCGGTTGCGGCCTGACCGTGACCGCTCACAGTCTGCACCGATTTGTGCGTCTGCTTTTTTCAGGGCAGGCGCACTTTTTCATTATTTATGGTCAATACGTGGCTGGCAGCAGTCGGGCCGTGCAAATAAATATCCCCCGGCATAGCCGGGGGTTTTTCATGTGCGCCTGTAAGGCTCTCTTACCAGCTGCGCCCTAGCAGGCGCATTGTACGATCTGACATTTGCATTTCTATTACTTGCGGCCCGTAAACGGGCTTCCGGGATACGGGAGACTCAATTGATCGCCGAGTTTATCCCGATCCAGCTGTTTCTTTATGTAATCTTGAATCTTAGCCGTGTTTTTGCCTACTGTATCTACATAAAAGCCACGGCACCAAAACTCACGGCTACGGTATTTAAATTTGAGATCGCCGAATTGCTCATAGAGCATCAAGCTACTTTTACCTTTTAAGTACCCCATAAAACTCGATACGCTTATTTTCGGGGGTATCTCAAGCAGCATGTGGATATGGTCAGGGCAGCATTCTGCTTCTAGTATTTTTACATCCTTCCACTCACACAGCTTACGTAAAATATCCCCTACTGCTCGCCTTTTCTCACCATAGAATACTTGTCTACGATATTTTGGGGCAAAGACGATGTGATATTTACAGTTCCACTTTGTGTGAGCTAAACTTTTTGCGTCACCCATTGTGACCTCCTTTTGATTTGTTCGTTTGCAGTTGCCAGACCGCAAGTCGTTGTAACAAATCAAAAGGAGTTTTGCTGACATGCTTAAAGCTTTAAGCTTTACGGAACCCCCCGCCTAGCGGGGGGTTTTCTACATACAACAAAAAAGCCACGGTTACCCGTGGCTTTTTGGAATCTGTGTGATTTAATGCCTAACGGGCGCAGAGGCGCTCCGCAGGAATGATCACAAAATTGTGGGCTTTGAGCACCTCAATGGCCTGATCAACCTTGTCAAAGCGGAAGATCATAACCGCGCTTTCGGCCTCGCGCTGCACAAAGGCATACATGTATTCCACGTTGATGCCGTTCTTTGAAACAGTTTGAAGCACCGAATCAAGGCCGCCGGGAACGTCGGGCACTTCAACGGCCACTACGCTGGTGCGGCCGA
Organism: Deltaproteobacteria bacterium; assembly: GCA_009929215.1. GTDB lineage: Bacteria > Desulfobacterota > Desulfovibrionia > Desulfovibrionales > Desulfovibrionaceae > Desulfovibrio. Next base: position 7,676 of record SAAX01000043.1, on the reverse strand, counting down.
GGGTAAAACCCTTTTCTTTCAGCACAACCTTGGCTTTTTCATGGTCGCACACTATCATGCGCAGAATGCCAAAGTCGGATGTGTCGGCCAGCGAGAGGGCGCGAATGTTGATGCCCGCCTCGGCCAGGGTATGCGTAACCTCGGCCAGACGTCCGGCCCGGTTTTCCAGAAATACAGAGAGCTGTTCTGTTTTCATGACAAATCCTTTGGGTACGTCAGGCCAGTCTAAGCCTTGTGATTGGGATCGTCAGTAGACGTGGGCTGCTTTTTGTCCTTGGGGGTAATATCAATTTCATCCGGCTCTGTAGAAGATCGGCGAAAATTGCGGATTGCCCGACCCAGCCCACCGCCGATTTCCGGCAGTTTGTTCGACCCGAAAACAAGCAGTACAACAACCAGTAAAACCAGCAATTCAGGCATGCTTACGCCGAACATGCGGGGAGCCTCCGTTGAGAGTTGGGCAAATAATGCTAATACACTCTTAAAGATAAGCCCTGAAAAACACGAGGTCAAGGTGAATCCTGAAGCCGGTCAGGTTACCGGCCATATCCCCGTACTTGGCAGCGGCTGTAAAACAATGCAGTTTGCCAGGGCCTGTTATTTGCCCATGGCGTTCATGAAATCCTTGTTGGATTTGGTAGCCCGCATTTTGTCGAGCAAAAATTCCATGCTGTCGATGGACGACATGGGCGCAAGAATCTTGCGCAGAATCCACACGCGGTTGAGCACATCGTCGGCCAAAAGCAGGTCTTCTTTGCGCGTGCCGGTGCGGTTGATGTCGATGGCAGGGAAAACACGCTTTTCCGAAAGGTGACGGTCAAGGTAGATTTCCATGTTGCCGGTACCCTTGAATTCTTCAAAAATAACTTCGTCCATGCGCGAGCCTGTGTCGATAAGGGCCGTGGCAATGATGGTAAGGCTGCCGCCTTCTTCAATGTTACGGGCAGCACCGAAAAAGCGCTTGGGGCGTTGCAGGGCGTTGGCGTCAAGACCACCTGAAAGTACGCGGCCAGAAGAAGGGGTAACAGCGTTGTAGGCGCGCCCCAGGCGGGTGATGGAGTCGAGCAGAATGACCACATCGCGCTTGCGCTCCACAAGGCGCTTGGCCTTTTCAAGAACCATTTCGCACACCTGAACATGGCGCTGCGGGGGTTCGTCAAAGGTAGAGCTGATAACCTCGGCCTTTTTAACCGTGCGCTCCATATCGGTAACTTCTTCCGGGCGCTCGTCGATCAGCAGTACGATGAGGTACACATCAGGGTTATTGGCATTGATGGCATTGGCAAGCGACTGCAACAGTATGGTTTTACCGGTGCGGGGCGGGGCAACAATCAGGCCGCGCTGCCCACAGCCAATGGGCGCCATGATGTCGATAACGCGGTTGGAGAGATTTTTTTCGCCATTTTCCATGACGAGCTGGCGGTCGGGATAAATGGGCGTGAGGTTATCGAAAAGAACGAGATTCTTGGCATGTTCCGGGGGTTCAAAGCCGATTTCGGTAACCTTGAGCAGGGCAAAGTAGCGTTCGCCTTCTTTGGGCGGGCGAATTTGCCCAGAAACTATATCACCCTTGCGCAACGAGAAACGCCTGATCTGCGAGGGCGAAACATAAATATCGTCTGGGCCGGGCATGTAGCTGCACAGGGGCGAGCGCAAAAAACCAAAGCCGTCTGGCAAGATCTCAAGCACGCCATCGCCGTAGATGGAGCCATTTTGTGAGGCACAGGTGGAAAGCAGTGCAAAAATGAGTTCTTGCTTACGCATGGAACTGGCATTTTCGATTTCATACTGCTCTGCCAAGTCCATGAGCTCTTGCATGCTACGCGTCTTCAGATCCGTGAGGCTTAAGGCGCTGTCGGTCAACAGTGTGGATGTAGCTTTCTTTTTGCGCATAACAGTCCGATATTTTGATAAGACACAGGGTAACACTTACAGTATAGACATACTGTAGCGTGGCAGGCGGATGATATTGGGAACAAAAAAGATGTGTGAAATTGCGATTAGCCCATCTTTTCTGTAATGGCAAGGAAAAAATGCGTCACATTCCACAAAAATGTCCAAAAGAGCCGCAGGTGCGCTACTCGGCAGATTCCTGGTCAACTGGTGGCGGCGCATAGATTTCAAGCAGTTCGTCACGCACTTTACTTTCTTCTACTTCCAGAACTTCCGAAAGCTCGCCGGTAACAAGCCCCATGGCCTGTTCCTGTAGCCGCCGCTCGCCAAACGAAAGCTCCTTGCTGCGGCCAATAAGCAGCAGCTCACGCAGAACCTCGGCAACTATGGCCAGGCTGGGGCTTTTAAGGCGTTCGGAGTATTCGCGAAAGCGGCGGTTCCAGTTTTGGCCTGTGTAAACGGCCTTTCCGGATTCATTGCGCAGCGATTCAAGAATGGTGAGCGCTTCGTTCTTGGGGGTAAGCGTACGCAAACCCACATGTGCGGCATTGTTCACCGGAACCATAAGTGTGACGTTGTTTGCCCTGATGCGCACAATATAGAGCTCACAGACAATCCCCCCAACGGTTTTGCTGTCTATGCGTTCTATTTTGCCCACACCTTGGGCCGGGTAAACAACGAGATCGTCCGAAGTGAACATGATGCCACCAACACGCCCGAGCTGGGCGCAACTAAACGAGACCAGAAGCGATTTAGCTGGAAGTCGCGAATTAAGTGAATATAAAGAAGAGTCTGAAACCAACTCTTCAAAGAGCTTAGTCCAAGAAGGGGCAAGAGTCCAGTTGAAAAAGTGTTTTGCTCATATTCATGTAATGGGCAAAACAAGTGTATAACTTCGGTTGGTTAGTGCTGTTGGTGCTGGTGCAGAAGCCCCGTTTGCATGTGTTGGGGCGCAAGGCACAAGGCTGCGCTCAAGCAACTGTTGCTTTGGTTTGATTATGGGGCCTTTCTGGTTGCTCTTATGGCACTGTCGAGCCCTTTATCCGCAAAGGCAAAAAGCGTTTCTGCGGCGTGGGGCATGGCATTTTCGATGTTTTTGGCATCTTCACCATCGGGGCGGCCCAACACCCAGTTGGTCACGTCGCCCTTGTGCGGTGGGCGACCAATGCCCATGCGCAAACGGTAGAAATCGGGCGTGCCCAAAAGCTCGGTGATGGATTTGAGCCCGTTGTGCCCGGCATTGCCGCCGCCAAGCTTGAAACGCAGCTCGCCTGCGGGAATATCGAGTTCGTCGTGCACAACCACAAGATCCTGCGGCTTGAGCTTGTGCCAGGCCAGCAGGGGCTGCACACACTGGCCGCTCAGGTTCATGAAGGTCTGCGGCTTGGCGGCAAGCCAGCAGCCGCCCAGTTTTGGCAGGCGCAGCCGCCACAATTCGCACGAAAACTTGCCGCCGTTCTGCTGACTTACGTCGCCCTCTCTGTCCGCAAGGTCAACAAGGTACGAAACAAAGTCAAAGCCGCAATTGTGGCGGGTATGGTCATATTTGGCACCGGGATTGCCCAGGCCAACAATAACGCCTTTATAGTCCATGTGGTGCGTCTCCAGACGTGATTGGGCTGCTTTCAAGGTGCAGCGGCAGGCCCAAACCTGCGCAACAGGCTGCGGCCGTGCGGGCCGTAAAACGGCAGAGCGGGGGATTCATGGCCGCCAGATGCCCGCCGCCAGAGAGCCATACCAGCTTTTTTGCCGGCGCCTCAAGGCTGTCAAACGTGGTCTGAATGATGGCCGTGGTAAACAGGGCATCGTTGCGGGCACTGAACATGCACACGGGGCAACGCATCGTGGTTGGCAGGTGTGTGTTGAACAGGCTGGCCAAAAACTGCAAGGGGTACGAAAAACGCGTCTTGCGGCGGTCTGTGACTGTACGCCGAGCTCCCGCCAGAATCCTGCCCGGCGCCAGGTATGCATGCAAGGGCAAGGGCAGCCTTGGCAGCCAGCGGGCCAGCGCGGCAAAGACCGCCTCAATTTTTTGCCTGCGGTCGGCCAGTGCGGCAAAGCGAGTAAGGTAAATGGCCTCGCGCATCTGCGGCAGCACCGCAGTTATGGGAAAGCTTGCCACAATGCCAGACGATGCCGCAGCGTGCGCGAGCGAAAGTATGCCCCCCTGGCTGTGGCCGCACACGGCAATTTTGCTGTAGCCCGACTGGCGCAGCCAGTTTTCCGCATCCAGCCCGTTTTGCAGCAGGTCATCAAAGGTAAAACCCGTGCTGTGGCGGTTAAGGCCGTGGCCCGTAAGGTGCAGGGCAGCCACAGCAAAACCAGCCTGCCGCAAGGCATGGAGCATGGGCCGATACTGAAAGGGCGAAAGCATGGTTCCGGGGTAAAACAGCATGACCCCGGCCCCAGGGTTGGGCCAGATTTCCAGCTGTAGTTCCCGGTTATGGGAGGGCAGCTTGCGGGTGACAATGGCAAGGTTGTGCATAGAACCGCGCGCATAAAAATGAGGCCGGCCCCTCGCGGAACCGGCCAGAACAGTCGCACTAGGGCCGGAAAATCCGGCCCTGCGGCAAACAGTATTAGCTGGCAGCTTCAGCGGCTTCCTTGGCTTTGGAAATAACGCTGATGATGGCAAAGTTGTGGTCAAAAACGGCCTTGACGTTTTCGGGCAGTTCAAGATCACCCACGCAGATGGTGGTGTTGATGTCCATATTGGTGATATCAACCACGACCTTCTTGGGCATGTCGAGGGGCTTGCTGCTCAGACGCACAACTTCGCGGTAGGTTTCAAGCTGGCCGCCAAGCTTCACACCACGGGAAACGCCCACGAATTCCACGGGCACTTCAACGGTGATGGGCTGGTTCAGATCAACACCGTAGTAGTCGATGTGGCTGAATTCTTTCTTGTAGGGGTGGTACTGCACGTCCCAGATGATGACGGGATGCACGGTCTTGGTGCCGTTGTCATCGATCTCAAGGTCGAAAACAGAGTTGCGGCCAGCTTCGGCAAAAATCTTTTCCAGCGGCAGGGCAGGGGCCTGCACAGAGATGTTGTCACCCTTGGCGGTGTAGAACACGCCGGGGATCAGATCTTCGGAACGCAGGCGGCCACTCGCGCCTTTGCCGCAACCTTCGCGCTTCTGCACGCTCAACGTTTTTTCAATCTTCATGTCCTGCTCCTTGGCTTACCGCCGCCGAAACGTGCGGAAAAAGTTCTGTTATTACGGAACCGGCCTTGTGTGGCTGGTTTGGGTCTATACACTTGCCGCCTGATGCGGACTTACACGTATTTCATAATCAACTTTTCAAGCTGATCATGAAGCATCACTTCGCCAAAAAAAGTTGTTTTTGGCTTGTTCCAGCGGCTATGCCACCGCGCCAGGCTCTCACCCGGCGTCCGATGCCCCTCATATTTTAATTATGAGCTGGCTTCTATACAAACAACACGCTTACCGAAGAACCGGTATGGATGTTGTGAATGGTTTTACCCAAAAGGGCAGCCACAGAAACAACCTCCAGCTTGGGACAGCGTTCAAGCTTGTCGGCAAGGGGAATTGTGTCTGTGACAAATACCTGCGAAAGCGCCTCTGTGCTGTTGATGCGGTCAATAGCAGGGCCAGACAGTACACCGTGGGTGGCACAGGCCACAATCTTGCTGGCACCGTTTTTCAGCAGCACTTCAGCACCTGCGCACAGTGTACCTGCGGTGTCGATCATATCGTCCACCACAATGGCAAGACGGCCCTTCACATCGCCAATGACGTGCATGGCCTGTGCCTGATTGGGCTTGTCGCGGCGCTTGTCCACGATGGCCAGGGGGGCATTGAGGCGCTTGGCATAGGCACGCGCTCTTTCAACGCCGCCCGCATCGGGCGAAACAATAACAATGTTGTCTTCTGGCAGCCGCCGCAGGGCTTCAAGCATGACAGGCACGGCAAACAGGTTGTCCACCGGGCAGTCAAAATAACCCTGAATCTGTCCCGCGTGCAGGTCAATGGTAACCACGCGCTCGGCACCGGCAACACTGATAAAATCTGCCACCATTTTTGCGCTGATGGGCGCGCGGGGGCTGACCTTGCGATCTTGGCGCGCATAGCCATAATAAGGAATAACGGCTGTTATTCTGCCAGCGCTGGCCCTTTTGAGGGCATCAAGCATAAGGCAAAGCTGCATCATGTTGCGGTTGATGTTTGGCGGGCAGGTGGGCTGCACCACAAAAACGTCATCGCCGCGAACATTGTCGCCTATTTCTATCCGCAACTCGCCGTCGCTGAACGTGGTGGCCAGCGTAGGCGTGAGTTGACACCCCAAATGGTTGCAGATGGCCTTGGCCAATTCCGGGTTGGATGACCCGGTGACGATCTTGAGATCGCTGTACATGAACCGCCCTGCCTTGCGCGCCAAAGAGCACTTACGGTTATACATCCTTGCTGCCGTCGCCGGAAGAAAGGCGGCGCTTTATTGCCAGGCCGCCGAAAGCCGACGGAAGGCGCTGTTAAGCGCCCCAGACGCGAGGCAGCAGTGCATGGCTGGGATGGAAGGGTTCGAACCTTCGAATGACGGAGTCAAAGTCCGTTGCCTTACCACTTGGCTACATCCCAGTATTTCACAGCACGTGCACGTAAACGCGCCTGTTCTCTCCTTGCAGCATGGCAGCCGCTGCCTGCGATTCCACATGGTATTCGCGTGCAAAAAGCGCCACAATGCTCGAACCGCTACCGCTCATGGCCACGGCACAAGCTCCAAGGCGCAGCAAGTTCGCCTTGATTTCTGCAAGCTGCGGATGGCGAGAAAACACAACGGCCTCAAGGTCATTGTGCAGGTCTAAAGCAATCCGCACCCCGGAGAGAGAAGTTCCATTAGCCTTGCTTTCAGGCTTTGTCAAGCAATTATGCCCAGGAATAGTGTTTGAGGCCTGCATGGCGGCGTCATAATCAGCGTATGCCTGCGGAGTTGAAGCGTGAATATCAGGACATACCAGAACAAGGCGTATCCCCGCAAGCTCATCTGGCCCACATGGCTCAATTATTTCGCCAATACCTCTCACACGACAGGGCGTGTTTTTGAGAAAAAACGGCGTATCTGCACCAACTTTCAGGGCCACAGCGGCAAGTTCTTCATCAGTAAGCGGGGCTGGCAGCCTTTTGTTGAGCCAGTGCAACAGGGCTGCTGCATCGCTGCTGCCACCGCCCAAGCCTGCCCCGGCAGGAATACCCTTGATGAGTTTGACCTCAAGCCCGGGCAGATTGGGCACGCGCTCGGCCAGCGCCCCATAGGCGCTGGTAAGGGTGTTGCGCTCAAGGTCGATGCCCGGGGTATCGCAGTGCACCACAATACCACTTGTACCGGTTTCGTTTATGTGAAGCCTGTCGCAGGGCCGTGGCAGGGGCCAGAAAAGCGAATCCAGCTCGTGATAGCCGTTATCCCTCAAACCTGTAATACGCAGACCAAGATTAACCTTGCACCCGGCAACAACTACACTCATGGTTTTGTTCCTGTTTGGCGGTTATAGTGATTCAACCGTCAGGTTGCCGTTGGTGAACACGCATATCTCGGAAGCGATGCTCATGGCCTCGCGGGCAATGGCCTCCGCATCCATATCGCTGTGCCGCACCAGCGCACGCGCTGCTGCCAGGGCGTAAGGCCCGCCGCTGCCAATGGCCGCCACCTCGTCATCGGGCTCAATCACATCACCCGTACCCGAAAGCACCAGAATATGCTCGTTGTCGGCCAGCAGCAGCATGGCCTCAAGCTTGCGAAGGTATTTGTCCTTGCGCCATTCC
>SAAX01000200.1 GCA_009929215.1 Deltaproteobacteria bacterium | reverse complement strand
GCCGTAGCAAGTTCTGAGCTTGCACAACGGGCGGGGGCTACGGCTCCTGCCCTGCAACAAGGGCGGAACAATTAATGGAGCAACAATATGGCGTTGATCGTTGAAACAGGGGCGTGTGAGGCCGGCAGCAACAGCTATATCAGCCTTGCCGATGCGGATGCCTACCTCGTGCCGCGTGGGCTGTGGCCTGTGACGCCTGACGTGCCGGGTGAGAATGAAGGCGATCCTGCTGTTCCTGACCCGGTCATAGTTGCCGCCAAGGAATCCGCCCTGCTCCGTGCCGCCGACTATCTCAATACGTTGCAGTGGTACGGGCCGCCTGTGGATTGGCAGCGCACGATGGCATGGCCGTGCATCGGCGTGCCGCAGCCTGGTGGCAGCAAGGGCGCTGTACTGCCGGACAATATTGTTCCCAAAGCCGTTGCCCAAGCCCAAGCCGAACTTGCCGGTCTGATCTACGGCGGCACAAACCCCCTTGCCCCGGCTGAACGTGGGGGGCGCGTGGTGTCCGAAACACACACCACCAAGGCTGGCGACATTGACGTGATCGGCGGCGACAGCAAGAGCGACAGCTACACCTACGCCGAGGGTGCGCCTGTTGAAACGTATTTCCCGGCTGTGGTCGGATTGCTGCGGCCTTATCTGGCAGTTGTGCCGGGTAGCAGTGGCGCACGGTGCGTTGAGGCTGGGAGGGGATAACCCATGGCAACCACACTCACCTACGCCGAAATAGCCGCTATAGCCAAGACAAAGCTCACTGCCATAGGCATGCCCATGCAATTCGTGCGCGTGACGGCTGGCGGCGTGTATGACCCTGAATCGGGTGGCTACACTGGCCCTACAGAAACAACTACCAGCTTTTACGGCGTGCGTACCAACCCGACACAGGCAGAAGTGCAGGCCGGACTATTTCAGGGCGTTACAGCGGTCATTCTGGCCCCTGCTGACCTCGCTGGCGGTTCAGCTCCTACCACGGCTGACAAGCTGATCTACGGCGGGCAGCGGTGGGACATTAAAGAAATCCGCAGCGTGGCCCCGGCTGAAACTGTGATGCTGTACAAGCTGGGCGTGACCGCTACAGGGAGTGCGGAATAATGGCAGAGCATACGCAAGAATGGTGGCG
>SAAX01000199.1 GCA_009929215.1 Deltaproteobacteria bacterium | reverse complement strand
CTCATGTTTTCCTCATTGCTGCTGGCCTCGTTTTACGTTCTGTTGTTGCTCTGTTTGCCTTTGGCTCTGGTTACGGATTCTCTCGGCGTGTTTTTTCATCTGTGTTGCACGGTTTTTCTTCTCGCCGCAGTGGTTTGGTCATGGTGCAATACCACAGGCCAGGGCGCGTCCGGGGGGGAAGCCATGCCGTTGTGGAAACACCTGTGCTGGGCCTTCGGTTACCTCATAATGTTTTTCCCTATTTCATTATACTACTTCAGTGCCGCTGTGCAGGTGTTTACGGGGATCAAGGGGGACTTTCACTGCACGCCCAAAGGAAACGGGCGTAGAAAAATGGCACACCCGCCCGTAAACTCTTTGTTAATTTTGTTGGAAGTATTCTCGTTGGCATACGCTCTTGCCACATTCAGCATCAGCCTGGAGGAACACAATTACTGGGTCGCCCTTTACTGCGGTCTTGCCGCCAGCGGCTTTGCGCTGACGCTGTTTTTCAGCTGGAGCGACAGCCGGAAGAGCGCGGACGGCCTGCCGCGCCATGTGTTTATCACTGGGGCCACGGGCGCTTTGGGGGGGGCGCTGTCACTGGAATATGCGGCGCCGGGCGTGCGCCTGACGCTGACCGGCCGCAAGCCTGAAATCCTGCACCGTCTGGCGGCACAGTGTCAGGCCAAGGGGGCCTCCGTCAACACGAAGGTACTTGACTTACGTGAGCGTGGAGCCGTGCGCCAATGGATGGCGGAGCTTTGCGCCTTGGGCACCCCCGATCTGCTTATTGCCGCTGCTGGTCGCAACACTGATATAGGCCCCAAGGCCGAAGGCGAGCCTTTCAGCGAAGTTGAGGCGTTAGTAGAGGTAAACCTTTTGGGCACCATGGCGGTGGTAGAGGGGGCGCTGCCTGCCATGCGTAAGCGGGGCAGTGGGCAGATCGCCATTATTAGTTCCCTCGCCGCCTATTACGGCCTGCCGACAACGCCGACATACTGCGCCACCAAAGCCGCGTTGCGGACCTGGGGGGCGTCCCTGCGCGGCTGGCTTCGGCCCGAGGGCATTCGTGTCAGCGTGGTGCTTCCCGGCTATGTGTCCTCGCCCATGTGTGACGCCATGCCGGGGCCAAAGCCAAAAA
>SAAX01000042.1 GCA_009929215.1 Deltaproteobacteria bacterium | reverse complement strand
CTGGCCAACACCATGCGCATTGCCGAGCAGTGCAATGTGGAGCTGGACTTTGGCCACCACTACTTTCCTGTATACAACCTGCCGGAAGGGGCCAGCCTTGATTCCGAATTTCGGCGACTGGCAGAAGAAGGCCTTGAGAAAAGGCTCGAAAAGCACCCCGACAGGGAAACTCTCGACGCCCAGCTCTACCGCGACCGCTTGCAGTACGAGCTGCGCGTTATCCTTGAAATGGGCTTTCCCGGCTACTTCCTCATCGTGCAGGAATTTATCAACTGGGCAAAAAACCATAACGTGCCCGTGGGGCCGGGGCGCGGTTCTGCAGCCGGTTCGCTGGTGGCCTGGGCCCTGCGCATCACCAACCTCGATCCCATTCCGTACAACCTGCTGTTTGAACGCTTTTTGAACAGCGAGCGCGTCTCGCTGCCCGATATCGACGTGGACTTTTGCGAACGTCGCCGTGGCGAGGTCATCAAGCACATGGTTGAAACCTACGGCGAGGGCTCGGTTGCGCAAATCACCACCTTTGGCACCATGAAGGCCAAGGGTGTGGTGCGCGACGTGGGCCGCGCCCTTGGCATGAGCTTTGCCGAGACTGACCGCATCGCCAAGCTTGTTCCTGCCGACCTCAAGATGACCATCAAAAAGGCGCTGGAGGCAGAGCCGGAGCTGGAAAACATTTACCACTCCGACCCCAAGGTTAAGCACCTGCTCGATACGGCCCGCCGCCTCGAGGGGCTGGCCCGCCATGCCTCAACCCACGCCGCCGGGCTTGTGGTTTCAGACAAGCCCATGGAGGAATACCTGCCCCTGTATCAGGGCAAACGCGGCGAACTTGTTACCCAGTTTGACGGGCCCATGACCGAAAAAGCAGGGCTGGTTAAGTTCGACTTTCTGGGTCTGAAAACCATGACCCTGATTCAGGATACGCTCGACAACATCAGCCTTCAGGGCAACGAGCCGCCAGACCTCGACAACCTGCCGCTTACCGATACCGAAACCTACGAGCTTTACGCCCGTGGCGATACAGACGGCGTGTTTCAGGTGGAAAGTTCGGGCATGCGGCAGTATCTGCGCATGCTCAAGCCCTCGTGTTTTGAAGACGTCATCGCCATGCTGGCCCTGTACCGCCCAGGCCCGCTGGGTTCGGGCATGGTGGACGAATTTATCAAGCGCAAGCACGGGCAGGTTCCCGTTGTATATCCGCACAACTCGCTCACCGACTGCCTGCGCGATACCTACGGCGTTATCGTCTATCAGGAACAGGTCATGCAGATCGCCCAGATCATCGCCAGCTACACGCTGGGCGGTGCCGACCTGCTGCGCCGTGCCATGGGTAAAAAGAAAGCTGAAGCCATGGCCAAGGAACGCGTCAACTTTGTTACCGGCGCGGAAAAGAACAACATCGACAAGGACAAGGCCAACGAAATTTTCGACTTGATGGAAAAATTCGCCGAATACGGCTTCAACAAGTCGCACTCTGCCGCCTACGCCCTCATTTCGTACTACACGGCCTATCTCAAGGTGCACTACAAGGTCGAATTCATGGCGGCCCTGCTCACCTCTGAAATGGGCAATCAGGACAAGCTGCTCAAATATGTTTCGTGCTGCAAAGACATGGGCATCAACGTGGTGCAGGCCTCGGTAAACCAGAGCCAGCGCGAATTTACGGCCTTTGACGGGCAGGTGGTCTTTGGTCTTGGCGGTATCAAAAACGTGGGCGACGAAGCCATACGCGAAATTGTAGATGCCCGCGCCGAGGGCGACGAATTTGCCTCGCTTTTTGACATGTGCTGCCGGGTCAACCTGCGCAAAGTCACCAAGCGCGTGCTCGAATCACTGGTCAAGGGCGGCGCGTGCGACTGCTTTGGCTTGCCCCGCGCGGCCATGCTGGCAGCCATTGAAGTGGTGGTTGCCCGTGCGCAAAAAAAGGCCAAGGACAAATCGTCCAATCAGGTTTCGCTGCTCTCCATGGCCCCGGCGGTAGAAAGCGCGCCCCAGCCCGGCATCGGCTTTGACTGCCCCGAGGCATCGCTGCCCGAAATGGCCGACGACGACAAGCTGCGGGCAGAAAAAGAAGCTCTGGGTTTCTTTTTGACCAGCCACCCCTTGCAGCCCTTTGTGCGCGAGATACGCCGCCTTGGTCTCACCACGCTTGAAGACGCCCGCGAGATGTTTCCCGGTGCGGAAATCCGCTGCGCGGCCCTTGTGGTCAGCATCAAGGAAGTGCTCACCAAATCCAAGGGCGAGCGCATGGCCTTTGTGGGCATTGAAGACCTCACCGGCCATGCCGAAGTGATGTTTTTTCCCCGCACCTACGCCGAATGCCGCGACCTGTTGCGCTCTGAACAGCCCATCTGCCTTGTGGCGCGCCTCGACAGCCAGACAGACAATGGCGACAATGGTGATATGGATGAAGAGGCCGAGGAAGGCCCGCGCGATATCAAGCTGCTGGGGCAGAGCCTCCGTTCGCTGGCCGATGCCTGCGGCCTGAGCGATACGCCCGTGTGCGTGCAGATACCCCCGCACCGCCTAGGGCGCCAAGACATGCTGGCCCTGCGCAATCTTCTGGAGCAGTTTCCCGGCCCGGTTGAGGCCCATGCCCAGGTTTTTCTGGATGGGCACATGTGCCTGCTGCACCTCGACAACACGCTGAAAGTACGCCCCGGGCCAGAACTGGACAAAGCTCTCGCGGCCTGGGCTTCATAAAAACATATGTTCCGATTTTTTCTGGTAACAGGCATTGGCCTGGCCATCATCAACGGCTGGATATCCTGGTGGCTCTGGCGTGTTCTTTCGGGCACGGGCTGGCTGCGTTTCTTGTTCTGCGGCCTTGTGCTCGTGTTGGGCGCGGCCTTTCCGCTGCTCTACAAGGGGCACGGCGATACGCTGGCCCATATGTGGCTGCTGCGCGCCGGGGCATTCTGGATGGGCGTGGCCTTTTATGTCTTTGTGCTGGCAGTTTTGGCAGACATGTGGGGCCTTGGCGCACGCCTGCTGGGCTCTGCGCCGCCAGTGGCTCCGCGCTGGGGGGCTGTGCTGCTGGTGCTGGGCCTGCCCCTGCTGCTGGGCGTGGGCAGCTGGTTTAACGCGGCCTTTCCCGCCTTGCAGCAGTACGAAATCACGGTGCGCATGCAGGCCCCCGTGCCGGAATCGCTGGCCCGCAAGCCGCTCAAATTTGGCGTTATTACCGACATGCATCTGGGCCGTCTGCTCACGGCGGGGCGGCTGGCCAGAGCTGTGGAGCTGTTGGCCCCGCAACAGCCCGACGCCATCTTTTATGTGGGCGACATCATCGACGACCACATCAAGCTGGATGCGGAGGCCACCGCCGCAGCCCTGGCCCTGGCCCAACCGCCTCTGGGGCACTGGGCCGTACCGGGCAACCACGAATATATTTCTGGCTCCATTGATAAAAGCATGGATTTTTTGCGCCGCGTGGGCATGCAGGTGCTGCGCGACCAATGGGCCGTGGTGGACAACAGCTTTGTGCTGGCAGGGCGGGACGACCTGAGCAAACCCGGTTTTACGGGTGTGCAACGGGCCAGTCTGGCCGACATTCTGGCCGATCTGCCCAAGCAGTACCGTCAACTGCCCCTGGTGGTTCTTGACCACCAGCCCGCAGCACTGGGCGAAGCCCGCGAGGCCGGGGCAGCACTGGAACTTTCTGGTCATACCCATTATGGTCAGCTGTGGCCCTTCAATTTTGTTGTGGAACGAAGGTACCTGAACCCTCTGGGTCTGCTGACCCTGGGCAGCTTTCATTCCATTGTCAGTGCTGGTACGGGCACCTGGGGGCCGCCCCTGCGCAACACGGGCCGCGCCCAGGTGCTGCTGGTGACCGTGCATTTTGCGCAAGAGGCCAACACGCCCTAAGATCAAGACAAAAACCGCAGACCTGCAAGTCTGCATGCCAACACCCCCGGATGCCGCGTTCCGCAAGGAGGCCCCGTGTTATTCTGCTCCAAGCTTGTTCGGGAACTTGTTTTTGAAGAAAGAGCCTTGCAGCCCTGCTGCAACACGCACCATATTGTTGTGCCCAGCTTTGCCTTTGCTGGCGGTGCTGTGGATATGGCTGCCTATACGCGCCACATTGCTGCTGTTGCCCAGGAAATCCAGCGCCCAAACCCGCAGGTATGCGCGGGCTGCCCCGATCTTGTTTCCCTTTCGCATTCCGTCTGTGTGCCAGAGCTGCGCTTTGCCACTCTTTCCCTCAATCACCACAGGCACATCTGCAACTGCCGCTGCGTATACTGCGACCTGTGGAAGCCAGGGCAGCACCCTCGGCCTTTTGCCATTCTTCCCGCCATCCAGAGCCTGCACGATCAGGGCGCACTGGAAAAAAACTGCGCCATCAGCTGGGGCGGGGGTGAATCCACCCTGCTGCCCGACTTTGAAAGCACAGGCCGCTGGCTGCGCGACCACGGCTACTTTCAGTATGTGCATACCAATGCGCTGCGGCACTCGACCTGGATTGACGAACTGCTTTCCAGCGGCGGCGGCAGAATCAATATCAGCCTTGATTCTGGCAATGCCGCCGCCTATACCCGCGTAAAGGGCGGCGACTGGTGGGATAACGTGCTCGCTTCCACGCAAAAATACTTTGCGGCGGCCATAACCCCCACGCAGATTGACCTCAAGTACATAGTATTTGAAGAAAACAACAAGATTGCCGACGTTGAGCAGTTTTTTCAGGTCTGCCAACAGCTTGGGGCGGTAAAAGTGCAGCTTTCCTTCAACTTTCTGGAAGTTGTGGGCGGCAGGGTCAGCGAACACTCCATTGCAGCGGCGGCCTACTTCATGCACCGGGCAGAGGAGCTGGGCCTTGCGTGCGAGCTGTTTTTTGTGGATGCCCCGCTGCGCGAGCGCATGGACGCGGCGCGGCGCAAGTTTTTTGGCTAAAACGATTACAGCTCGGCAACAATGCTCTCACCCGCAGGGTCGTGCAGCCGAAAATTGCGGGCTGCCGTGGCGGGCGAAGTGTTGGCATAGCAGTACACGCAGCCGTGAGGGCAGGTATCGTATTGCCCCACGTCCTTGCAGGGCACGCACAGGCACACCGCCCGCTGGCCGGGGTCACGCGGATATTCCTGCGAGTGGCTGGCGAGATTTGCGCCGCTGGGCATTGCCAGCGGCAGCCCCAACTGCTGTGGCGCAATGCCAAACAGGCGCAAAATATCGGGATGCCGCCTGGTCATAGTGAGGATAAGCTCTGGGTCGGTGCAGCGGTTGTGGCTGATGCCAAAGGCCGAAAGGTCGCCCTTTTCACCGCAGGTGCAGGGCTCAACACCCATTTCCGCAGCCAGCCGGGCCACACCTGCGGCAATGGCGTGCATTTCGTCCTGCGTAAAATCCCGCCAGCCAAGGCCAGCCCGGCGCAGATTTTCGGCTACCTTGCGGTAGTCGGCTATGTCGGCAAAGCTGAACACCAGCTTACGGGTATAGCCCTGCAAGGCGCGACCAATGCGGGTCATGCGCTCTAGCAGCACATCACAGGCATTGGAGTTTTGGGCCAGTGTGCCCGCCAGCATGAGCGGGTCAAAACGCCACACCACCCTTTCTGGCCCTGCGGCATCCGCAAAACGCCTAAAGGTATCGATGCGCCTTGCCAGCGGCGGCAGGTTGGGCTCCCAGCCTTCGGCCTCGTAATCGTTAAGGGTAAATTCCAGATACCAGGCCAGCCCCCGCGCTTTTACCTGCGGCAGCAGGGGCAACAGGGGCAGCGGATTTTTGCTCCAAAAAACGACCACTCGCAGGTGGTCAAAGGCAACATACTGGGGCCGCCCGTTAAAGGGGTTGACCCAACGGGCATAACCCGCGCGCAGGCGGTTCATGAACCACTGCGCGTAAAAGGCCGGGATATCCGTTGCCCTGCTAGCCGCAATAATCTCTGGCGCAACAGCCCGCACCGGGCCTTGGGCGGCATTGATCTGCACTGTTCTCCATTTCATGGGGCCAGTGTTTCAGCGCGGGCACGCTTCGTCAACTGGCCGTGCGGCGGCGGCAAACCTTCGCTAAATGCCGCGCACAGGGCATTTTGACATATCCTGCGCAATTGTTATTCTTGCTTTGCAAGCTCGTACAAACAACCTGCAACAAGTGGAATTCCATGTCTTTTCTTTCCTGGCTGCAAAACATGTTCACGCCGCCCTCCACAGGCGACCCAGATCTCGACGACACGCGCCCCGGCTTTGAGTGGAATCAGAACGTCCGTATAGTTCTGGCCATGATTATTGTCATTATTTCGGCCTTTGTGGTCTTTTGGATACTGTCATGACAAAAGGCGCTTTTTGGCGGCTGACCGTGCGCGACGACTTTTCTGCCGGTCACGCCCTGCGGCATTATGAAGGCAAGTGCGAGCGCATGCACGGCCACAATTTTGGCGTGGAACTGACCGTACAGGGCCAGCGACTGACCCGTGATACGGAAATGCTGCTCGACTTCAAAACCCTCAAAACCGGCCTCAAAACCGTGCTCGATGCCCTTGACCACAGGCTGCTCAACGAAACGCCGCCCTTTGACGTCATGAACCCCTCGTCGGAAAACCTGGCGCGGCACATCTGGCGCGGCATGGCCGAACTGCTGGCAACGCACAGCGACCCGCAGGCCCGCGAGGTGCGGCTGTATAGCGTTACCGTTTCTGAAAAAGGCGCGCAAAGCGCCACCTACATGGAAGTGGACGACTGACCGGGCGCGGCCAAGCTGCGCCAGGGCAAGCCCCACCAAACGGAATCCACGCATGGCCCAGGCTCTGTGTCTTTTGCACGCCAACTGTCAGGGCGACGCGCTGCGCCCCCTGCTTGAAAATTCCCCGGCCTTTGCCAGCCGCTTTCGCATCCGCCAGTATGTGAATTATACACGGCAGAGCATTGCCGCGCAGGATATAGAGCACTGCGACCTTTTTCTGTACCAGCGGCTTGCCCCCAAGTGGGGCGACCTTTCTACCGAGCAAATGCTGCCGCGCCTGCCCCAGCAGTGCCAGGCCATTGAAATTCCCAATCTTTTTTTCAAGGGCTACTGGCCCCACTGGTCGCGCGACGAGCACATCAACTTTGCCGACAGCCTGCTTGAAACGCTGCTTGAAAAGGTAAGCCCGCAGGAGGCCATGACCCTCTACCTGCGGGGTTCTGCCGCCCTGCTGGGCGATGCGGCTACACTGCACCGTCAGGCCGAGGATTCGCTGTGCCACGAGGAGGCCAAGGAGGCCCACGGGCCCATCAAGTGCGCCCCCCTGCTGCGCGAGCGCTGGCGTGAAGAGCAGATGTTCATGACAGTCAACCACCCGGGGCGAGAGCTTATGTGCCATATGGCCGACAGCCTGCTGCGCCTGCTGGGCCTGGGCGGCTTGCCCCCCTCTGCGCGTAGCAGCTATGTGCACCCGCTGGAAGATTTTTGGCTGCCCATACACCCCACAGTGGGGCGCAGCCTTGGCCTGCCCTTTGCCAGTGCAGAAAAACACTGGCCCATCTACCACTTGCAGCTTACGCACCGCGAATACATTATGTGCTACATGGCTTGCCGCACCAATAATGTGCCGGATTTTTTGACCTTTCTCAAAAATCTTTCTTCCGAGGCCCTGCATGCGGCTACCGCAAGCATAAACAGCAAGCATATATCCATATAGCCAATCGACACATTAAGCGCTTGCCATTTGAGCTCTGGCAGCATGTCTTGGCACCATCACACACCCTGCGGCTGAGGCAAACGTGGCCCAACCGCTTACGCTACGGGTTGCGGCCAAACCGCACCTGAAAGGAGAGATTCATGAAGGTTTTGGTGATCAACGGCAGCCCGCGCCCCAAGGGCTGCACCTTCACCGCGCTGTCCACCGTGGCGGCCCAGCTCAAGAAAAACGGCGTTGAAACACAGATACTCCAGCTGGGCACAAAGCCCATCCAGTGCTGTATTGCCTGCGGCAAGTGCAAAGAAACCGGGCGCTGCGTGTTTAACGCCGACCACGTCAACGAGGCCATTGACCTGCTGCGCGAGGCAGATGGTCTGATTGTGGGCTCGCCGGTCTACTATGCCGGCCCCAACGGCGGCATCACCTCGTTTCTTGACCGCATGTTCTACGGCAAATCCGTGCACTATGCCTTCAAGCCCGCTGCCGCCGTGGTGAGCTGCCGCCGTGGCGGGGCCAGTGCTTCCTTTGACAGACTGAACAAGTATTTTACCATCGCCCGCATGCCCGTGGTTTCTTCGCAGTACTGGAACGCCGTACACGGAACCACCCCGGAAGAAGTATTGCAGGACAAGGAAGGCTTGCAGATCATGCGCACCCTGGGCGACAACATGGCCTGGCTGCTCAAGTGTATTGCCGCTGGCAAGGCCGCCGGTGTGGCCACGCCCACGCCCGAAGCCTGGGAACCCACCAACTTTATCCGCTAAAGATTTTGCAAGCCGTACTGGTACGGCATGCTTGAGATTGGCCCCTCTGCCCCTGCGGCCCCCCAAGAAAAACAGCTTAGAGCAAAAAGGCTGCCCGGACGGTATGTTCGGGCAGCCTTTTTGTCATTTTGACACCCTCCGGGCGGATAGCTTCTCACAGCCCCCCCCCACAAATTAACGGAGCAAGGCAAGGGCAAACGGCAACCTGTTATACCAGTTGCAAATACCCAAGACTACACACAAACGGTTGCATCGATTAACAAGGTGAAATCTCTTCCACTCCATAAGCAAAGATATTTACTCATTTTTAGATAGAACATGCTTACTCCCAAAAGCCGTGAACATACCCTGCGCGGAATGACACATCATAACAATATCAATATGAGCAAAAAATACTCATAATCACCATCAATGAGCAACAATACACTACAACAATCACAGCAAAAATAAATTTTCAAAGCAGAATATTCATACTTGTGATTTTTGTTACATACATTCTAAAATAAAAAAAAATATTTCCTTTCATACTGCATACCTTGAATAAATTATGGAGATTGATTAACCATTCAGCATAATGTTGTTGCCACGTTTTTTTATATCTGGCATTGCTACGGGTATCTATTTGTTTTCCCTGCCATTGCATCCCCTAAAACGCAAAGGCCGGGCAGGGATGCCGTAAATTTCATGCTGAGGGAGGTTAGCGGATGAAAAGACCATCTCTATGGGCGTTGGTGCTGCTTGCGATTGTACTTCTTGCCGGACACGAGGCCTTTGCTGCTTCTACCCTTGGAATCAAACTACCAGAAGACCCCACCAAGGCATACATCACCTTAGGCATTCTGTTTGTTGCCGCGGTGATGTTTTTTACGGAAGTTGTCCCCCTGCCCATTACGGCCCTGCTTGTTCCAGTGGCCCTTTCACTTGCCAAGGTGGTGCCGTCAAAAGTTGCATTCGGCTACTTTGGTGACCCCACCGTGGTGCTCTTCATGGCCATGTTCATCGTGGGCGAGGCCACATTCATAACAGGCTTTGCCGACAAAGTGGGCGGCCTGGCCGTAAAGCTTTCAAAGGGCAACCCCGTCAAGCTGATCGTATACACCATGGCGGCCATTGGCCTGCTCTCAACTGTTCTGTCCAACACCGGCACCACCGTTGTGGCCGTGCCCATGGTGCTTGGCATGTGCATGAAGGCCAAGCTTGCCCCCGGCAAGGTGCTTATGCCTGTGGCTTTTGCCTCATCCCTTGGCGGCACGGTAACACTTGTGGGCACGCCGCCCAACGGCATTATCAACTCCATGCTGTCCCAGACCGGGCAAACCCCCTTTGGTTTTTTTGAATTTGGCCTTATCGGCATGCCACTGTTGATCGTTGGCTTGTTGTATTACGCCATGATCGGCCACAAATTTTTGCCCGAAAAGCTGCAAGATGCTACGGATGACGATGTCGAAGTAGACGCCAAGGTACGCCGCGAGCACAAGATGTGGCACTCCGTGCTGATTTTTGCCTTTGTTGTCGCCATGATGGCCAGCGAGATCATGCCCCTGACCACCGCCGCAGTGCTTGGTGCCTGCCTGATGGTTATTACTGGCTGCATGACCATGCGCGAGGCATTCCGCAGCGTAGACTGGACAACCATCTTTCTGTTTGCGGGCATGCTTTCCATGTCTGCCGCTATGGACAAATCTGGCGCGGCCGCCATTGTTGCCAACACGGTGGTGAGCACGGTCAGTAACCCCTGGATGCTCATGTTTGTGTGCTGCGCCCTCACCGCCGCCATTACCAACTTTATGTCCAATACCGCCACGGCAGCCTTGATGGCCCCCTTGGCCCTGCCTATCGCGCTTGCAACGGGCATATCGCCCCTGCCCATCACCATGGGCATAGCCATGTCGGCCTCGTGCTGCTTCCTTACTCCCATAGCCACCCCGCCCAACACCATCGTGCTTGGCCCCGGCAGGTATAATTTTACAGATTACATCAAGGCTGGCTGGCCTTTACAGCTGATTTCGCTCATTATGTGCTGGCTGCTTATCCCGCTGATCTGGCCTTTCCATCCCTAGCCAGCAGCAGTCGTACAGATAAAGAGGAAGCCATGAAGGAAATTAGTGTTGAAGACATAGCCCGCGCGGTAGCCGACCTGGCCGTGCGCGCCTGCTGTCGCCTGCCGCAAGACATGGTGGACGGCATGCGCAAGGCACACGAAGCCGAGCCTTCACCTGTGGGCAAAAACATACTCGAGCAACTGCTGGAAAATGCGGCCATTGCCGCTAACGACGGCATTCCCATCTGTCAGGATACTGGCCTTGCCGTTGTTTTTGCAGACGTGGGGCAGGACGTACGCATTGTGGGCGGCGCTTTTGAAGACGCCGTTAACGAAGGCGTGCGGCGCGGCTATGTAGATGGCTACCTGCGCAAATCGTGCGTGGCCGAACCGCTGTTCGACCGCAAAAACACGCGCGACAACACCCCTGCCGTCATCCACACCCGCCTTGTGCCCGGCGATTCGCTGCGGTTGCGGCTGGCCCCCAAGGGCGCGGGCTCTGAAAACAAGAGCGTGGTCAAAATGCTTGTGCCCGCCGACGGCATTGAGGGCGTGCGCAAGGTTGTGCTGGATGCGGTTCTTGCCGCAGGCCCCAATTCGTGCCCGCCCATGGTGGTGGGCGTTGGCCTTGGCGGAACCATGGAGATGGCCGCCATCTGCGCCAAGCGCGCCGCCGCCCGCGACCTCGAAAGCCGCAACCACGACCCGCGCTACGCCGCCTTTGAAGAAGAACTGCTTGAGCTGATCAACAAGACCGGCATTGGCCCCCAGGGCCTTGGCGGGCTGACTACGGCGCTCAAGGTGCATGTGGAATGGGCTGCCACCCACATCGCCTCGCTGCCTGTGGCCGTGAATATCAACTGCCACGCGGCGCGTCACGCCGAAGTTACGCTGTAGGAGGCCGCCATGTCTGAAACCCAGATGAAAAAAATCCGCGCTCCATTTGATGAAGCCACCGCGCGCTCGCTGCGTGCTGGCGACCGGGTGCTTATTTCGGGCACCATTCTGGCCGCGCGTGATGCGGCCCACAAGCGCCTGGTGGAAACCCTGGACAAGGGCGAGCCCCTGCCCGTGGATCTGAACGGCGCTGTAGTGTACTACGTTGGCCCCAGCCCAGCCAAACCCGGCGAGGTCATTGGCGCAGCCGGGCCCACCACATCGGGCCGCATGGATGCCTACACCCCGCGACTGCTCGATCAGGGCCTCAAAGGCATGATCGGCAAGGGCTATCGCAAGCCCGAGGTGGTTGAAGCCATGAAAAAACATGGCGTGCCCTACCTTGCAGCCGTGGGTGGCGCTGGGGCGCTCATTGCCCGCAGCATAAAAAAATACACGGTGCTGGCCTACGAAGATCTGGGGCCGGAAGCAGTGGCCGCCATGGAAGTGGAAGACTTTCCCGCCATTGTGGTCATCGACAGCACCGGCGACAACTACTACGAAACCGGGCAGGCGCCCTACAGACGTTCCTGACCTTCCATATGGCCTGCTTGTATGCCGAGTGCTGAAACGGGCGCGGAATTGTCGCGCCGTGTTATAATGCCTGACATTTTATGAAGGAGTTGGTATGGCCTTAAGCAGATCTCCTGTAGATGACCGAACCCGCCTTGATTTCTGGCAAGCGGCTTCTGGCGCTGTGTTGGCGCTATTTGTGTGCGTGCATCTTGTGCTGGAAGGTACGGTTGTTCTTAGCCCCTCGCTGACCAACGGCATAGCCTGGCTACTTGAAGTGACCATGCTGGCGCAGGTGGTGGCCCCTGTCATCATGCTGCTGATTCTATTCCATTTTTACATTGCTGCCCGCAAAATGCCCTTCCGCGCCAATGAGCTTTGCATTTTTGTAGAGCACAGCAAGGGGCTCAAAGAGCTGGATACATGGCTGTGGCTGGTGCAGGTGTTTACGGCCATTATCATTCTTGCTGGCGCATTCTACCATGTGTACGGCGTCATGACCGACCTGCCCATCAATGTGGCTGGCAGTGCCAAACGGCTGCACGCTGGCTGGCTGGCCTTCTATGTATTCTTTTTGCCTTGCGTCATTCTGCATACGGGCATTGGCGTGTACCGCCTGGCCGTCAAATTCGGCTTTTGCGTCAAGGCCACCCGCCCCGCGTGGCGCAAGTGGACCTGGATTGTCATGGGCTGTTATCTTCTGCTCGGCGCGGCGGCTCTGACCCGCGTGTGGTTTCTGGGATAGGGGGTGCGTATGCGAGTTTTTGAAAGTGATGTTCTTTGCATAGGCGCCGGCCTGGCCGGGGAACGCGTGGCAGTGGAAGCGGCTCAGGCCGGGTTCAGGGTTATCTGTCTTTCGCTTGTTCCGCCCAAGCGTTCGCATTCGTCTGCCGCCATGGGCGGCATGCAGGCGGCCCTTGGCAACTCCATTATGGGCGAGGGCGACTGCCCCGAAGTGCATTTTAACGATACCGTCAAAGGTTCGGACTGGGGCTGCGACCAGGAAGTGGCCCGCCTCTTTGCCGAAACAGGCCCCATTGCCATGCGAGAAATGGCCTGGATGGGCGTGCCGTGGAGCCGCGTTGTGCCCGGCGAGCACACCTATTACAAGGGCGGCAAGCCTTTTCAGGCTACAGAAAAAACAGAAAACGAGGGGCTGATCCACTCCCGCGCCTTTGGCGGCACGGCCAAGTGGCGCACCTGTTACACCTCGGACGGCACGGGTCATGCCGTATTGTTCACTCTCGACAACCGCCTGCTTCAACTGGGCGTTGACATGCACGACCGCATGCAGGCCGAGGCCCTCATTCATGATGGGCAACGCTGCATGGGCTGCGTTGCGCGTGACCTGCGTACCGGCGAGTTGGTGGGCTATTTTGCCAAGGCCACGCTGATTGCCACTGGCGGCTATGGTCGCATTTACCGCGCCACCACCAATGCCATCATCTGCGACGGTGGCGGCCAGATCACCGCGCTTGAAACGGGCATTGTACCTCTTGGCAACATGGAGGCCGTGCAGTTTCACCCCACGGGCACAGTACCCACCGATATTCTGGTTACAGAAGGCTGCCGTGGTGACGGCGGAACCTTGCTGGACGTGAACGAATACCGCTTTATGCCCGATTATGAGCCCGAAAAGGCCGAGCTTGCCTCGCGCGATGTTGTTTCGCGCCGCATGACAGAACACATGCGCAAGGGCCTTGGCGTGAAGAGCCCCTACGGCGAGCACCTGTGGCTCGACATCCGCCATCTGGGCGAAAAACACATCACCACAAATCTGCGTGAAGTTTACGATATTTCCACGCACTTTTTGGGTGTTAACCCCATCCACCAGCTTATTCCCGTGCGGCCCACGCACCACTACAGCATGGGCGGCGTGCGCATCAACAAGGACGGCCACGCCTACGGGCTTCAGGGCCTGTTCTCTGCTGGCGAGGCGGCCTGCTGGGACATGCACGGATTCAACCGCCTGGGCGGCAACTCGCTGGCCGAAACCATTGTTTCCGGCCGCATCGTGGGTGCCAAGCTTGTGGAATTTTTGCAAGGCTACGAAACCGTGTTCTCCACCCAGGCCATGAAAGAAGCCGCCCTCAAGGTCAAAGACCGCATTGCCGCACTGATGCGCGGCACGGGCGACGACTGCTACACCCTGCGTAACGCCATGCAGGACATCATGATGGAGCACGTGGGTATCTTCCGTAACGGCAAAGATCTGGAAGCGGGAGTTGCCAAGCTTCAGGAACTGCTGGAGCGCACCAAGAACATGCGCCTTGCCAGCGGCAACATACCTGGCCCCAACGCCGAGCTTTCCATGGCCCTGCGCGTGCCCGGCATGCTCAAGCTGGCCCTGTGCACGGCCTACGGCGCGCTTATGCGCACAGAAAGCCGTGGCGCGCATGCCCGCGAAGACTACCCCGAACGCAACGACAAGGAATGGCTCAACCGCACCCTGGCCTACTGGAAGGAGGGCGACACCCTGCCCACCCTCAAGTACGAACCGGCAACGCCCTTCTACATTCTGCCCCCCGGCGACCGTGGATATGGCGGCGGCAAGATCATTACCGCCGATATCAGCTCTGAAAAAATAGTGCCGTACGCGCAACAGGGGTAAGGAGAGCCACATGGGACGTAATCTGACATTCGAGATATTCCGCTATAATCCGCTGGATCCGCTCTCGCAGCCCCATATGCAGACATTCCAGCTTGAAGAACACATCAGCATGACGCTGTTTATCGCCCTCAACTTGATCCGCGAAAAGCAGGACGCATCGTTGCAGTTTGATTTTTGCTGCCGCGCCGGCATTTGCGGTTCGTGCGGCATGGTTATCAACGGGCGGCCCGGCCTTGCGTGCCATACGCAGACAAGCGACCTGCCGAGCCACATCACCCTGCATCCGCTGCCGGTGTTCAAGCTTTTGGGCGACCTTTCGGTAGATACGGGTACGTGGTTTCGCAATGTGGGAACCAAGATCGAATCGTGGATTCACACCACCAAGGAATTCGACCCCACCGCGCAGGAAGACCGCATGAGCAACGATACGGCCACCCAGATATTCGAGCTCGACCGCTGCATTGAATGCGGCTGCTGCGTCGCTGCCTGTGGCACGGCCCGCATGCGCGAAGACTTTATTGGCGCAACCGCCATCAACCGCATGGCGCGCTTCTATATCGACCCGCGTGACAACCGCACGCCCGCCGATTATTACGAACTTATCGGCGATGACAACGGCGTGTTTGGCTGCATGGGCTTACTGGCATGCGACAACGTGTGCCCCAAGCAGCTGCCCCTCCAGGATCAGCTGGGCATCATGCGCCGCATGGTAACCATGGAATCTGTGCGGGGCATTTTGCCTGAATTCATCAGAAAAAAAATACAGGGTTGCGGCTGCGGCTGTTCCAAGTAACAACGCTTCGCTCTTGGAACGGGTTAGCCCATGCTGCCCGTTCCAATTCCACCAGACGGGAGGGGCAACCCTCGCACTACCCCCAGGGAGGATGCCATGCTTATACTCGACTGGATGCAATCCAAGGTAATTTCCGTACCGCCAACAGCAACCTTGCTCCAGTGCCGTAAGCTGTTCAAGGAACACAAGATAAACCGCCTTCCGGTGGTTGACGCCAACACTGTTGTCGTTGGGCTCATTTCTTCATCTGACGTGCGCAGCTTTGCTCCCAGCAAATCTACCGGACTTGAAATAATTGAGCTTCTGGAAATCATGAGCGAAACCAAGGTCAGGGATGTCATGGTGGTAGACCCTGTGACCATCACTTATAAGAGCACCATCGAACAGGCCGCAAAAAAAATGATCGACAGGCACGTAGCCTGCCTGCCCGTGGTAAATGATGAAGAAAAGCTGGTTGGCATTATCACGGGCTGGGATGTATTCAAAGCCCTGCTCGACATAAGCGGGGCAGAGCAACGCGGTGTTGAAGTGGGCTTTGTGGTGCCCTACCTGCCTGGCACCGTGCGTGAACTGCTCGACACACTCAAATCGCACGGCATGAGCATTATCTCTGTGCTGTCATCTGCCTCAGGCAACAACATGCGCCAGGTTAAAATTCGCTTCAGGGGGCCCGACGACCTGTCGCAAAATGTGGCGCTTGAACAGTTTCGCGACCACCCCGGGCTGCGCTACTGGGCGCGGGAAGGCGAATTTTACCTCAAATCAACCACAAGCATGGGATAAGTCATTACAGAGTTACGTTTTTTTCATAGCTGCAATAGCCAGCTCTGCCCACACCATACAAAAGCCGCCACACTGCTTGACGTGGCGGCTTTTGTTGTTTTTAAGCGGCATATTTCCAAGCAGACTTCTTGGCTTCCCAACTTTTATACGCTATAAAAATCGCCATTCCTTGGACGGATACTACTTGGAGACCCAAAGTGTGCCGGGCAGATTTTGCGCCAACATTTCCGGCATTTCGTCTCGACACATCAACCCCCGTCTTTACTTCGCCTGCAAACTATCTGCCTTGACGCTTCAGGACATTCCATGCACAAGAACTACGCTTTCAGGACGAATTTCTTTATCTGCCTGATTATTGTCATCGGTTTTTCCGTCACCTCGGTGATCAGCTACCGCTCCAACATGGACACGCTGAAAAAAGAGGCAGAAAGCGTAACCCGCCTTGCCTCAGAAGGCATGATGTATCAGATTGACGCTATCTTTGCCCAATCAATACACGTTTCGCAAACAATGGCGCACGACAGTTTTTTGATCAACTTTCTTTCGCAAGAAAAAGAGAACCTCAAAAACCCCGCTTACACGCAAAATATCAAAGAATACCTGTCTGCCTACAAAAAAAAGTACAACTACGACTCTGTCTTTCTTGTTTCTGCACAGACAGACAGATACTATAACTTTGCGGGCGTTGACAGAATCATCGATCATTCATTGCCAGAGAATAAATGGGCACGCGAGTTTATAACATCACACAGAGAATTTTCGCTTAATATTGACAACGATAAGGCAGCTCACGACACCATAACAGTTTTTGTTAACTGTAGCGTACGCAACAGAAATAATGAAACAGTGGGCATTGTTGGCGTTGGCTTTAAGGTAAATACTGTTCAGGCCATGCTTACCAAGTATGAGCAGCAGTTTGCGGTGCAGACCTACCTGATGGATGAAGACGGCACTGTGCAGATTTCATCTGCCGGTCACGGGGCCAGGTCAGAGGCATTTGCCCAGCAAACCTTTGCAACCGTAAAAAACTCGCTCAAAAAGAACAATTCAGACAGCTCGGATATCTGGTATTCCAGCAATGGAGCAGACGGCTATGCCGTTATCCGCCACCTGCCCGCGCCCAACATGTATCTGGTCACAGACAAAAACACGTCTGAAATCATCAAGCAGATCAGAACAAAATACTACACTGGCGCACTCATTGTTTTAGTCACTACGCTTATTGTGATACTCATTGTAACAACAATCATACGCAGATACAAAAACAAGATTGTATCCATCACTATTTCAGAAGAACTGAAGTACCACACCATACTTCAAAATGCCACTTCGCAGATATATGACAGTATTATTGAATTTGATATTACGAACAATATCGCTTGTGGTGAGGGAACTAAAAAATTCTTGCAGCAACTGAATCTCAAACCCGGCACATCGTACAGTGCCATGCTGCAAACCATTGTTTCAAAATACATCCACCCAGACCACGCAGCACAATTCATGGCTACATTCAGCCCAGATGCCGTGCGCACGGCGCTGGAAGAAAACCGCAACAAACTGAGCTGCGACTTTTTGTACGCCACGCACAAAAACAACTATGTCTGGTATCGTGAAACCGGCTATGTGCTGCGCTGGGCAGAAAACGATTCTATCCACATAGTTATTTGCCGCCAGAACATTGATAAAGAAAAAAAGATTGAACTCAGCTTGCAGGAAATGGCGCAGAAAGACGGCCTGACCGGCCTCTACAACAAAATGACCACCCACGACCTGATCGAAAAACGCCTTGCAGAGCACGAATGCGACCGTGGGCTGCTTGCCATGATCATGCTCGACATTGATAACTTCAAGGAACTCAATGATTCGCTGGGGCATGTGGCTGGCGACAGAATTATTCAGGAATTTGCGCAGAGCATCCGCGCGGGCTTTGCCGCAGATGACATTGTTGGCCGTGTTGGTGGCGACGAGTTTGTTGTGCTGACCCTGCAACAGGATGATGCGGCCCTGCGCCAGAAGGTCGACGACATCTGCCGCTCCATCAACAGAGACTCGTTTGGCTGTGATGGCCACCACCTGGCAGCAAGCATGGGCGTGGTTGTCTTTCCCCGGCATGGCAAGACGTTTGGCGATCTTTACGCCAAGGCAGATGCCGCCCTGTACCGCGCCAAGCAGAACGGCAAGAATACCTTTGTTATTTTTGACAGCACGCGCACTGTCTAGAACAGTATATTCTTGATACGGCTGCCGTAGCCCACTCAGGGCACAGGCACAAGTGCGGGCTTTTGGGCGCAGCTTTTGAGGCAGCGGCATATTGCCGCCACGTTGGCCGAGGCCATGCCCTTGCGCCACACAAGCTCTGTAAGTGCGCTGCACAGCGGGTGCTCCAGGGCGTGCACCGAGAGCATACCGTTGGTGCGGCACAACTCAAGCACCGATGCGGGCACTACCCCCACCCCCATGCCAGCAATAACGCCGCCCACAATGGCGTGGTACGAAGCCAGCTCAACAATATGCTGCGGTTCCCAACCGTAAGCCCTGAACCAGTTCACCAGCCTGTTTCTGTAGGCGCAGCCCCCCTGAAAGGCCAGCACAGCCTTGCGACCAATGTCGTCGGGCGTGTGTATGGGCGCATGCCCGCTGGTGGCTATGAGCACCAGCTGCTCGTCAAAGGCCTCCACCCGGTCAAGGCGATCATCGTGCGGCGCATCGACCACGAATACCGCGTCCAGCCTATTTTCCAACACATCCACATACAGTGAGCTGCTGGTGCCAATCACAAGCTCAAGCTCGATATTGGGATATTCCGCAT
Organism: Deltaproteobacteria bacterium; assembly: GCA_009929215.1. Lineage (GTDB taxonomy): Bacteria > Desulfobacterota > Desulfovibrionia > Desulfovibrionales > Desulfovibrionaceae > Desulfovibrio. Next base: position 9,627 of record SAAX01000042.1, on the reverse strand, counting down.
GCAGACGCGCCAGTACTTCGGGCAAGCGCGCCGCAGCGGCACTTTCCAACGCGCCTATGCGCAGCCTGCCGCCGGGCTCCATACCCTTTACGCACAACTCGGCTTCGTCCATCAGGGCGCATATTTTGCGGGCATAGATATAGAGCGTCTGGCCTCTGGCCGTGGGCAGCAGACGCTTTTTTTCACGCAAAAAAAGCTGCACGCCCAGCTCTTCCTCCATCTGCATGATGCGTGCGGTAATGCCCGAAGGTACGCGGTGCAGGGTCTTGGCGGCCTGGCTGATACTGCCCGAATCCATCACAGCCAAAAAGGTACGCAGGTCTGACATTTCCATTTGTTCACCATTTATGACTAATTTTATCATTTTTATTCATTTGTCATGACATCTAGCATCTCCTAATGTATGCCGCAAGCCCGACTGCCACTGACAGGAAAAACCCTCACTCAACAAATTTCTACCAGTGGCAGTGTGGGGCGGCAGACAACCCGAACATCAGGACATACCATGCGTACCACCTGGAAACTGCTTTGGCAGACAGCGGTTTTGACGGCCATATTTTTAGGATGCGATCAACTTACCCGTCTGACGGGCGTTCCCATTCCCGGCAATGTACTGGGCATCATAGTGCTGTTCTTTTTGCTGCTCACGGGCATTGTGAAAGAGAGCCACATCAGCCTGGCTGCCGAATTTTTTTTGCGCCATCTGGTGTTCTTTTTTGTGCCCATTGCGGTGGGCCTGATGCAATGGGGCAGCGTTTTTTATGACTATGGATGGGTGCTGGCAGCGGCCATTGTGGGCAGCACAGCACTACCACTGGTGATTGTGGGCTTTATGGCCGAGGGGCTGCGCCGCAGCACAGATAAAAAGCAGGACACGGGCAAGGAGGACGCGCCATGCAGACCATAAGTACACTTCTTTGCGTGGCAGGCACTGTGCTGGCATATGCGCTGGTGCGCAGTCTGTACCTGCGCTACAAACATCCGCTGATCAATATTGTGGCAGGCAGTGCCGCCATTATTATTGCCGTACTGCTGCTCTGTGATATTCCCTATGTCACCTACGAGCCCGCACGGCAGGTCATGACCCTGCTTATAGGCCCTGCCACAGTGGCCCTTGCACTGCCGCTGTACCGCTACCGCCACCTGCTGCTGCGTGCTGCCCTGCCCATACTTGCCAGTGTGTGCACCGGAGCATTTGCGGCCATGCTTTCGGCGGGCGCGCTGTCCCGCTGGGGCGGTCTGCCGCAGGATGTGGTGATTTCCATCATGCCCAAGGGCGTATCCATTCCCTTTGCCGTGGAGGTTGCCTCCCTGTACGGCGGCATTCCCTCGCTCACGGCCGCCTTTGTGGTGGCCACCGGCACGCTGGGATCGCTTTTTGGCCTGTGGGGGCTCAACATGATACGCATCAAGGACCCCTTTGCCCGGGGCCTGACCATGGGCACTATTTCGCACGCACAGGGAACTGCCGTGGCCTTGCAGGAAGGTGAGGAACAGGGGGCGATGGGCGGGCTTGCCATGATTTTGGCGGGAATTATAACAGCGGCTCTGGCCCCGGTGGCCGTATGGATTGTGCTGCGGCTGCCTCTGCTGCCGTAAACGAGTCTTGCCGCACTGGTTGGGGGAACGGCAACAGCCACCCCCCAACCGCTTTACTTCAGGCTTTGCCTAGTTCGGCATGCTTCGAATGTCTGCGTCGAGCAGCGCCATCTGCTTTTCGCGCCACAACAGCCATTGGGTGGCAATATCAACAAGACGGTAAGGATCAATGGGCTTTGGCAGGTGATCGTTCATGCCTGCGGCAAGGCTTTTTTCCTTATCCCCCACCATGCTGTCGGCGGTAAGGGCAATGATGGGCGTGAGGGCGTAGCGCTTGTCTGCACGCAAACGCATGGCCGCCTCAATACCGTCCATTTCTGGCATATGGATGTCCATAAATACCATCACATAGTCTTCCTGCTCGGCCATGCTCAGGGCCACCTGACCGGAATCAGCTATATCAACAACAAAGCCCGATGACTCCAGCAGCTCCTTGGCCACAAGCTGGTTCACCTCGTTGTCTTCGGCCAGCAGCACCCTGCTGCCCTTGAAGCGCGAGGGAATGCGAAGTTCCGGAGGCAGCCCCGATGAATCTTCCTCCTCCGCCCGTTGCCCAAACACATCCAGAATGGCATTTTGCAGCAAGGAGGGGCTCACTGGCTTGATAAGAAAATGACTGATGCCTTCGGCCTGGGCTTCTTCCATGATTTCTTCGCGGCCATAGGCCGTTACCATGATCACAGTGGGAATATACGGCAGCTCGCGGCATCCCCGCAGAAGGCGCACCACCTGAATGCCGTTGTTGCCCGGCATTTTCCAGTCCATCAAAACCAGATCATAGGGGTCGCCGCTCTCGGCGGCCCGCACCAGTTCTTCCAGGGCTGCATCGCCACAGTCTGCTGTTCCGGCACGCATATCCATGTCCTCCAGCTCCTGACGCAAAATCTCGCGGCTTGAGAAGGAATCGTCCACCACGAGCACACGGCGCTCGTGTAGGTCTTTGATTGACAGGGGAGCCTTGCGCGTCTGATTTTCCTGCATGTCCAGATTGACTGTAAACGTAAACGTGCTGCCCTTGCCCACTTCACTTTCTGCGCTGATTTCCCCATCCATGAGCTCAACAATGCGTTTGCTGATGGAGAGCCCAAGCCCGGTTCCGCCAAAACGGCGGGTGGTTGACGAATCGCCCTGAGTGAATTCCAGGAACAGTTTGTCCAACTGTTCCTGCCCCATGCCGATACCCGTATCGGCAACAGTGAACCGCAGGCAGGCTTTTTGATCCTTTTGCTCTTGCAGGGCCACACGCACCACAACCTCGCCCATGGGCGTAAACTTGATGGCATTGCCCACCAGATTGGTCAAAACCTGCCCCAGGCGCAAGGGGTCGCCAATAAAGTACAGGGGGACCTCTCTGTCTATGCGCAACAAAAGTTCAATATTTCTGCCGCCGGGCTTGGAGGTGTCGAGGCTCGACAGGCCCAGAAGCACTTCCTCAAGATTGAAGTCCATGCGCTCCATGTCCATGCGGCCGGCTTCGATCTTTGAGAAGTCCAGAATATCATCGATAATGCGCAGCAGTGATTTGGCCGAGCTGTCGATATTTTTCAGATAATTGCGTTGCGTGGCGCTCAGCTGTGTACGCAGGGTCAGGTGAGTAAGGCCCACCACTGCGTTCATGGGAGTACGGATTTCGTGGCTCATGTTGGCCAAAAATTCGCTCTTGGCCTTGCTGGCCATCTCTGCGGTCTGCTGGCTTTCAACCAGGTCGGTGATATCGCGGCAGTCTTCAATGATGCCCAGCAGCTCACCGTCTGGTGAAAGGAAGGGCGTGGCCACCATGTCGCAATATACCACGCTGCCGTCCTTTCTTAGGCGCTTTTGTCTGTTGGTTGCCCGTGCAGCACCATCAAAAATGCGCTTGCCCACGCACTCTGTATCACACATATCGCTGCGTGCGTGCTCGCCGCACCAGTGGCCGATCATTTCTTCGCGCGAATAGCCAAAACAGCTTTCAAACGTCTTGTTGACTTCTTTTACCACAAGGTTGCAGTCAATAACACGCATGGCGCTGCCCGCTGCATTGAATATCTGGTACATTTCCATTTGGGCACGCCGCAGGGCCTGCTCTGCCGCAAGGCGTTCGGTAATGTCTGTTCCCATGTACACAAAACCGCACACCGAGCCATCTGGTTCAAACAGCGGCACACGCACCACTTCCAGAGTATGCTTTTCGCCCGCCGTGTCGTAGCGAATTTCTTGGGTTCTTTGCACCTGGGCTGTTTTGAGCACCAGCTTATCCTGCTGTATGCCCGATTCTGCAATCTCTGGCGGCAAAAGGTCGGTTATGCGCTTGCCAACAATCTCGTCTTCAAGGCAGCCCGTAAATGCTTCAAAACACTTGTTGACCATTATGTAACGGGCTTCTGAATCCTTAAGCATTACAAGGCTTGGCAGGTTATCCACAATGCTGCGCAGCTGTTGCTTGCGCTGCCACAGGGCGTCTGCGTTGGCCTTTGCTTCTTCAAGGGCTTTTTGCCGCTCGGCCGATTCGTGCGCCAGCTTGCGGTTCCATACCAAAATAACGGCAAGCAGGCTGCCCAGAAAAAACGCGAGCACAACCCCGATGCGGGCAACAAACGTCCAGTCTGTGGCGCGCTCGATGCGCAGGTTGGCCCAGCGGTTAACAATGGCGGCAATCTGATCCTGGGGGATATTGTCGAGAGCCTTGTTCAGTATGTCTACAAAAATAGGCCAGTCAGATCGCACGGCAATGCGCACGGGGTACTGCAACTGCGGCAGTAACCCCACCCGCAGGTCGCGCAGGTTTTTGTTGACCACCGAATATTCCACTGAAAGAGCCAGCCCCACCAGGGCATCAACCTGACCTTTCTGCACGGCGGCAAGGCCAGCATCCTGACTGGAAACATTTACAATCTTTGACTGCGGCAGCTGCGCGCGCAGGTAGTCTGCAAGGCCCGCATGGTCGTGCACGGCTACACTTTTGCCCACAAGATCGCCAGAGGAGGTCACCAGACGCTCTGTATCAAGCGTTACCACCGCCATGGGCAGTTGCATGAATGGCTCGGTAAACAGCCACGGGCCGTTGGCTGGGGGCGTGCCTTCCAGAAACGGCTCCACATCGGCCCCATGTGACGTTGTGGTGTCTTTGAGCACTGAGGCAGCTACCGGCTGCATGGAAATATTCAGATACCGCCCAGCCAGCTGCATTATGTTGAGGCCCAAGCCATTAAACGCACCCTCATTATCAACGAATTCAATTGGTTTCCAATGATCTTCAACAGCCACCCGTATCGTGGGGTGGCTTGCAAGCCAACTGCGTTCCGCCGGGGTAAGCATCAGGGGGCGGGGTACATTGCCCCATACCCTGTGCGCGGGATTTCTAATCCAGCGTTCTTCAAGGGCCACCATTTCAGCCCGGGTGATGCGGTCAAGGCCCTCATCCAGCAACAGGGCCAGATCGTTGCGGTTGCGCAATACTGCGGGATGCAGGTTACGCGTAAAAAGGGGGATGACCTGCGGCATAAAAAAACCGTTGAGGCCCATCTTGTCTATCACGCCATAGGCTGAGGGAAAATTGCTGGCAATTCCCACCGCCTCACCCCGCACAACGGACAAAAACATTTCATTGCCAGTTTTTACAACCAGCAGGCGAACATTGGGAAAGTACTCGCGCAGGTAATCCTCCTGCAACGAACCTTCAAGCACGGCAATAACAGAATCGCCCAACTGGCTGGCGTCAGAGATATTTTTACCCGCATCAACAGCCAGCAAAACGCCGCCAATACCCGGGGTTACAGCTGGCCCAAACTTTGCCCACCGAGCCCTGTCTGGCGTAATGTACATGCTAAAGTGGATATCGGCCCGACCTGCGCGCAGCATATCCAGCGATTCCTGCCAGTCGGCCATAACTATCTTTACTGGGCGTCCCACTTTTTCGCCCCACAGCCGCCACAGGTCTACCATCAACCCCACAGGTTCACCCGCCTTTGAGGTGAACGAAAGCGGCTCGTTTTCATTCATACAGACAATGGTAATGGGGCGTGACGTATCGGCAGGAGAAGCGGAACTAGGGGCGCAGATGCCCTGATGCACGAAAGCGAGGGTTACTCCAAGCAGACAGAAGGACATGACGCGAATAAATCTGAGCATGGAACCCTCGTGCGGTCTTTTATAGTAATGATAGTCAAATTATTATAGCAGTAGAGCCATCATTGCAATCATGCATCTTCGCATAAATTGTAGATATTTTTGGCTAACGGAGTTGCCGCGCCAAAGTTGGACGGCCCCGGCCTTGGCGCGGCATGCACTTTGACGCGGGTGGCCTGTGGAGATATGCTGGTTAAAGGCTACGGATACTAACCGATTTTGCCAATGCCCGCACGGGCGCATACGCTGTATGGCGAGGTTTTTTATGTACATTGTTACTGGAGGCGCGGGCTTTATTGGCAGCGCCATGCTCTGGCGGCTCAATTGCGCAGGCATTACCGACATCATGGTTGTTGATAACCTTGGTTCTTCAGAAAAATGGAAAAACCTCGTCAACCGCCGCTATGCCAGCTATGTGCACCGCGACCAGTTTTTGAAGATGGTACGCACAAACACCCTGAGCGGACCCGTTGAGGCGGTGCTGCATTTTGGGGCTTGCTCTGCAACCACGCAGACAGACGCAGATTTCTTGATGGCAAACAACACGGCATTTACCATTGAGCTGTGCCGATTTGCCCTTGAGCACGACGCCCGGTTTATCAATGCCAGTTCTGCCGCAACCTACGGCAATGGCGCACAGGGTTTTTCAGACAGCCCGGCAAATACACGCCGTCTCAAACCGCTGAACATGTACGGTTATTCCAAGCACCTGTTTGACCTCTGGCTTTTGGACAACAAGCTGCAAAACCGCGTGGCCAGCCTCAAATTCTTTAATGTTTATGGCCCCAACGAGTACCACAAGGGCGACATGCGCAGCGTAGCCTGCAAGGCCTACGAAGAAATTATGGGCACCGGAAGGCTGCGGCTCTTCAAATCCAGCAGCACAGATTATGCCGATGGCGGACAACTGCGTGATTTTGTCTATGTAAAAGACTGCGTGGAACTTATGTTCTGGATACTTGAAAGCCCCCACGTCAATGGCATTCTCAACGTGGGCACCGGCAAGGCGCAGAGCTGGAACAATCTTGCACACGCGCTTTTTGCCGCCGTGGGCAAGACGCCGCAGATCGATTATGTGGACATGCCGGATAAACTTAGGGGAAAATATCAGAATTTCACGCAGGCCGACATGGGCTGGATGCAGGAAATGCACTGTCCCCTGGCCTTTGCCAGCTTGGAACAGGGCGTTGCCGACTATATAAACAACTACCTGAGTCAGGAAGATCCATATTTTGAAATGCTCGGCTGAGAGAAACGAAACAAGGCTGATGCTGTGGCAGAAATGAACCGTGCGAAGTGATAGCTGGCGGGCACAGATTGGCCCGCCAGCAAATATTTTATTCAGGCTTGTTGAGACCCATGGCCTCGGCCCACGAAGGCGCGATGCTATCCTTGGCAGAAAGCTGCGGCTCGGCAAGGGGCCAGTCAATGCCAACGACGGGATCATTCCAGCGAATGGACGCCTCGTCTTCCGGGCAATAGTAGTCTGTGCATTTGTAGTGAAAATGGGCAATATCGCTCGTAACCACAAAGCCGTGCGCCAGCCCGGGTGCAACCCACATCTGCCACTGGTTTTGCTGCGAAAGCTCAACCCCGAACCACTTTCCAAATGTGGGGGAACCGTGGCGAATGTCTACGGCCACATCAAAAACACTGCCCAGCGAAACATAGACCAGTTTGCCCTGCGGGCGCGTTTTTTGGTAATGCAAACCACGCAGAATGCCCCGTGTGGACATGGAATGGTTGTCCTGCACAAAGGGCAAGTTTATGCCTGCGGCGTCATACCGCTGCTGCTGCCAGGTTTCAACAAAATACCCACGCGCATCCCCCCAAACCTTGGGTTTGATGAGCAGCACGCCTTCAATAGGTGTTTGCACTACTTCCACTGTCCCAGCCCCGCATCCACAAGTTCAATAAGGTACTGTCCATAGCCTGTCTTGGCCATGGGTTTTGCCAGAGCGCGCACATCATCAGACGAAATATAGCCATTGCGCCATGCGATTTCCTCCAGGCAGGCCACCTTGAGCCCCTGACGTTTTTCCACCGCCTGCACAAAGGCCCCCGCATCCATGAGCGAGTCGTGCGTGCCAGTATCAAGCCAGGCAATGCCGCGCCCCATAAGCTCCACATGCAGGTTGCCCTGCTTGAGATAGGCATTGTTGACATCGGTAATTTCCAGCTCACCCCGTGCCGAGGGGCGCACGGCGCGGGCAATGTCCAGCACCTGACTGTCATAAAAGTACAGGCCGGTTACCGCAAAGTTGGATTTGGGGTGAACGGGTTTTTCTTCAATGCTCATCACGCGCCGTGCATCGTCAAATTCCACAACCCCGTAGCGTTCTGGGTCGCGCACATGATAGCCAAAAATGGTGGCCCCGCTCTTTCGGGCCATGGCCTCACGCGTAAGGTCGGGCAACCCGTTACCAAAAAATATGTTGTCGCCCAGCACCAGGCAGGTATTGTACCCGGCAATATGGTGCTCTGCCAGCAAAAAGGCCTGTGCCAGCCCTTCGGGCCTGGGCTGCTCCACATAGCTGAACTGGCAGCCAAGCTGCGAGCCATCGTGCAGCAGGGCCTTGTAAAGCGGCAGATGCTCTGGCGTGGAAATAAAACAGATATCGCGGATGCCCGCCATCATGAGAATGGACAGCGGGTAGTAGATCATGGGCTTGTCGTAGATGGGCATGAGCTGTTTGCTCACGCTCAGGGTCAGGGGATACAGACGCGAGCCCGATCCACCTGCCAAAATGATACCTTTCCAGCCGCTCATGCCGCCCCCTTTCTCAGTTGACCCCACCGGGGCCGCGCTGTGCGTAGTTGACCGCAATCCATTCCCTGTAGGCGCCGCTGCGCACATTTTCTGTCCAGGCAGTATTTTCAAGATACCAGCGCACAGTTTCCTGCAAGCCAGACTCAAAATTATGCACGGGCCGCCAGCCAAGCTCGGCCTCGATGCGGCTGCTGTCTATGGCGTAGCGAAAATCGTGCCCCGGTCTGTCTGTCACAAAGGAAACAAGTTCGGCGTAAGGGCCGTCTGCCGATGGGGCCAGCCTGTCGAGAATAGTGCAAACAGCCTGCACAACCTCAAGGTTGGTTTTTTCCGCATGCCCGCCAATGTTATAACAACGCCCCACATTGCCCGCCTCAAGCACACGGGCAATGGCCGCGCAGTGGTCTTGCACATGCAGCCAGTCGCGTATGTTGGCCCCCGTGCCGTACACGGGCAGGGGCTTGCGATCCAGGGCATTGCAGATCATCAAGGGAATGAGCTTTTCAGGGAACTGACGCGGGCCGTAATTGTTGGAGCAGTTGGTCAGCAGTACCGGCAGGCCGTATGTTTCGTGAAAAGCGCGCACCAGATGGTCGCTGGCGGCCTTTGAGGCAGAATACGGACTGTTGGGACTGTAGGGGGTTGCCTCTGTAAAGGCCGGGTCTCCAGGCTGCAAGGAACCGTAGACCTCATCGGTAGAAACGTGCAGGAAGCGGAAGGCCTGCGCCGGTTCTGCGGGTAAAGAAGCCCACCACTGGCCCACAACGCGCAAAAGAGTGGCCGTGCCAAGCACATTGGTGCGCACAAAGGCTTCCGGGTCTACAATGGAGCGATCAACGTGGCTTTCTGCGGCAAAATTGACAATGGCATCGGGCTGATAGTTTTGTAGCAGCCAGCCCAACAGCTCGGCATTACCAATATCGCCGCGCACAAAAACATAGTCGGGATCACCGTGCAGGGCAGCCAGGTTTGCGGGGTTGCCCGCGTATGTCAACTTGTCAAGATTGACCACGCGCACGCCCCGCCGCCTGGCCTCAAGCACATAGCAGGAGCCAATAAAACCCGAACCGCCTGTTACCAGATGACAGGGCATGTGCTCTCCCAAATTAAAGCCGCCAGAGATCAAAACCGGCACCCAACATTTCCTGTTT
>SAAX01000041.1 GCA_009929215.1 Deltaproteobacteria bacterium | reverse complement strand
AAATTTGGCCGCAGCAACGGTTTTGGTTCCGCGTTTGGGCAGCCCCTCGACCACAGACAACTTTTCGCCATTATTGCCTACACAAAATACTGATTTTATATCGGTATTCATGCTGTTTTTCAAAACAATGCCTGCCGCGTGCCCCGCAGATGGGGCCAAGGCCAACAGTGCAGCAAAACACACCGCACACAATTTATGCATCTGCATTTATGGCTCCTTGTAATCTACACTATATACTAGGTGCAATGATTATACAGCAACAGCGTGTATCACTGCAACGCTTCGCGCAGATCGGCAAGGCTGCCATCGTCATCGGGATAATGCAGTTCTACAACAGTGTTGTCCTCTGTGTTCTGCACCGTGCCCATGGCACCTTCGCGCGTTGCAAAATCAACCGTGCCCTCGCCGGTGACAATATTGATGCCGCCAACCTTGCGTGCAAGCTCGATAAGCGATGCGCCCCACTTGCCTTCGGGATCTTTTGTGAGGGGGTACTGGCCCACGGCAAGCCAAACCTTTTCGTCGGGTTTATCATAGACTGTCCACTGGCCATGCTGCGTTGTGCGCCAGCCAGCGGGAATGGGTTTTTCGTTGGACGCAGCAGCAGCACCATCGCCCAGCGCGGCAAAGTTGGGCATATCGCCGGTGGGGTCTGGCGGTTCCACAATCTTGGCATCGTCGGGGCGGTCGCCGGTCGCAAGCCATTTGGCATTTTCCGGGCTGTTCAAAACCGCCAGCAGCTTATCCAGGGGAGCAGCGTCCTTTGCCTTGGCCGAAGGCTTGAGGCTTTTCATGATAGGCCCCGTCCCCTTGCACTTGTGACCAACAGTCACTTCCATATACTTGTCGTTCAGCAGACCAACCCAGTAACGGCCCACGCGGTCAGCATACACAACGCCCTTGCCTTCACCCAAGGTGCGCAGGTCGCTGCCGTTAGTTGTGTTGGCAGAAGCCCTGGCCATCAACTCCAAATCACCGTTAAAGCAGTCCAGCTCCAGCACTGTAATATAGCAGTCTTCCTTGGGCGAATTGATCACCAAACTGTTGCCCTCTTCCACAGCTTTCCAGCCAGCGGGCAATTCAACACTAAAATCACCCACCGTGCGCGGTGCCGCAACAGATACGCTGGGGTTCTGCGCGAGGCAGCACACGCCAAGCAAGGCCGCAGCGCCAAACCGCAGCACAGCAGTAGATGAATGACGCGCACTGCCGCGCAATAAACGTAACATGCCCATGTTGCCCTCTCTTAATGGTGGTTGTTCGTTAAAAAACATGGGCATAGGCGCACAAAGTGCCGATGCTTTTGGTGCTGGTTTGCAGCGCAAGCACAGCTCACAACCGCTTATGGCAAAAGGCATAAGCCCTTGCCTGCCAGTTCCTTAGCTTCATAGCTTACCTGACAAAAAATGTCTTTGGAAGATTTATTCGGCAAGTGGATAACCACCCGATACGAATACTCTTATACCTGCAAACATATTGAAACGTCCGTGTAATTTTAGCATATAAAAAAACAATTCATCAAATATTTGATACACAACTCATAACAAATTAACTTGCACAGCTGCAATATAATTCAATAAAATATGTATTTATGAAATTTTTGTTTAATTTACAAGAAATTTTGAATGAAGAATTAATATACTTATTCACAATTGCAAAACAAATCATTTATAAATACATGTCTTAACTTTTTTACTGCATCATCAACAAAAATTTTAAAATTGTTGACTGCCCTTGGCGCGCTCCGCTGTAGGTCTTATGTCACACCCAAAATCCAGGCATTCGTTTCAAACGTGCCTGCGTACCCCCCACACGCAAAGCATTTCTAATCTTTGCTTGACGCTTTTGAGCCCTACCTGTAACAAATATTAACTTTTTTAAAAAAGTAACACGATCACACCTACAGCCTCACAACTGACAGAGCAGGCCAAGCTGTTTCCAAATTTTTGGTTTTTCTGCGCCCAGCAGGTAACACATTATTTAAATAGGTAACATAGTTATTATAAAACCTTTGCACACAGGCCCCTGTTTATCCCCCAAAACAGGGCAGAAACATGGAACCACGCGCTTTATGCGCAACATGTATAAAAGGAGGAAGAGGTGTAATGAAAAAGGTTTCAGCATTTGTGGCGGCTGCTGTTCTTGCAGGCCACTGTTTATGTGCACAGCCGGGCTGGACGGCTGATTCCCCTTCGGGGACAGGGGGTACAGAAGCATCGGGCTCAAAGCCTGATCTCACTCAGGGCAGCCTGTCAGCATACGATTTGCCAGCCGTTACCGCTTTTGGCGTGGCCGACCAGCCCCCAACGATGCCCGTGCAAACACGCTTTGGCACGCAGTACAATGTAGTTACCGAAGAACAGATACGCCTACAGAACTCGCTTGATTTTTACGATGCCCTACGCAATGTGCCGGGTGTCATGTACCAGAAAAAGAACATCATTGGCGGGCAAACAAGCGCAAGTCTTTATGTTCGAGGTCGTGGCGCAAGCCACCCCAGCCCCGACATCAATATCTACTTTGATGATGTTCCGCGCAGCGGCGTGCTGTATGGGCAGGCGTTGGCCGATGGCATTCCCGTTTACGCTCTGGGCGGCATGGAAATATACAAATACCCCCAGCCATCACGTTTTGGCAGCGGTTATGCCATGCTCAATTTTATTCCTAAATACATGACCAAGGAAGGATACGAGTTTCGCATAGGTGCAGAAGGCGGCAGCTACGGCACGGTGGCCGAAAACGTGGGTATGGGTGCAAAAAAAGACTGTTTTGATATCTACGCTGCGCAAAGCTTCATCAGCACGCTTGGGCATAAAGAACACACAGCAGCCTATCAAACCAGCTACTACGGCAACATGGGCATAGCGCTTTCAGACAACTGGACTCTGCGCATGATGGCCAACAGGGTTGATGCTCAAACCCAGGCCCCCAGCAACCCCATAACCAACACCCGCGAAAGGGATCGTTTTGATACACAAACAAGCCTTGCCACGCTGAGCCTTATAAACAAATACAAGAACGCCAGCGGTTATCTTAAAGGCTACTACAACGATACTCTGTTCTATCTGCGGGGCGACAGTTACGACAAATCCACATCGGTGCAGACAAACAATCTTTACGGCCTGCGTGCACGCGAAACATACTCTGTATGGGAAGGCAGCGAAATCATCAACGGTGTTGATTTTGACATAACTGACCTACGCAACGACCAGAGATTCTATGCCACCAATGCCACAACATCGTGGGAATTTCCGCAGCACCGCATGCTGTCGCCTTATGCTGCAATCAGCCAGATGTTTGGCAGTAAGGATAGCTTTCACATAACTCCGTCAGCGGGTTTGCGTCTGTACACAAGCAATCTTTTTGAAGACAAGGCCGCCCCGCAAGCTGGCCTTGTGCTTGGGTATAATAATTCCAATCTTGCCTTCAACTATTCAAGGGGCGTCAATTATCCAAGCCCTGTGGTGCTTCAAGGTCTGCTTGCCAATAAAACATCCCTGCCTTCCGGCCTGAATACCAAGGATATTAGACCAGAAGTGGTTGACCACTATGAGGTTTCGCTCAGCCACAACCAGCCGGGCCTGTTTACGGTGAGCGCTACGGCCTTTCACGATGATGGACGCGACCGCCTGCGTGCTTATATGGCCACTGCCGGGCGGGCCCCCACTGCCGATTTTTTCACCTCATCCACGGCAGAATATAAGATAGACGGCCTTGAACTTTCTGGCAGCCTCACCCCCACAGACAACCTTGAGCTTTTTGCGGGCGCCACATGGATGAAGACCTGGGCAAAGGGCGACAACGGCATAACCACAAACACCATGCCCTATACGCCTGCCTTTGCCCTGCAAACCGGCTTCAAATGGAAGTTCTATGACAACTTCCAACTGAGCGGCGATTACCAATACCTGAAGGATGTTTACGCTGCTACCTGGATGCGTGGCGCATCGCCCGCAGCACCTTCCAGCAACGTAACTACGCTGAATGAAATAAACCGCCTGCCTGATATAAATGTTTTTAACGCAAGGATCGACTACACCTTCAGCTATGACGACATGCATCTTGAGGAAGGCAAGGTATATCTGGCCGTAAACAATATTTTCAATACGCCCTATGCGTACAGCATGGAAGTTTCCGGCAACAACCGTGGCCTTTACAACATGCCAGGAACCACCTTTATGGTTGGTTTTGACCTCAAGTTTTAACCTGATTGCGCCGCCCGGTATCAACTGGGCGGCGCATTTAACAGAGGCAAGCATGAACAATAACGCTGCTCGCAATACCAGTGTGAATGATTTTTTTGATACACTTGCCGATGGCTGGGAGGCTCGCAACTACCCGCCCGAAAAACTTGAGCAAGTGGATGAACTGATAAAAAGCCTGCCCTTGGCCAAAGCCGCAGACATTTTGGACGTAGGCTGCGGCGAGGGGGTGTTACAACCCTTTTTGCGCAAATATGCCCCGGCAGACACTAAATTTATGGCTCTGGATCCAAGCAGCGCAATGCTGCAAAACCTCTCATCCCGATTTCCCCATGTGCACACCTTACAGGCATGCGCAGAGGCCATACCCTTGCCCGATGCAAGCGTTGACATGGTGATATGTTTTTCGGCTTTTCCACACATTGCCGACAAAAGCTTGGCTGCAAAAGAGTTCTTCAGGGTTTTGCGTCCACAAGGTCGGGCTTACGTGCTGCACATAGACGGACGAGAAAAACTCAACCTTTTGCACGACAGCCACCACGCGGTTAAGGGCGACCACCTGCCCTGCCCCAAGGGCATGGGCATTATTTTTTCCGCTGCTGGCTTTACCCCCGTTGAGGCCCATGAAGGGCCAGACCACTATCACTTTTGCGCAGTAAAAAACTGAGTGCAACCATGAAAGAAAACAGTATATTCAATTTTTTACTGGGGTTATCCCTGATTTTTTTGCCAGCAACCGCTCTTGCGGCAGAACCGCTGCGCATAATCGCCGGCACGTCGCTTATTAGCGATATTGTGGCAGACCTTACGCAGGGCAAAAGCCAGATACTAACGCTCATACAGGGCTCAAGCTGCCCCGGTCACGAAAATGCCAGCACCGGCGACTATGTGTTTGCCGCCAAGGCAAACCTGCTGATCATCCACCCGTTTCAGCGCAATTTGCAGCAGGTTAGCGCCATGATTGCTGCCGTAGACAACAGCACCCTCAAGATTATCGAGGTCAGCCCCCGTGGCAGCTGGCTCATACCAGAAATACAAAAGCAGGCAGTTGCAGAAATAGCGGCAGCATTGGAACAGGCCGCCCCAGATACCGCGCAGCACATAGGCCAACAGGCGCAGCTGCGGCTGCAAAAAATCGACGCAGTGGGCACAGAATGCCGCTCCCTACTTGCTGCACAGCACGGCAAACGCGTTATTTCGGCAAACATGCAGGCCGATTTTGCGCGCTGGGCCGGGCTTGAGGTTGTGCAAACCTTTGGCAGGGCCGAAGACATCAACGCACGCGTGCTGACAGATATACTGAGCGCGGTAAAAAATACGCCAGTGTCAGGCGTGATCGACAATTATCAAAGCGGGGCCGATGCTGGGCTTCCACTGGCGCTGGAACTTGGGGTCGCACATGTGGTGCTTTCAAACTTTCCGGGTTCAAGCGATGACGCGCCCGACTACTTTAGCCTGCTGCGCCATAATGTTCAGCAGTTACATAAGCTTACAAAACAGTGAGCACACATCTGGCAGAGCTGCGTGGTGTGAGCGTGCAGTATGGCAACCGCAGGGTTTTGCACAACATAAACCTCAGGGTTGAACCCGGTGACTTTTGGACACTTATAGGGCCCAACGGTGCTGGCAAATCTACCCTGCTTGGCCTGTTTAACGGCCTTACCCCGTACAGCGATGGTGCAATTTTCTTTAAAGACGCGCAACTGACATCGGGCACATTGCCCCGGGTCAGGCAACAGGTGGCGCATGTATTTCAGGCCACAGACCTTGATCCCAAAATGCCTCTGACGGTTTTTGCAAGCGTCATCAGCGGAACATACGGTCGGCTTGGTCTTTTCAGACGGCCCGGCAATAATGAAAAAAAACTGGCCATGCAGTCGCTTGAGGTGGTTGGCCTTGCGCATCTGGCCAATCGCCCCATCGGCCATCTTTCTGGCGGTGAACGTCAGCGTGTGGCACTGGCCCGCGCCCTGGCTCAAGAACCGCAGCTACTGCTGCTTGACGAGCCCACTGCGGCACTAGACTGGCGGGCACAAAGGGACATCTGCAATGCCGTGGCCGAGTTGCGCGCGGCCTTTAACCTTACGGTGATTATGGTAACGCATGACCTCAACGCTGTTTTTGCCCTGGCCCACAAGGTTGCCATGCTGCGCAACGGCGGCATGCTTTGGCAGGGCGAAGCGAACGACGCCATAAACGCTGAGCTATTGAGCCAACTGTACGATGTGCCTATCCAGATTGCCCACAGTGGTCAACGCAAGGCCGTGCTGTTCTAGCCTGATACAGCAATTTTGCCGCAACAGAAAATTCCTGGTGAACTATGGACGAATTTTTACACTACGCTTTTTTGCAGCGGGCCTTGCTTATGGCAGTGCTTGGCGGTTCTGTTTGTGGCGTTATGGGAGTTTTTGTGGTGTTATGGCGCATGAGCCTTGTGGGCATGTGCGTGTCGCACGCCGCATTTGCCGGGGCCCTTGTGGCGCTGTGGATGGGCCAACCGCCACTGGCAGGGGGCCTTGCGGCCAGCCTGGCCGCCGCATCGGCTGTGGGGCCACTGGCCCAAAAGCCGGGGTTCAGCCTTGACACGGCCATGGGTGTTGTATTTGCGGTGGTAATGAGCGTGGCAATGCTTGCCCTGGGGCTGCTGCCCGGCGCGCGTACTGAGGGCCTTAGCCTTATTTGGGGAAGCCTGCTCACCGTTACCAGCTTTGACCTGCAATTGATGTCGGGCACTGCCTTGCTGCTGTTTGGCTTTGTAACGCTCTTTTTTAAGGAAATTGAAGCGATCATGGGGCAAAGACACGCTGCGGCTGCGTCAGGCATACCCGTGCGCTGCATTCAGTACGCATGCCTTATGCTTATGGGGCTGGTTGTAGCCTGTGCACTCAAGGCCATTGGCGGGCTGCTGATCTACGCACTTATAGTAACCCCAGCGGCAACGGCCTTGCAGCTTACCTACCGCCTGAGCCGCATGTTTCTGCTGTCTGCCGTATTTGGCATCACTGCCTGCACCACGGGGCTATGGCTTTCGTTTTTGTGGGCTGTGCCCCCCGGGGCGGTAATTGTCATGGTTTCATGCGCCATGCTTGTAACTGCCATGGCTCTTTCGCCAAAAAAACTGACGCGTTAATTGTCAGCTTTACAGGCTACATGCCCTTGAGCACAAACAGCATGGGAATGCGCACCACGCAGGGCACAGCCTTGCCATCACGCTGAGCGGGCTTGAACGAAGAAGCCTGAATACAGGCCAAAGCCGCATCGCCAAAATCCTCGTGATCTGCCTGTAGCACCCGAGCACGCACAAGCTTTCCCTGCATATCCAGATAGGCTTCAACAATGGCCTTCCCTTCAAGATTACGCCTTTGGGCCGAACGCGGATAACGCAAAGGCCCTTGGCGCACAAATCCCGGCCCACCAGGAGCATTCCAAGCCACTGCCTGCATTTGTGGGCTGGCTTCTCCCTTAACTGATCCCAATGCCTGTTCAGCAAGGCCAGACCCACTGTTTACCGAGCTATTGCCGCCACTACCCTGTACAGCAAGGGCTGCATCAACAGGCTGTGCCAGGGATTGTGCTGTCGACACATGCGGCCTGGGGGGGATATCTGCCTTTTCGACCACAGGCTTGGCAGCACTTTTGGGTTTGGCATCCTTGCGTTTGATAGGCACGTCTGCCTTGGGCTCTGGCTGCACTGGGGACAAAGCATCTTGCACTGCGGCAGGGCCAGAATCAGCAGTGCTGGCTTGAGTAGATTCTACGCGTGATGGCAACGTGTTGCCACCGGCCGCAGTACTGCCCATACCTACAAGGCTCACAGTTATGGCGCTGCCAGACTGCGCTGGAACATAAACAGAGATCATAGACGCCACACCCAATGCGCATACCAGCAACAGGCCGTGCAACAGTAAAGACAGCCCGATCCAACGGGCAAAAAAACGTTTGTTGTGCTGTGGGGGTGGGCATTTGAGAAACAGCACAATGCCTCCTGAGCATCAAAACCAACTCGCAAGTGGGGCTGGAGCTTAAAGAGAATGCCACCATTTATTATTTTGTAACACCAAGTAGGTAATACAAAAAAAAATAAAATGCCACCCTGTTGGCTCAAGAGTATTTGAGAAAATTGTTCAAATAGTTCTACTAGAATGAACAAAAAGTGCTTAAAATATCAAAAATTACAAAAAATGTGATGCATAATTTTCCTTTTCGAGCAGCAAGAAAAATTATCACTTTCAAGTGTGCCCACCAAGGGCAGCTAGCTACAAAAAATCATTATATTTTATAAAATTACAATAAATTATGAAACAGATCATTATACTTGGTCTTGATAAAATATCTTGTACGCGACGAGGCTTTAGGTGCAAAAGATCTACGCCCACTGGGATTTTTCAGAAAAAATGAAAGTTGTGGACGGCGGCACACAGGGCAAAACCCTGGTGACCTTTGTGGAGTGCGCCGACAGTGACGTGCCGCCTGCGGCCATGACCCTGGCCGCACCGCTCTCCCCCCCTGCGAGCGAAAGCTTTGATGAAGCCCAGGGCATGGCTTTGGACATACTGCGCCAGTGGGGCGTTGCCCCAAGCCTGCGGGCGCTGCCGCGTCACCTTTCGGCAGTGGTGCTTGATACCCTTGCCCAAAGCTACGCGTAGGCCAGCAGCCCTGCCCATATCTGAAAGGTACAATCAAGCCAATCAAACCACAGCAATACCCATATCCCAACATTGATCGGCACGCGGGCAAACTATGTAAGCCCGCGTGTCTTTTATTTTTTGCAATCAGGGCGTATGTTCTGCGCCATCACGCAAGTGGAGGACATATGGCTCAAATCAACATATACACGCAGCAGATTGTTGTGGGGCAGGACGACATAGACATGCAACGGCGCGTCAGCAACCTGCGCTATGTGGCCTGGATGCAGGACGTGGCCGTGGCCCACTCTGCGGCCTGCGGTTGGCCCATGCAACGTTATGAAAGCATCGGCCAGGGCTGGGTGGTGCGCCAGCACACCATCACATACAAGCGCCCCGCCTTTCTGGACGATGTGATCACTGCCGCCACCTGGATAGCCTCATACGCATCGCGCCGTAGCGTACGCCGTTACGTCTTTTGGAACACTGCGGAAAAAAACCTGCTGGCCGAGGCAGAAACCCAATGGGTATTTATTGACATGACCAGTGGAAAACCCATAAGCGTACCAGAAGAATTACAGGCATCGTTTCCCATTGTGGACAAGGACGCCGCAGAGATTTTCAGGCAGCTCAGCGCCTGACGCGTGCCAGCACAGAACAAAAAAAGGCCGTAGTGTTACCACCACGGCCTTTTTTACGTATCAGCACAAATCTTACTTGAAGAGTTCGCGTTCCTGCACCTTGCGGTCAATCCGGTCTTCCACTTCCACCCCCTTGGGCGCGGTAAAGGTAAAGTCAGAAGCCTTAAGTGAGGCATCAGGCTTGAACTGCGTAAAACGCACGTCGTTGGAATTGCCGTAAAAGTCGATAATGCTGGCCCGTCGAATGTAGCCGGTGGAGGGCTCTACCCACAGCAGGGCTTCGACCATCTGCGGGGCGGCTTCCTTGGGGTACAGGTGCAGCTTGGCGAGGCCGTTTTCCTGCCCGTCTTCCTTAACGTCAAAATCCTTGGTCAGCGCAGCTTGACCCGTAATCACCTGAATAATCGTGCGTGAATCGCGCACAAGTTCAAGGGGATAGCGGTAGGCAATTTCTTCGTCCGCAAGGTAATCCCAAATTTCCTTGTTGGTTACCACAAGGGTTTCTTCATGGGGCTTGTCGGTCTGCCAGCGAATGAGCAGGGGCTTCTGGAACAGCAGGTTGCCCTGCCGCTTTTCCACAGAGCCGCTTTCCTTGTGGGTAAGAGTCTGCTCAAATGCGGCTGAAAACGTGCGCAGTTTTTCATACCGCGCCTGAATGGTGTTGGCTATGTTTGAAGCCTGGGCGGTTGCCGCCATAAGGACAAGCCCGGCTGTCAGGGCCAATATACGTTTTATGCGCATAACACCTCCACGGCAAAAGCCGTCAGTTGTGCCAAATGTTTTGCTGTTACTTGACCACGGCGCGCGGCTTGCTGCCGTCTGCCGGGCCGATGATGCCATCGTGTTCAAGCTGCTCAACCAGACGCGCCGCCCGGTTAAAGCCAATCTTAAAGCGCCGTTGCACCAGCGATATGGATGCGCGGCCCTGTTCGCTCACAAAGGCCTGCACTTCGCCATACAGGGGGTCTTGCGCCGCATCGCCCCCTCCGCCAGAGCCGCCGCCGTTGCCAGAATCGAGGCCCCACTGGGCAAAATCGACCTTGTACGAGGGGCTGAGCTGGCGCTTCCAGTAGCTCACCACACCGGCGACTTCTTCATCGCTCAGGAATGGGCCGTGCAAACGCTGCAAACGGCCACCGCTGGGCTTAAAGAGCATGTCGCCCCTGCCAAGCAGATGCTCTGCACCCACCTGATCAAGAATGGTGCGCGAATCGTGCTTGGAGGTAACCTGAAACGATATACGGCACGGAAAGTTGGCCTTGATCAGCCCAGTCACCACGTCCACGCTGGGGCGCTGAGTGGCAAGAATCATGTGAATACCGGCGGCGCGGGCCAGCTGTGCAAGGCGCACGATGCTGGTTTCCACCTCTCGGGCGGCTGTCATCATGAGATCTGCCAGTTCGTCAATGACTATAACGAGGTAGGGCAATGGCTCAAGGTCGGCAAAATCCGGCGGCAGATCATTTTTGCAGGCCGCCAGCTTTTGATTAAAGCCAGCCACGTTGCGCACGCCAAGGCGCGCCATGGCCTCATAGCGACGGTCCATTTCGTGCACTGCCCAGTCAAGGGCGTTCTTGGCTTCGGCCATTTCCGTGACCACAGGATGCACCAGATGAGGTTCATCTGCGTACACGGCCATTTCGATGCGTTTGGGGTCAATGAGCAGCAGCTGCATGTCCTTGGGCTGGGTGCGGTACAGCAAACTGATGAGAATGCCGTTGAGGCACACGCTTTTGCCCGCGCCCGTGGCGCCCGCCACAAGCAGATGCGGCATGCGGGTGAGGTCGGCCATGATGGGCTGGCCCGCTATGTCCTTGCCCAGAATCATGGTCAGGGGGCCGCAACCCTTGCGGAAGGGTTCGCTGGCTGCCAGTTCCCTGAAATTGACGGTTTCACGGTTGTCGTTGGGTATTTCAATACCCACGGTATCCGTACCGGGAATGGGCGCCTGAATACGCACTGCCACGGCCTTGAGCGCCAGCGCCAGATCATCGCTGAGGTTGGCAATGCGGCTTACACGAATGCCCGGTGCGGGGCGCACCTCGTACATGGTCACCACGGGCCCCGGGGTGACGTGCACAAGCTCACTTTGAATGTCAAAATCGCGCAGGCAGGCAATAAGGGCCTTGCCTCTCGACTCGCGGTCTTCCTTATTGGTATTGCCCACCATTTTAACAGGCGGAGCCAGCAAATCCAGCCCCGGCAGGGGTGTGGCGGCCTTGCGGCCAGTCATGCCAGCAAGCAGGCCCGTAAGACCACCCTGCTTTTTGGGGGCCTCGGCGGGTGCGGAGGGTGCGGCAGGTGCGGCAACACGCGGCGCATCGGCACTGCGCTGAACGGCGAGTGCGGGTTGCGGTTCGTAGTCTTGCGTTTCTGCTTGGTGCTGGCCCTGCTGTGCAGAGTCGTCTGCTGCGCCCAGCTCTGGCGAAATGGGCACACCGTTAAAATCCTCGGCCACGGCAAATGGATCGTCCGCATCGGACTGATGCGCACGGTTGCTTTCTGCCTGAGTCTGGCCAGAGCGGGATTTTTTATCTTCAAACACATCGGGCAGAGAATCTGCCGTGGGCTGAATATTTCCCAGACGGTCGCGCCAGCGCGTCCAGAATTCCAAGGAAGGCCAATGCAAGCTGCGCAACGACCAGCCTTGCCTGCCCTCGCCTTCTTCAGGCTGCCGTTCGTTAACCGGGGCAGAGGTGGCAGATTCGCCCCTGCGTGAGGCAATCCACGCCTGCGCCCAATGCAGCACGCGGGCGGCCACACTGAACCACGAAATGTTACCCGCCAACTGCATGCCCACAAGGGCGACAAATAGCCACACCAGGGCCGAGCCGCCAGGGCTCAGATACCGGCTGGCATTGATGTGTAAGGCATTGCCCACCATGCCGCCGCCCCACATGTCACCCACAGTGACATCTGCGGCAGCACCAATAACGAGCAGACAGATGGTGAGCAGAAAAAAGCCAAGCCAGCGCGACCAGTGCAAGCTGTACGAAGGAGAAACGTAGGCCGCCCCCAGCGCACCGAAAATCAGTGGGCAGAGATAGGCGGCCACGCCAAACACGTCGTTCAGAAAACCCGCAGTGTACGCGCCGAATAGACCAGCCTTGTTCTTTACCTTGACAGCGCCACTTACCACATGGTTAAGGCTGGGGTCGTTGGCGTCAAAACTGAGCAGGCTGAGCAAAAGCAACAGCGCCCAGAAGATAAGAAAAAGGCCAAGAAGCTCGCGGCTGAATTTATGGGCGTCCGTAGGGCTACCCTCCCGAACCGGTTATCATTCCCGGCCCAGGTATTCCTTGGTGCGGGTGTCAACCTTGATACGGTCACCTTCGTTGACAAAAATCGGCACCTGAACCGAAATACCGGTTTCAAGCTTGGCAGCCTTGGTGACGTTGCTGACAGTGTCGCCCTTGGCGCCGGGCTCGGTTTCAACAACGGCCAGCACGAGGCTCAGCGGAATATCAATATCAAGGGGGCTGCCCTTGTACAGCAGCACGCGGCATTCCTGACCGTCTTTAAGGAAGCCTTCCTTGCCGTCGGTGGTGGTGATGTGCATTTGCAGCTGTTCGTAGGTGGTCATATCCATGAAGATAAGGTCGTCATCCTGACGATACAGAAACTGCATGTCGCGGGTTTCAAGGTCGGGCTTGGCGACTTTTTCACCAGAACGGAAGGTTATATCCTGCATGCGGCCCGTAAGGATATTGCGCAGCTTGGTGCGCACCATGGCGCCACCCTTGCCGGGCTTGAAGTGCTGAAAATCAACGATTTCGTAAGGGGTTCCTTCAACTTCAATCTTTAGACCCTTGCGAAAGTCTGTGGTAGAAAACATTTGTCCTCCTACATGTCGCCGCAAACCGGCGCAGGCTGGCTGTAAGGCCGGTCATTTGCCAAGTGCGGCAAGAGCGGCTACCTTATACGGAAGTTTGGCTGAAAGCTTCAGCCCTGAATTGAAAATATTTGCTGAAACAAGCGTGCTTGTCAAGGCACAAAGTTAAAGTATCACATGAGGTTTTACAATGAATCCCGTTCTTACCCTTGAAACTACAGCCTATACTCTTGAGCAGCTCATATCCATGCCAGAGGCACAGATTGCTCTTGCAGGGCGTTCAAACGTGGGTAAATCCTCGCTTATCAATGCCCTGGCTGGCCGCAAAAAACTGGCCAAGGTCAGCTCTACGCCTGGCAAAACCCGCTCGGTAAATTATTATAAGGTCTCGCCCCACAACTTCTATCTGGTTGACTTGCCGGGCTATGGCTATGCCCGCGCCAGCCACTCTGAACGCGAAAAATGGGCGCACCTGCTTGAACGGTATCTGGTTGAATGCCGCAGCCTCAAGGCCCTTGCCCTGCTGCTCGACAGCCGCCTTGAGCCCCAGGCGCTCGACAAAAATCTTGCTTCCTTTGCCCGCACCAATGGCCTGAACATTGTGCCCGTGCTGACCAAGGCCGACAAATGCAGCCAGCGTGAGCGCGCCAACCGCCAGAACGAATGGCAGGAACTGCTGGGTACACGCCCGGTGGTCACCTCGTCGAGCAACCGCTATGGCATCGACAACCTCTGGCGCGTGCTGGTTGAAACCGCCGTGCCACAACGTGCGGCCTCTGGCTCTGCTGAAAATGCTGGTGAATTTGAGCAGGAACCGCAGCAGGAAGCTGATAATAACGGCTAGTCTGATCTGGCAGCCTGATCTGACCAAAAGTATTTGCCCAAGCGTTCTGGTCAATCGTTCTGGTCAATCAAATATGGGCTGCCTGACCTGGTTTTACGCTGATCTGGCTAGCCTGATCAGCTAAAGCCAGCACAGCGGCCCTGTGCCAAGAGCGCACAGTGAATTGACGCACTGCGCAAGGCACGAGGCACCACGCAATGCACAATGACGGCTGTGGGATATTCTGGCCCACAGCGCATGGCGGTCAACTTGCCCCAATGATATTGCACGAACGGCTGCAACTGGTGCTGCAACTGTCGAGGCCTCTTGCCCAAAAACCTTCACATTCCTGCCGGATGCGTGGCCAGCCATCAGGCACGCGCTGTGAATTTGTGGCCTGTGTGACATGCAGGCTGCAAAACGCAGAGCCTGCCGAGCAGGTGGGGACAATCCGCTTTAACTTCACCACCCATTTGCCATATCTTGCGGCAATATACCCCAAGCTAGCGACAGAACAAAAACTGCGGCTTACCCGTGGCAAGCCGCAGCAGTGTAAACACCCCATATTCGCCGCTTAGGCCTGCCCTGCGCTGTCTGAAACCACGGCGGGCTCCATGTGTATGCTCAAGCGTCCAAGCTGCGGTACTGCTGCCCTAATGCGCTTTTCAAGCCGTGTGCAGACATTGTGCGCCTCTTCCACCGACAGGCCCACGCTCACATTGCAGTGGAACGAAATACAAACGCCCTGCTCTGGCAAAACATAGGTAGAAAACTTGTGCGGCTTGCCTGCCAAGGGTTCATTTTCCACAGCTGCCTGAATCTCACGCCAGGCCATTTCTGAAAATGGCACAGAAACCGAAGCCCCCGGCTCAAGAGCTGCGCCCGGGGCCTTGGGCTCAAGATGGCTTACAATTTCAACACCTGGCAGTGATTCACGCAGCCTGTCCTCAAAAGCCTTAACCCGCGCATAGGCCTTGTCGAAAGGCATCTGGCCGGGCAGTTCAACGTGCAGCTCAATGTGGTAGGCGGTATCTGCGCTCAAAACATGAACATCGTGCACGGCAAGGCCGTGCTCCGAGGCCACAAGCTGCACCAGGGCAAAGGGATTATTTTCGTCTATACGGCACGATTTGCGGGGTTCCACATGCACGGTCACGTCCGCACCCGGCAAAATGGCAGCCACGGCTTGTTCGGCCTCGTGCGCCAGCCGGTGCCCATCGCTGACCTTAAGGCCAGGCGCAACACCCACGGTCAGGTCAACAAAATTCTGCGGCCCGCTGGTACGCACCCGCACCCGCCTTACCTCTGAAATGCCTGCGATGCCTTTGACACTGGCGGCAATGGACTCGCTGGCGTGCGACGATCCCGTATCCATGAGCATATCAACGGCATCGGAAGCCATGTGCATGCTGGCCCGAAAGATTATGGCCGCCACAAGCAGTGCGGCTACGGTGTCTGCCTGCGAAAGCACCCTGCTCAGGGGTTCGGGCAGGTGCAGGGCCTGGGCAAGCCACACGGCCAGCACACCCACAAGCACCACGGCAGACGAAAGGATGTCGGTAGAAAAATGCAGAGCGTCCGCTTCCAGCGCCTGGCTATTAAAAGTCTTGGCCACCCGGCGCAACACGCGCACCCGGTTGATATCAACCGCAATGGAAAATGCCATGACCCCCACGCCCCAAAGCGAAGGCACAACCGGGCTGCCGCCAGAAGCAAGACGATGCACGCCCTCGTACACAACCCAGGCGCATGTGCCGAACAACAGCAGGGTCTGCGCCAGGGCAGACAGATTTTCTGCCTTGCCGTGGCCATATGGATGTCGCGAATCTGCCGGTTTGGACGAAATTTTTACCGCAATGAGTGTAAGTACCGCAGCGAGCAGGTCAAGGCCGCTGTGCAGGGCCTCTGACAGGACACCAAGGCTGTTGGTGTAAAGGCCAACGGCAAGTTTTACGCTGGTAAGCGCCAAAGCAGCCAGCAGAGAAAACATTGCGGCACGGCTTTTTTCATCAACAGCGCGAGCATGTATATCCATAACGCATCCTGTATTGTGCAAGAAAATGGGGGAGAAAATCAGGGAAATATGGCAGATGAGGGGATGAAATTTTGCATCGGTGCTGCTTCACGCGCTTCATGGGGTGACACATGGTACGCCGCTAGGTGTGCCACAGACAGATCGAAATAAACAAAAGGCTCTGGCTTTTACATAGCACAAACAGCAAGCTCAACTTCCAGCAACGCAAGGTATTCCAAGGTGCGCGCAGCATCTGAGGAACAGACGCTCGCCGCTGCCCCACAACTGGGGGTATGCCCAGGCGTACCGCCCAATGCGACACAAACCGGCTGTTTTATTCAAAACAGCCGGTTTGTAATTTTTGTGCAACTTTAAAAAAGCTAGTGAATTTATCTTACAGCCAGGTAAACCACTTCTTCCAGCTGCCCTCGCGATTCTGTCGCACTTCCTGCGACTGTGCCTCGCGGTAGTTATGGTAAGCAGCCAGGCTCTTTTCCTTGGCGTGTTCTGCCACTTCAGGCACATCCTTGAAGTTGGCCAACACATATTCATAGCGATGCCAGGCAGGGCCGTACTTTTTCATGTGCCAGAACACGTCTGCAATATACAGCTCGTGCTCGGCCATCAGTTGACGGCATACGCGCATGTGCTCTTCCGCGCTCTTGGAGTAGGGCGAATCGGGGTAGGCCTGGCGCAGGCGGTCAAAGTAATCGTAAGCTTCCTTGAGTTCTGTGGTGGCCCTGTCAATGGAGCTGAACTGCTTCATGAGCGACATGCCAGTTTGGTACAGAACATAGGGTATAGCTTCGTGACGCGGATGCAGCGACTCGAAATCCTTGTAGGTTTCGGCTGCGAGTCCGTATTCCTCGTCAAGATAGTAGGCATCGGCCAGCGACAGTTCAGCATCAACCGTATACGGGCTGAAGGGATAGGTGTCGCGAAGTTTGTTGTACAGCTCCACGGCGCGCACGTAGTTTTTCTCACTCATGGCGTCATTGGCGGCTTCAAAAACCTCCTGGGCGGTATCTTCCGCCGGCGGCAGGTATATCATATCAATGATGCCGCAACCGGAAACCGCAAACATGCTTATTACAAGCAAAAGGGAGCGAAGCAGTTTTTTATGCATGGAGCTGTTCCAAAAAGACAAACGCCGCCTGCGCGGCAGTTGCGCCGTCACCGGCGGCAGTGATTACCTGACGACAAAGCTTGGAACGAATATCACCTGCAGCAAAAATGCCAGAAACATTTGTGCGCATTTCAGTATCGGTGATAATGAAGCCTTGCTCGTCACGTACGACCTCTGCGGGCAAAAAGCCGGTAGAAGGCTCATAGCCTACATAGACGAAAAGTCCGTCTACAGACAAATGGCGTTCCTGACCGGTCTTCAGTTCCTTAACCGTAAGACCTGTGAGCTCGTTTTCGCCGTGTAACTGGCTAACAACGCTGCTACGCAGAATCTCAATCTTGTCGCCATGAGCGTCAAGCTTATCCTGATAAATCTTATGCCCGCGGAACTCGTCGCGGCGATGGATAAGATAGAGCTTTCCTACGATCTTTGCAAGGTAAAGCGACTCTTCCAACGCCGAATTTCCGCCGCCTACAACCGCCACGGTCAGGTTACGGAAGAAATTGCCGTCGCAGATGGCGCAATATGATACGCCGTGCCCGCGCAGCCTGTCTTCGTTTTCCAGCCCAAGGGGCTTGTGATGCGCACCAGAACAAACGATTACCGTTTTTGCCGCGTAATCCACACCACCTGCGCGAACCGAAAAATGCCCGGCAGAACCGGTTACCGATTCAACGGATGCGGCAGGCCGGTCTACTGCGAGACCGGCCAAATGCGCATCAAAAAGATCCGCCAGTTCATACCCCTTGATGCCTTTTGGAAAACCAGGATAGTTTTCCATGGCTTCAGTTTGCAGAATCTGACCACCAGCTGCAAGCTGCTCGGGCATGAGCACAGAACAACCAGAGCGGGCCAGATACATAGAGGCCGTAATACCAGCGGGGCCGCTGCCTATGACAACGGCATCATATTCCTTCATGCCAGAGCCTTTGCATCAATAAGGTCTTTCAGGGCAGCCTTGGTGACGGCCCCGGTGATCTGCTCAACCGTTTCGCCCTTTTTGAAAAGGACAAGAGTCGGGATAGCGCGAATGCCAAACTTGGTGGGCGTGGCCGGATTTTCGTCCACGTTCATTTTTACAACGCGTACCTTTCCGTCATACTCGGTAGCCAGTTCATCGATGATCGGGCCGACTGCACGGCAGGGGCCGCACCAGGGAGCCCAAAAATCGAGAAGAACCGGAAGATCAGACTTGAGCACAACGCTTTCAAAGGTGGCGTCAGTGACCTGTTCAGCCATAACTATCTCCTTACGTTGCTTTGTAGCGCGCCACAGCCACTATAACCGATGACGCGAACAGAAGCGCATTAATGTGTATGCTTCTGTATTGAGTAAGAGTAGATACCAATGTGCCCTCTGTCAAGACAATCTCTTGTTTTGCATGGTTTCTTGACCCTTTCAGCACAAGCCACATAACATATCGTTGGGTATTGCCTTACCGCGAGGTATCGTTTCCATATTCAGGCTGTGCCTGTAGCCATTCCTGCCCAAAAGCCATGCAGCATGGGCAATCATGGCCGCATTATCGGTACATAATTGACCGCTGGGAATAAAGGCCTCGCCGCCCCTGCCCTGCATAAGCTGACTGATGCGGTCGCGCAGCAATGAATTGCAGGCCACACCACCAGCCATTATCAGTGTCTTGAGGTCTGGATTACGATCAAGCGCCCTCTTAGTTTTGGCACACAGCGTTTCAACTACCGCAAGGTTAAACGATGCGCAGTAGTTCTTTAAAACCTGCGGCGCATGGGCAATGTCGGTCAATGGACGGGGCCACTCCTGCCCTGCCAGCAAATGCGCGGCCTGCCCCGTGGCGGCAGTTTTCAGACCACTAAAGCTGAAATCCAGATTATCATTATCAAGATAGGGCCGGGGAAACAGCGTGGTCTGGGCCGTACCCGCCCGTGACAGGGCATCCATAAGCTTGCCACCGGGATAGGCAAGCCCAAGAAACTTGCCAACCTTGTCAAAAGCTTCACCAGCTGCATCGTCGAGTGTGCGGCCAAGAAGGCGGCAATCCCAGGGCGATTCCATGCGGTAGATGTGGGTGTGCCCGCCAGAAACCAGCAGGCCCAGCGCAGGAAAACGCAGCTCATGCTCAAGCCCAACTGCCAAAAGATGGGCATGCAGGTGGTTGACCCCAAGAAAAGGTTTTCCCAGCCCAAGGGCCAGCCCCTTGGCAAAAGCCACCCCCACAAGCAGGCTGCCAAGCAAACCTGGCCCACGCGCAGCTGCCACAAGGTCAATTTCGGCATTGGCCCTGCCGCTGCGGTGCATTAATTCATCAAAGAGAGCACCAACAAAACGGTAATGCTCACGCGAGGCAAGCTCTGGCACTACCCCGCCAAACAGGGCGTGCACGTCGGCCTGGCTTGCCAGCACCGCTTCAACCAGCCTGCCGTCTTCTACCAGGGCCAAGGCGGTTTCGTCACAAGAACTTTCAATTCCTAAGCACAGCATGCATTTCGCCATTTGCGGCTCAAGGCCGGTACAAGAAGGCAGCCGCCGCGCATGCGAGGGCTGCCAATAACATTACCTGCCAGCATGCCGCGCGTAGATTTTTTCCACGGCCTCAACATCAAGCGACGAGCCAATGTAGAGCGGCGTGCGCGCGTGCAGTTTGTCCGGCACACGCTCAAGAATGCGCCCATGCCCGTCACTGGCCTTGCCGCCAGCCTGTTCTGCCAAAAAAGCCAGGGGATTGGCCTCGCACATGAGGCGCAGCTTGCCATTAGGCTTGTTGGCATCGGGCGGGTACATGTAAATGCCGCCGTTGATGAGCGTGCGGTGAAAATCGGCCACAAGCGCGCCCACATAGCGTGAGGCATACGGCTTGCCGTCTGAAGTTTCACAACCATGAAACCACGTTACGGCCTCGCGGGCGGGGGCGTCCCAGTTTTTCCAGTTACCCTCATTGACAGAATAAATATGCCCCTGATCGGGAATGCGCATATCAGGATGCGAAAGCAAAAATTCGCCCACGCCCGGGTCGAGGGTAAAGCCGTGCACGCCCTGCCCGGTGCTAAGAACCAGCATGGTCGAGGGCCCATACAGAATATACCCGGCTGCAACCTGCTTTACGCCCGGTTGCAACACTTCATCAATGCTGACCTCGCCAGTGTGGCCCTCGGGTCTGCGCAAAATGGAAAAAATAGTGCCGACGTTGATGTTCACGTCGATATTGCTCGACCCGTCCAACGGATCAAAAATAAGAATATAGTCGCCGCGCGGAAATTCGTTGCTCACGCGGATAAGGTCGGCTTCTTCTTCCGAACTCATGGCGCAGAGCGCACCGCAACGCTCCATGCGATACAGCATGATGCGGTTGGCGATGGTGTCCATTTTCTGCACATTTTCGCCCTGCACATTAACCTCGCCTGTGCCGCCGAGAATATCAAGCAGGCCAGCCTTGGCAATGCGACGAGAAATACTTTTGCCTGAAAGAATCAGATCGTACAGAAGGCCGGTGAACTGGCCCGTTGCTTGTGGGGTACGCTTCTGGTGCA
The DNA here is from genome assembly GCA_009929215.1 of Deltaproteobacteria bacterium. Classification (GTDB taxonomy): domain Bacteria; phylum Desulfobacterota; class Desulfovibrionia; order Desulfovibrionales; family Desulfovibrionaceae; genus Desulfovibrio. Next base: position 7,898 of record SAAX01000041.1, on the reverse strand, counting down.
GCAGCAGGTGTTCCGTAACCGTGATGTCAGCCATTGGGGGCTCCTTACAACATCAAGAAAATTGAGAGGAACATTTGAATAATTGGCCCTGAAAGCAAGCATCGGCATTATGGAACAACCCGATGTTCTGCGTCGCAATCTGCTTACCCGGCAAAACGCTTTGTCAGAGCAGTGCGTTTCAGGGAGAACACATTTCAAAAAACTTGCGCCGCCCCGTGGCGGCGCAAGTTCAAGCTTGAGTGCGTCAGTTCCGTGGCCCGAAGGGACTTGGCCGCCCGCCAGGCAACTCGGCTGGGGGCTCGCTACCTGCGCTGCTGTCGGCAGGCTTGACACTGGCATCGACAGGCTTCGCGCTGCTGTCGGCAGGCTTCGCGCTGGCATCGGCAGGCTTGGCACTGGCATCGGCAGGCTTCGCACTGCTGTCGGCAGGCTTGGCACTGGCATCGGCAGGCGTATCGTCAGCTTCGCCGTCCTTGGGGCCAAAGGGGCTGGGACGGCCACCAGGCAAGGTTGCGGCATCTTCATCAGGCGCTATGCCAAGGCCAGTGGGCGGCGTTTCCTTCTTTGCCTTGGCGGGGCGCGGCGTGCGGTCAACAGAGGTATTTTCGCCCTCCAGCTGACGTTCCTGCACCTTGCGGCGCTCGGCTTTCTTTTGCTTGAGCAGCATGCTGTCGTGGCTGCCGGGCTGAATATCTGCACCGCCAGCAGGCTTGCCAGAGGCTTGGGCAGGAGCACCAGTGGCCTGTTCAGGCGTTACGTCCACATTCTGGCTTTCTTCAAAACGATTCTTGTTTTTGCGCTCAACATGGGGCGGAGGCGTAAGCTTGGGTCGCTCCTTGGGGAAGAAGGCCATGCCCTGATCAACGCTGCCATTGCCCTGAGGGAAGTTACCCGACTCTGCCACAGCAAAGATAAGGGGTACATTACCGAGGTAGCGCACGTTGTAGTAGAACTTGCCGTTCACGTTAGAGCAGGTTCCCGAAGAGCTCTTGGTGACAACTTCGTCCCAGTTCACACCAGCAAGAGGCGTGGAGGCAAAGTCGTACTTGCCTGGCCACAGCAGTGCCTGGGGCGAAAGAATGACCACATCCTGCGGGGTGTGCGAATACTGCATGAGTGAACGCATGTCGAAGTTGGCCACAACCACACCCAAAAAGTCCACGCCATCGTAAAGCGGTGAGGCAAGCAACACTTCAGGCCCGTAAGGCGAGTTTTGCACATCGGCACGCAGGGCACGGGAGTTCTGCTTTTTGTCTTCATAAAGCAGGGGGATGAAGTCAAGCGGCTTCATGGGGTTGGCAGGTTCCTGGCCAAGGATGGTGCCGTCGTACTTTACACCGGCAAACCCGCTGATCCAGGGGAAGGACGTAAGGAACGAGGCAAGCCATTCACGCGTCGGCGGCTTGTCGGCATTGAGCATAACCCGCTCGAGGCGTGTCAGCTCAACGTCAATACCCATCATGCTGTGCGTGAGGGAAAGCGCCTGGGGCGAAAGGTTGCCTTTTTCATCAAAATCCACACTGGCCGGAGGACTCACATAAGTGTTCCAAAACGACTTAGTGGATTTCCAGACGTTCTTGGTGGGCTGATATGAACTGCAACCCGTTACAAGCGATGCAGCAAATACCAGCAAAAAGATGTAACGCACATATGATTTCAACACAGTGATCTCCCTCATTAACTGTGCGCCCTGGCTTCAACACGTTCGGCCAAGGCTTCAAGCATGCTTATGAGCTTGTCCTTGCCGCTGGCCTGTTCTGCCGAAGCTGCGGGCTGGACGGTATCCAACGTCTGGACATTGCCCAGGCGGGCGGTCAACGTAGCAATGCGCTGGCGCAGATCGGCGCTTTCTTCAGAATGCACCGCTGCGGCTGCAAGTTCATGATAGATATCAAGCGCGCCCTTGATATCGCCCTGTTCGGCCAACACCTCGGCCATGGAACGCGTGCGCAGCGAAAAACGCTCTTCGGTTTCGTCCGCATCATCCACAACCACAGCCTCGGTTTGCGTCACCGGGGCGGCATAGGCAGCGTAAGCATCTGCCCCACGAGCAACCATGGGAGAAACACCCTCTTCGGCTTCTGACGGCAGCGCGTCGTCGTCAGCCTTGGCGAGATCAGGATTAAAATCAACGGAATCGGGTAGAATTTCTTGGTTGGCAGCACCCAACGCAATTTCTGCATCATACACAGCGCCAGAAGCAGGAACAGAAGCAGCTGCTGCAACATCAGCAATAGGTTCTGCGGCATGGCTTGCGGCAGCATGCCCGGCAAAAGCCGTGGCGTCAGCCGCTGAAACCACCGGGGCAATCTGCGGAAAACCGGCCGTTGCTTCCGCTGTGGGATGCGCAACGTGTGCTGCAAATTCTGCGGGCTGGGCCTGCTCTAAGGCTTCTGCCCCGCCGCCAGTCATGGAGGCAAGCCCGTGATTGATAACATCGTGCAGTGATACTGGCCCCCTGGAAAAATTCAAGGCCAGAAAACGCAGCACAGCCGCCGTATCTGGGGCATTGCCAGCGGCACTGATGCACGCGGCCCATGCCTGCCAAAATCCGGCATATGTAGAAAACATCTTGGTAAGCCGACCAACCTGCTTTTCACAGGCTTCCAGCTTGTTGGCTGAATGCAGCAACTCTATGAGGTAAAGCCTGGCTTCAAGAAATTCCTCATGCCGGGCAAGGCCCTGCTCCAGAATTTCAACAGCCTCGTCAATGCGCTTGGCTTCGGCCAGCAGACGGGCCAAAGGAAAAAAGACCTTGGAATTGGGCTCAAGCTCCAGGACTTCTTTATACCATTCAATTTTTTCCGTCATGGTTTCTGCTCCCGCCCCGGTTTCGCCACATCGCCGAAAAGATAGAGCACCTCGTTGTCGCGAACATAGTGGAGGCGCTGACGAATGACTTTTTCCATGTACTGGCTGTCTGCCTGCAAAAGGCGAATTTCGCGGCTCAGAGAGAGGTTATCCGCATCAAGGCTTGCAATCTGTTTTTCTAGCTCGGCATACTGGTGTTTGAGCTCACGGTATTCGATAAGCCCAGTGGGGCCCCAAACCATACGAGCAAAGAGCACCACATTGACAAGGCCCAGCACCACCAAAATAAACGTGCGCCAAAACATTACTGTAGCAGCCGTTGTGGTTGTGAGCCATTGCCAGCCGAAAGCCGTAGCTCGGCCAAAAATGTGGCCGTGGCCTTTTCCAGCCGCGTAACATCTTCCTCTGCAAGATTCATCTGGTCAACCTGGTGCAGATAATCCTTGAGAGTGCTCAGTTCTTCATCAAAATGACGGCCCCAGACCCCGGCACGCATGTCGGGTTCCAGTTCCAGAATGGTCTGGATGCAGTTTTTCAGGCGGATCTGCAACGTGCTCATGCGTTGTACCCGTTAACCTGCCTGTTTACGCGTATTGCGGTAAAAATCATAGCAATAGTTAGAACCTGAAACAACGGCCAGCACCAGCGCCGCATACAGCAACCCCAGGCCAAGAGGCTGCAAATCCATACCCCACAGGGGGTAATGCAGGGCAAGCGGCACAATGGAAAAAATCTGGAGCACGGTTTTTGCCTTGCCGAACTTGTCGGCAGCCAGAACAATACCCTCGTCAATGGCAATGGCGCGCAACCCCGTAACCACAAGCTCGCGGCACACAATGATAATGACCACCCAGGCAGGGGCCCAGCCAAGTTTTACAAACATGATCAGCACCGAACAGATCAGCACCTTGTCGGCCAGCGGGTCAAGAAACTTGCCCATGCTGGTAACCATGTTTGAGCGACGGGCGATATATCCGTCTGCCCAGTCAGTAAGCGAAGCAAAAATAAAGGCCAGAGTGGCCAAAATGCAGGCAACAGGGCCTTCAAAATAGAGCAACAGAACCACCAGAGGGGTCATCAAAATGCGTAACAGTGTAATTTTATTAGCAAGATTAAGCATTCTTCCTCTCAGGCGTTCCGTGCGAATTTTTTACAGCGTTACCATAAAAGAATACAGGAGAAAAGGAGAAAAAAAGCTCCCCCGGCGACCGATCCCGACCGCCAGGGAAGCCTGCATTTCTACCGAGCCATGCCCGTGATGCCTTTAGCGGTGGGAACTGGCAAGTGCTTCCAGGCTGCCATCGGCAGCGGTGGCAATGGAATCTGCCAGCTTGAGGAAGGCATCCTTGGCCGCACTTTCTGCATCAAGATACACCACAGGAATACCTTTGTCAGCCGCAACCACGGTGGTGGGATCTAGCGGCACTGCACCCAAGAACTTGAGGCCGTAGCGCTTGGCAAGTTCTTCGCCGCCGCCTTTTTTGAACAGGTCAATTTCCTGGTGGCAGTGGGGGCACACGAGGCCGCTCATGTTTTCCACCACGCCAAGCACGTTGGAATTGGTGTATTGCAAAAAGTTGATGGCCTTGCGCACGTCTGCCAACGAAATTTCCTGCGGTGTGGTCACAACCACGCACAAAGCGTCAGGAATGGACTGCATGACTGTCATGTGCTCGTCGCCGGTTCCTGGAGGCGAGTCGATGAGCAGAAAGTCCAGTTCGCCCCACTTTACGTCTGCAATAAACTGGCGAATGGCCGAAGTTTTTTTAGGGCCACGCCACAGAATGGCCTGGTCTTTGTCTTGCAAAAACGTATCCATAGAGATGACCGACAGGTTTTCGTTGTACGCCGCCGGAATCATCAGCTGTGTGGGTTCGTCAATTTCAACCGTGCTGGTAAGGCCCAACAGGTTGGGCACGCTGGGGCCGTGAATGTCGACATCAAGAATGCCAACCTTGAACCCACGCCGTGCCAGCGCCGCAGCGGTATTGACGGTAACAGAGCTTTTGCCCACACCGCCCTTGCCGCTCATAACAAATATCTTGTGCCGAATATGGGCCAGGCAGTCGGCTATTGCGCGGTCCTGCTTGGCCATAGGGTCATTACATTCCCCGTTGCCGCCATTGCTCTTTGCACTGGAGCAAGAGGACGCAGAAGAACAGGATGAACAGGATGCCATGACAACTCCTTCAATTACGGCGGGCTTTGGCGACGGTGTATCTACCAGCCGTGGTCGCCCACCAGATCCACAAAAACTACCGGCCCCAGGTCTTCGCTGCTAAGGCGCCCCTGTTCCTTGCGCACGCGCACAAGGCGCTGCGTGCGAGGTTTGGACCCAACGGGAATAAGCATTATGCCGCCCTCGTCAAGCTGTTCAACAAGGGGACGCGGCACTTCCGGCCCACCGGCGGTAACAATGATACGGTCAAAAGGCGCGGCCTCGGGCATGCCAAGCGTGCCGTCACGCCGCTGCATGTGGATACCCCTAAGTCCCAGTTGCCGCAAGAGGCACGAGGTGTTTTGATACAGCTCGCGCATGCGCTCAACGGTAAACACAGTGCAACCAAGGGTGGAAAGCACTGCGGCCTGATAGCCAGAGCCCGTGCCGATTTCAAGCACACGCATGCCCCTCTGCACTTCAAGCAGCTGGGTCATCAGGGCAACAATATATGGCTGAGAAATGGTCTGCCCGTAACCGATGGGCAAGGGGGTATCTTCGTAGGCCTGAGAGCGCAGAGCTTCCTGCACAAAAAGATGGCGCGGCACGGCCAGCATTGCCCCCAGCACCGCAGGGTCGCTGATGCCGCGCGCTTCGAGCTGTTCGCGCACCATTCGACGCCGCAGACGTTTGGGATCCACGGAAGGAGCAGGCTCGCGGGGCGTTCCCCCAGCCGTGGTATATTTACCGTACTGCATACTGCGGAAGTGAAAACAGATTTTTAACGCCAAGTCAATGCACGCGAGGGGCGTTTTGGTCAGATCAAGAGAAGTTCCAGACTTTTCCTTGAAACTTGCCTTTCTTTATGCAAACCTTCGGGAAGCGAGATTGAGGAGTCGGCAATGCGCAAAAGAAGTTTGTTTTCATCGGTACTGGGTATTTTGGTAGTCGCCCTGCTAGTTGTGGGTGGCTATGTCTTTTTTAAGGATATGGACGGCCCTGCTGTGGATGTGACGCCCAACACCGGCAAGGTTTCGCCTGCAAGTGTGCTCAAGGTTCGCATGAAGGACCCTTCCGGCATTCGCTCCATTTCTGTGGGCGTGCGCAAGAACAATGTTCTTAATGTTATCTACAGCAAGCATTTTGACCAATATATACCCGAGCTCGAGGTGGACGTTCCCCTGAAGGACGCCAACCTGCGCGAAGGCGCATTTGAGCTTGAAATACGCGCCACAGACGGCTCGCTTGCCGGCTTTGGTCAGGGCAACACCCGCACTATCCAGCTGCCCATGCGCCTTGATACGCAGCCGCCGCGCATTTCTGTTAAAACCCTGCCCCCCAACGTGCGCCGGGGCGGTACTGCCGCAGTGCGCTATACCATCGACGAAGACGTGAGCACTAGCGGCGTGCTGGTGGCGGGCTACTTTGTACCCGGCTACCTGCAAAAAGACGGCAGCTACATCTGCTTTTTCCCCTTTCCCTATACAATGACTGCCCGCGACTATAAAACCAGCGTAGAAATTACAGCCACCGACCTTGCGGGCAACATTACCAAAAGCCACCTGACGGTCATGTCCTTTGAACGGACGTTCAAAAGCGACAGTATTGAAGTGACAGACAACTTTTTGCTGGCTGTTGAAAGCAAACTGCGCGATCTGGCCCCTGATGCCGCTAACCCGCTGGAATGCTACCTGTACATCAACAATCAGGTTCGCACGGCCAATGTACAGGCTCTGCGCGAAATCGGGCGCGACTCGGCCTCGGCCATGCTGTGGAGCGGCGCGTTTGAACGCCTGCCCCGCTCTGCCCCACGCGCCGGTTTTGGCGACCACCGCTTCTTCAGCTATCAGGGCAAGCCAGTGGGCGAATCGTATCACCTGGGCTTTGACCTTGCCTCTGTGCGCAATGCCGAGGTTCCCGCTGCCAACAGTGGACGCGTGGTTTTTTGCGGCAATCTGGGCATTTACGGCAACCTGATTGTCATCGACCACGGCCTAGGGCTCATGTCGCTGTATTCGCACCTCAACGACCAGCTGGTTAAAGCGGGCGATGTGGTGCAGAAAGGGCAGATCATTGCCCACACCGGCAGCACGGGCCTTGCCTTTGGCGACCATCTGCACTTTGGTATTCTTGTGGGCGGTGTGGAAGTGACCCCCCTTGAATGGCTTGATCCCAAGTGGATCAAGGACAACATCACCGGGCGCATTAATGCCTCCATGACCCAGCAGTAATACTTTGACAGCATAATGACAGTGCGCTGAAGCGCACACATCGGCCTGTACAAATCGGCCTGTGCAACACCACACCCCCTCAATGGGAGTCAAAGTTGCACAGGCCGATTTTTTTTCACAAAGGAGGTGACAGGGGGCTTGTGTTCTAGCCGCGTTCAAGTGTAGCCTGAATTTATGAAAAAATGACAATAATCTCTGACATGGCTTTCACGAAGACATCAGGCCCGAATCACATAACCCTGTTTCATGTGAGGACTTGTCCGTGTCTCCACCACTATACTATCTTGGACTGGATATCGGCTCCACAACAGTCAAACTGGCGCTGTTAAATACAGACGGCGCTATCGCAGAAACACGCTATTGCCGTCACGGCACAGCGGTTCGCGCCACCCTGGCAAGTCTGCTTGCCGAGGTTTCACAGCTCTACCCCTCCGCCACCGTGCGCTGCGCCATGACAGGCTCTGGCGCTCTTGATCTCAGCAATCAGCTTTCCATTCTTTTTGTGCAAGAGCTGCTGGCAACCGCCCGCGCCATTGCGCACGGCGCGCCCGATACCACCGTAGCCGTAGAGCTTGGCGGTGAAGACGCCAAACTGCTCTACCTTGGGCAGGATGTGGAACTGCGCATGAACGAATCGTGCGCGGGCGGCACAGGAGCCTTCATCGACCAGATGGCCCGCCTGCTCAGCACCGATGCGG
>SAAX01000198.1 GCA_009929215.1 Deltaproteobacteria bacterium | reverse complement strand
CCACCCATACTGGATAGCCAAGGCATTCATGCAGGCTTAGGCCGGTTGCCAACCCCTCACTTATCAGCAGCGGAGAGTCTGCGCTCTCGCCAATGGGAAAAACACAGCCTTGTTTCCGCCCGCCGGACAAAAACCGCTTTTCGCCCTGCTCACTGATAAACTGAAGGTTCACAAGCTGCCCTTCAGCATCATAAAGCGGAACCACCAGTTTGTTGTCGCGGAAAGAAATTTTAAGGCCGGGCACTGATTGCACGCCCTTGTCAGCCAAGTACACATGCCTCCCATGCGCTACCATTTTTGTTGCATCGGCATACAGCCTTTGCGCTTTTTTTGCGGTTTCGGCTTGTCGGCGTGCTTGCTCTAGCGCTTGAAGCCTGCGGTTTTCTTCCATGCGGCTGGCAAAGGCCTGACGCTCAGCGGGTGAAAAACTTGTTTCGCCTTGCGCCGTCCATACGCCAGTTGCCCCTGTTCGCCAGTTTTGCCACCACACAGAACAGGGCGCATCGGCATGGGCACAATATGCTCCGTCATTCTGGCGGGCTTTGCCTTCAACCGGCACGCGATGGAGCTTGCCGTCAAATTGCAGATCGTCCACCAGCAAGCCAGCGGCACGCATTTCAGCAAGAGCCTGAGAGGGGTCTATTATAGAAGCATGTAGATAATCGAGTGGAGGCAATCGGTCTGGCGGGGGTGCCGCCAAGGGTGGAATGGGGGTGGAATTGTGAGGCTGGGCGGCGCTACTTGCTGCCATCAGCCACCCCCTGGACACCGTTTTCAAGAATGGGCATGAGGTCAGCCATGCGCCAGGCCACAGCACGGGAACCAATTTTTATGGGGGCGGGATAGATGCCGCTGGAAATGCCCCTGTACCAAGTGGCGGAGCTTACACCTGTAAGCGCCAGCACACGGGGCAGGCGGACAAGTTGAAGGTTTTGGGCAGAAGATGAATTTTCCTGTGAAGCCATGTGTGGCGTTTGTTTCATAATTGAAACAACCCCTTAATGCATGGCACACCGCACAACACCCGATTTCCCCCGCATTTTTTTATTGCCAAATGGCAATCCTGCGTATACGGAAAAGAGGCATTGTACAAATGTCCAATGCGTTGGTTTGTAGGGCTGACACGGCAAATGGC
>SAAX01000104.1 GCA_009929215.1 Deltaproteobacteria bacterium | reverse complement strand
ACGCGGATCCCGTTCCTTATTGCCCTGCCTTTGACAGTAACAACAGTACGAGAGGCAATGGTGTCCTTATCAAATACAATCCATACCTCATCATAGAGATTGCCCTCATCCTCAGCTTTTTTCCTTTCTGACAAAGCTGTTCTGATAAGTCTTGTCGGCCCACCAGCGTCCTTCAAGGTAATAACTTGAGCGTGCAATCGCCATGCGTGGGCTAATTTTTCAAAATACTGTGGTTCTGTATTCTTGCCTTCGCAAACAATGAGAAAACGCTTTCTTTCTGGTGCATTTCCGGTGGCACGAACATCTCCCTCAAGCTCCAACCCCAAGGCTTTGTGTCGCGCAACAATAGCGCGAGGTTCTTGTCGGGCTTCTTGTTTAGCCTGCATTTTTTTAACGTGACGCTTTTTGCCTTCAGTTACCATGAGCTTTGCCCCTGGACTGATTGCTTTTATTTCGTGAATTATTTTTTACGCTTGTTTGAGGATTGGATTTTATTTGCGCAGATTCTTCAGCCTGCTGCTTTGTCCTAATAATTCCCTGATCAGCGTTAATTTTCTGTTCCAGTTCAGCATTTCGTTGTTGCTCGCGAACCTGAGCAATTATAGCGGAAGCCAAAGCACTGCCTTCCTCCAAAATTTTCTTTCGCACCAGTGGTAGGCCACCAAAACGACCTGCCATAAAACGACGCATAAGGTTGGCATCAGGGCGGGCGTCCTTTTCATAATTTGCAGCACATTGAAGGGCAGAACAACCGCCGTCATTTTTTTCTACCAGCCATAATTCATCTCGCCGTAGCACCTCACTATCAAACAATGGAGTGCAATGGGTGGTAAAAAGTACTTGAGTGGACGAACCCTGCACTTGAGTTACGAACTCAAGCAGGCCTTTTGCCAGCAAAGGATGTAGACCATTTTCTATTTCGTCGAGAACAACCAATGCATTTTTTGTCATGGCACGGCATAGAATATAGAGTAGTAATATAAACCGTAGAGTTCCCTGTGATTCATCCTTTTGATGCAACTGGCATTCTTCTGGCGTCATATTAGCATCTTGAGCACTATGGACAAACAATAAAATCGGCGACTTTGGAGCTTGCTGTCTGATCGCTTCATAGAGTTTTCCCGTCAAAGATATGATTTCTGCGAACCTATCATCCCCTTCCTTAAGTTGCATGGGAGGAATGTAGTCAGGGCCTTCTTGTTCCTCAGCCCTTATGTCTGCAATGCCGGTATCAGCAAATTGTAACATAGCCGCTATTGCGGGCAAGAAGGGAGAACCGTTAAGCCACGCTCCCAGACTTGGGGGACGCAACTCTGAGCCAAAACTGATTGCAATCCAAAATGATGACGCCAGCTGTGCCAACTCATGTTTGGCTTGGTTGCAAATGGACAGCACAAGGCTTTTACAATTAAGAAATTTTTCGGATTCTGTTGCAAAGCCTGCGCCCTGTTTGCCCTCGGTCACCACGAGTTCCTCACGCTCAAACACGAGTTCCTCATCTCTACCGAAATTTGCATACAACCATTCACTCTGAATTTTCTCAGCAGTATACGTAAAACCATAGCGAAAACAGCGCCCACCGGATTCATAAATGGCCTGAAAAAGTGTAGGAGCTTGGCAACTCTTTTTAGCTAGGCTAAAGGGGGAATACGGCAGTAGAGTGTCGCTTTTTTCTTCGCTACCCACCTGTCTGATGCCGCACTCCAGCACCATTTTGCGCATGGTTAGTAAGGCTTTCAACAAATTGGACTTTCCGCCCGCATTAGGGCCAAAAAGGGCTGCAAACTTATTCACGCGTGTTTTGCCATTTATTCCAACAAGAGACAGACAATGGTCTCTGTGATCCGCCTCTCGGGTGGCTACCATATTCAACCGCGCCAGCGAATCGAAGGACTTAAAATTTTCGACCGCAAAATCAATAAGCATAGGCACCCCTACAAAGTTCTATTTTTTAGAAGTTATATCTACTGTAGCCGCAAAGCGCAAGGTTACCCCAAATTGCGACAAATAATTTCTTTCGAAGGCCCGCAGCTCCTCCCTCCCCAAAATGCCGCTGATTCGGCAGCATTGGCGCCCCTTTCTGACATCTCTTGCATTCGTGCAAATTATTGCTATAGGCGATCTACGGAGGATTTTTTATGAATATGCCCAAAGGCTGCCTTGCTCTTGCAATGGCTTTGTTCTGGCTGTCTGCCTCGCCCGCGTTTGCGGGAAGTCTGGACAGTTTTTCGGACATGCTGGGGAATCTCTCTGACATGACACGGGCGGCAGACCGTGCACACGATGACTACCTTGATGCCATGAACGGAGGGCACGATTACGGGCGCTATGAGCGGGATTGGCGTCAGCGCGAATCTGACCTTGAACGCGCACGCGTGAGCACCATGTCCCGGATGGCAGGCGTATCTGAATCGCGCATCCGCAACATGCGGCAGGATGGCATGAGCTGGGGCGGCATTGCCCGCCGTTATGATATAGACCCCGACCGTTTTTACGGCAGATCACCCTACGACAATGACCGTGACAACTGGCGGGGCAATCCCCCCGGCCTGGCAAAAAAGGGCGGCACGCCTCCCGGTCTTGACAAGAAAGGCGGCATGCCTCCCGGGCAGGCAAAAAAAATGCGCCGCAACGACGATTACTGATCCACTACGTAACTGAAAAGGCCGCCCCTACGGGCGGCCTTTTCAGTTACAGGCGTATCTTGTGATCAAGTCAAACCAGTACCCGCCTGCGCCGGGCATAAACTCAGCATTGTGGTGAACGATGTTTCCACGTTGCTCAGTACCCGCCTGCGCCGGGTATAAAACCGATCAGGCCCCCTCACGCCCGGCAAAATACTTGCGGCGAATATATAAGGACACATTCACAAGGGCTATCAGCACAGGCACTTCAACTAGCGGCCCAATAACAGCCACAAAGGCTTCGCCAGAATTGAGGCCAAACACGGCAATGGCAACGGCAATGGCCAGCTCAAAGTTGTTGGAGGCTGCGGTAAACGACAAGGTGGCCGACTGCTCGTAGTTCGCGCCTGCCCGCCACGAAAGGTAGAACGACAACAAAAACATGATGAGAAAATACACCAGCAATGGAATGGCCACCCTCACCACATCCATCGGCAGCTGCACAATGTATTCACCCTTAAGCGAGAACATCACAACAATGGTGAACAGCAGTGCCCGCAGCGTCCAGGGGCTGATGCGGGGAATAAAAACATTCTCATACCAGTCCAGCCCCTTTACCTTGAGGCCGTAAATGCGCGAAACAACGCCACCAATAAAGGGTATGCCAAGGTAGATAAACACACTCTCGGCAATCTGCCCCATGCTCACATTGACCTCCGCGCCCGAAAGCCCAAGCCAGCCCGGCAGCACGGTAATAAACGCATAGGCGTAAACAGAAAAGAACAGCACCTGAAATATGGCGTTAAAGGCCACCAGCCCCGCGCAATATTCCCTGTCGCCCCCGGCAAGGTCGTTCCACACAATAACCATGGCAATGCAGCGGGCAAGGCCAATAAGTATCAGGCCCACCATGTAACTGTTGTTGCCAGAAAGAAAGGCAATGGCCAGCAAAAACATCAGCACCGGGCCGATCACCCAGTTTTGCACCAGCGAGAGCAGCAGCACCTTTTTATCGCGAAACACTCGGCCAAGCTGCTCGTACTTCACCTTTGCCAGTGGCGGGTACATCATCAGGATAAGGCCGATGGCGATGGGAATATTGGTTGTACCCACCTGAAAAAAATTGATCACATTCTTCACGCCCGGCATGGCCCAGCCCAGGCCCACACCCGCAAACATGGCGAGAAAAATCCACAGGGTCAGAAACCTGTCAAGAAACGACAGCCGCTGTAATGTTGACTTACTCATGACTTCCGCTCCTTCTTATTGAACGGCAATGCCGTCAAGAATACCCTTCAAGGTGTCTGCATCCATAGTTGGGTTGGCCTTTAGCTGTTGCACAAGGGCTGCAATGCGCCCGCGCAGCACCGCCACAGTTTCGGCAAAGGCCGCCCTGATAGTGGGCTCGTCGCCCTTCACGCCTGCCGGATCGGGCATACCCCAGTGGCTGCGCACAACATTGCCAAAATACACCGGGCAGGCCTCGCCCGCAGCACCAGCGCACAGGGTTATGACCACGGCGGGCGGTTGCGGCAGATTGTCCCACGACTTGCTCTCAAGCCCCTGGGTGGCAATGCCCGCCTCGGCCAGCGCCTCGAGAGCGCGGGGGTGCACATAACCCGCAGGCTTGCTGCCCGCGCTTTGGGCAGTAATACCCGCCGGGGCAATAGCCCGAAACAGAGCCTCGGCAATGATGGAACGGCACGAATTGCCAGTACACAAAAATAGAATGTTCATGCTTGCCCCTATTTTGTGGCTTCAATGGAAAGGCTAACGATGTAATCGGCCAGTTGCTCGCTCTTGGGCAGCTCTTCGGCAATCCGCCTGTACAGCGGGTCATTCCAATTCTGCATGCTGCGCACATAATCAGGCTTGGGCGTAAGCACGATTGCCGAAAAACCCGCAGCTTCAAGCATTGCTCTGGTGTCTTCGACCAAGGCCGCACCGGCCACGCATCCCACCAGGGCAGCCGCCATTTCCCTGATATTCTCTGGCAGGGGTTGCAACAGCGCCAGATCAGAAACAGAGACCTTGCCCCCTGGCTTCAGCACTCTAAAAACCTCACGCCAAACCTGCGGTTTATCGGGCGAAAGATTGATGACACAGTTTGAAAGCACCACATCAATGCAGTTATCTGCCACGGGCAGATGCTCAATTTCGCCAAGGCGAAATTCCACATTGTCCAGGCCCGTATTCTGCTGATAAAAATCAATATTTTTTCGCGCCCTGCCGAGCATTTCCGGGGTCATGTCCACCCCGATGACCCGGCCTGCGGCCTTGACGATCTGCCCAGCCTGAAACACGTCAAAACCGCCGCCGCTGCCCAGATCAAGCACAGTCTGTCCTTCTTTGAGGGCAGCTATGGCCACGGGGTTGCCGCACGATAGCCCCATGTTGGCGCCATCTGGCAAGCTGGCAAGGCTCTGCGCCGTGTAGCCAACGGCCTCTGCCAGCCGCGTGGGGTCGCTGGTTCCGCATGAACCACCGCCGCAGCAGCAGGTGCTGCGGCCTGTGGCGATGGCCGCGTAGCCCTCGCGCACGGTATCCCGCACCTGCGCGCCGGAGGGATATTTTTCAGAAGTGCTCATGGCATTTCTCCATCTTGGGGTTCCCTGTTTTCGCAACAGGCAGGCAACAAACCAGCGTCAATGCCGCTTTCCGTGCGGCACTGGCTGCAATACTCCGGGCTGCCAGAGCAGCATTCGGCAGTCAGGTAGGCGATGACCTCGAGCATCAGGGGGATGCTTGCGCGGTAGCGTGTATTGCGCCCCTCGCGCTCCATGCTCACCAGCCCGCTGCTGGCAATGGCCTTGAGATGAAACGACAGGTTGCTCTTGGGAATACCCGTTAGCCTCGAAAGTTCACCGGCAACCAGTCCATCCGGCGCGTGCTTGACCAGCAGGCGAAAGATGCCAAGGCGTTCTGCCGACATCAGAGCTTCAAATATTTTTGTGGCCTTTTTCGTTTCCATTGGCCGACAATTCAACATCAATTGAACAATGTCAAGCACAATGCCCTGCCTGCCTGATCAGGGCTGATAATTTAATACAGATTTTATATCCAACCCCAAAGTTTAACACCAATTTTACACGCTTTTTCATACGTGCATCCGTGGGCGAGTTCAAAGCCCACAGGAGGACGTTATGGAAAACATGGTTGGGCAATGCCTGCTGTACACCATGCTGCTTGAGCTGCTGGCGTGGCCGCTGGGTATATATATGGGCAAAGAATAAATTGCTCGCGGACAACTCGCAGATTGCAAACCCCGCTATGCGGGTCTTGCCCGCCTGCGGCGGAATGCACGAAAAACAGTCGCTTCACGGCGCGGCAGAGCCGCAGCCTGCTCCTGCTTTTCGGCGCACTGCTTACGCAGCACGCAAAAAAGGCCGCGATTGCTCGCGG
>SAAX01000040.1 GCA_009929215.1 Deltaproteobacteria bacterium | reverse complement strand
CGGCACGAGCAGGCCCACTATCTGCGCGAGCTGCGGGCAGAGGCAGAGCACATCTATGCAGAAACCATGCGCAGCAAGGGCACAATGGTGGTGCTTGCGGGCCGCCCCTACCATACCGACCCGCAGGTACACCACGGCTTGCCCGACTTTATCGCCTCACTGGGTGCTGCTGTGGTGAGCGAAGACGCCCTGCCCCGCAACTGGTTAAACCAGCACATAAACTTTAGTCTGCGGGCACGCAATCAGTGGACATACGCAGCGCGGCTCTACCGTGCTGGCTTGTGGGCCTGCGAAGCCGACCACAGCAACGCGCGGGTGGAGCTTGTGCAGCTTACCTCGTTTGGCTGCGGCATAGATGCCATCACCGCCGACCAGATGCGCGAACTCATGCGGGCCCACGGCAAACTGTACACGCTCATCAAGATGGATGAGGGCAACGCCCTTGCCTCAGCGCGTATCCGCATCCGTTCACTGCTGGCCGTAAGCAATGCCGACAAGGCAAGAAGCATCGCGCCAAGCCCCGGCATGCCGGTGTTCAGCAAGCGCGATGCGGGTACGCACACAATCCTTGTGCCGCAAATGGCCCCCCTGCACCTGCCCTTTATAACCGAGGCCATTGCGGGCGACAGCCATACCGTGCGCTTGCTGCCCACAGTGAGCGCGGAAGCAGTGAGCCTCGGTCAGGCCTATGTGAACAACGATGCCTGTTATCCGGCCATTGTGGCCATTGGTCAGTTGCTACACGCCCTGCGGAGCGACGGGCTCGACCCGCGCCGCACGGCCCTGCTGCTTTCACAAACCTGCGGCCCGTGCCGGGCAAGCAATTATCCTGCACTGCTGCGCAAGGCCTTGCTGGAATGCGGTTACGACCCCATCCCCGTGCTCACCATCAATGCTTCGGGTACAGACACCCAGCCGGGGCTGCGGCCAGACAAGGCCATGCTCTGGCGCATGCTGCTTGGCATGCTTGCGGGCGACATGCTGCAAAGGCTCTCGCTGTTTACAGGAACCTACGAATGCACCGCTGGTAAGACAGAAGACCGCGTGCAGCACTGGCTACAAACCATGTTGCCTGTTATCCGCAAGGGTGACGAGATAGCGCTGCGGCAAATGCTGCCGCGCCTTGTGCGCGACTTTGCCAGCATACGCACCCACATTGACCAACGGCCCCGCGTTGCGGTGGTGGGCGAGATTCTGCTTACCTACCACTCGGACGCCAACAACCATATTGTGGAACAGATCAGGCAGGAGGGCGGCGAGCCCCTGCTGCCCGATTTTACCAACTTTATGCTCTACTGCCTGCGCGATGCCGTGTACGACTGGCGGCATCAGGGCGGCAGCGCCTGGGCGGCCCTTGGCAACAGCCTTGTGATGCGACGTATCGAGGGCGTGCGGCGCTATATGCGCGGGGCACTCAATACCTCGCCGCTCAGCGCCCACGTTATGCCTGTGGCCCACATTGATGATCTTGCCCGCCTGGGTCAAAGCGTGATGTCGCTTGGCAACAGCGCGGGCGAAGGCTGGCTGCTGCCCGCAGAAATGCTGGAATTTCTGCAACACGGAACCAGCAACATACTGTGTTTGCAGCCTTTTGGCTGCCTGCCAAACCATGTGGTGGGGCGCGGAGCCTTCAAGGCAGTGCGCCGCCAGAGGGCAGAGGCCAACATCATGGCGTTGGACTATGACCCCGGCAGCAGCGAGGCCAACCAGCTCAACCGCATACGCCTGTTTATGGCCATAGCCAGAGAAAAGGAAAAAGAAAGGGAAGAAGCCGCCCGCCATACCCGCCATGCATTCAAGCACGCAGGTGGCTACAGCCCCGAAGACTACTGGCAATAAAACAGATGCGGCACATCAAGACCACCTGCTCACCGGTGGTTTTGATGTGCCGCAAAATATACACGATCTACACAATCAGCACGCCAGCAGGTACACTAGTGCCCGCCCAGCTCACAAAAGCATAGTAGGAACAACAAACGATACACGGCAGGGTGTTCGTTACGCCCCCAAATTATTCTTCGCGGGGGGGCAGCTCCCTGCCACCTTCCTGAAGGCGCTGCAAAAATTTGTCGCGGCATTCGTAGCTGCAAAAACGGTGCACGGTTTCACCGTCACGCACAGAAATTGAACTGTCCACGGCAACATATGCGCCGCATTCCGGGTCTTTCACCAGTTCGCCAGCAGCTACCTTGCGCTCGGTTTCGGCGGCATTTTCCTGCTTGCTTTCTTTTTTCTTCTTATTGAAATCATTAGCAAAAAGGCGATATAGGACGTAGCCCGCCAAAATCAGAATAAGCCACTTTACCATCTGTTATGCTCCTTAATCCCGTGGCACGGGCGCATGCGGCTGGGGTGCAGCCCTTTCAGGCATCTGTAAAAGCCGTGGAAGACAGTATCATAGAGGGCAACAGGCGTCACTGAAAAATTCTGTCCCCTTCCACGCGGCAGTCAAGCCGCTCTAACCATTCACTGACAGGCAATCCCTCAACCACAAGCTGGGGGGCTACGTCAAGCAGCGGGCGCAGGGCAAAGGCCCTGCCTGTAAGGCGCGGGTGGGGCACAATACAGTGCGGGTCGATGCTGCGCAACTGCCCAAAAACCAGCAGATCGGCATCGATCACACGCGGCCCGTAACGCTGGGCCGGGTCTGCGCTGCGTACCCGCCCAAGCCTTGCCTCAATGCCCAGCAAGGCATCCACAAGGCTGCACGGTTGCCAGCTCGCGCCGGGCAATAGTTCAATCACCTGATTATGGAACCAGGGCTGGGCGGCGTATTCCTGCGGCTCGGTGCGGTACACGGGCGAGGCAGCGCCCATGCGCATGTCTGGCAGCGCCGCCAGTGCGGCCCGCGCCGCCTCAAGCATGGCCGCAGCTGATTCACAGTTGGAGCCAAGGCTAACATAGGCCCGCAATACTGACTGATCTGACATCAAAAATTCCTGTGCTTGCTATGCATTATAAACCGTTAGCATCAACTATACCTTTTTTGTTTACAAGCATAAAGACCTCACGCATAGGTGAACCCGATTGCCAGATATTCTGCCCGCTTCTACCAGCCCATATTGTTCGCAAAGCACTTGCTCACCAGTGCCAAGGCGGCTAGCATGGGCGCATGGCACAACCACGCACCAAAGCCCCTGCCCTGGCAACCATGCTGCCCATGTGGCTAGATTTTTTGCTGGCCCAGCGCGGGCTGTCTTCCAACACCGTTGAAGCCTACGGGCAGGATATGGAAAGTTTTTTTCTGTATCGGCAAGAGCTTGCACAAGGGGCAGACCCACAATCATTGCGCGACCCCGACGAGCAGGAAATTTTTTTGTACCTCGCGTGGTTGCGGGCAAGGCAAAACACGGGCCGCACCCTGGCCCGAAGGCTCTCGGCCCTGCGGGCGTTTTTTGCCTTTGCCGTTGACGAGGGCAGGCTGAAAAAAAACCCGGCAGAGCTGCTTGAAAACCCCAAGCTGCCCCAACACCTGCCCGAGGTGCTTACCAGAGACGAAATGGAAGCCCTGCTGGCAAAGCCTGACCTGCGTGACAAATGCGGCAAGCGCGACCGCTGCATGCTTGAGCTTTTGTACGCGGCAGGCTTGCGCGTATCAGAGCTGTGCGCCATGTGCGTGCCCGACCTTGACCTGCAACGCGGGCTTGTGCGCGTTTTTGGCAAGGGCTCAAAAGAAAGGCTTGTGCCCCTGCACGACCAGATGCAGCAAATGCTGGCCCAATACCTTTCTTCGTGCAGGCCCAGCTTTACGCCCACGGGCAACCAGCTGTTTGTGAACCGCTCTGGCCGGGGGCTGACCAGGCAATATGTGTGGAAAATGGTTAAAAAATACGCGCTTGAGGCTGGCATTCGCCGGGCCATCTCGCCGCATACGTTCAGGCATTCGTTTGCCACGCATCTGCTTGAAGGTGGCGCAGACCTGCGCGCCGTGCAGATGTTGCTTGGCCATGCCGACATAAGCGCCACAGAAATTTACACCCATGTGCAGGCAGACCGCCTGCGGGGCATACACCACCAATTCCACCCCCGGAGCCGCCAGTGATTCCTGCGCCGGAAACTCCGCCACAGGCGGCACCCACCACTTCAGCCTCTGCCACCTCAACCGTTCAAAAGAATGCCGGGGGCATGACCCTTATCACCTGCCACGCCAATGCAGATTTTGACGCCTTTGCGGGCATGCTGGCCGCACGCTTTTTGTACACGCCCCATGTGCTGCTCTTTCCCGGTTCGCAGGAGCGCGGCCTGCAAAAACTGGTGGCGGGGCTCGACATGGCAGCGCTGGGCGTTGTGGATACAGCGGCCATTCCCTGGAACGACATTACCCGCCTTGTGGTTGTGGACACCCGGCAGCGTGGGCGCATAAGCCATGTGGCCCCGCTGCTCGACCGCACCGATGTAACAGTGGAACTGTGGGACCACCACCCCGACTCAACCGACGACATTTCAAGCCCGCACACCCACATGGCCCACATTGGCTCTGTCACCAGCCTGATTGTGCAGAGAATAGCAGAGCGCGGCCTCAGCATGAGCGCAGAAGATGCCACCCTGCTGGGCCTTGGCATTTACGGCGATACGGGTTCGTTTACCTATTCGTCCACAACACAGGCCGATTTTCAGGCAGCCGCGTGGCTTCTGGGCATGGGCATGGATGTGAACCGCATAGACGCCCTTGCCGCCCACGAGCTCACCAGCCTGCACATTCAGGCCCTCAACAGCTTGCTTGAATCTACCCAGACCTATACCATCAACAATGTGCAGGTAACGCTCTCTGAAGCGGCCATGGAGCACTATTTGGGTGATTTTGCCTATCTGGCGCATCGGCTCATGGAGATGGAAAAATTTCCCGTGCTGTTTGCCATCGGCCTTATGGACGACCGCATTCAGGTGGTGGCCCGCAGCCGCAACGAATCCATCAACGTGGGCGACATATGCGCGGCCCTTGGTGGCGGCGGCCACGCCTATGCGGCCTCGGCATCCGTGCGCAGCATGACCATACACGAAGTGCGCGACTTGATACTGCGGCATCTCTACGCCCAGGCCTACCCGGACAAAACCGCACGCGAATACATGTCGTCGCCAGCCGTGGGCGTGGAATCAACCGCCACCATCCACGAGGCAGACGAGCTCATGCTGCATTTTGGGCTCAAGGCCGTGCCGGTGTTTGAACCCGGCACGCGGCAGTGCGTTGGCCTGCTCGATGCCCTCACGGCCTCGCGGGCCAGCGCCCACGGCCTTGGGGCGGCCACGGTAGAAGACTACATGACCCGCCGCGTAATCACCCTGCCCCCCGACGCAACACTCAAAGACCTCACCAGCACCATTGTGGGGGGCCGCCAGCGGCTTGTGCCCATAGTGGTCAACAACAAGGTCATTGGCGTTGTTACGCGCACCGACCTTATCAACGTATTTGCCCAAGAACCGAACCACATGCCCGAACCCCGCACCACAGGCGGCAAAGAGCGCAACCTCGGTAAACTCATACAAGACAGACTGCCCCAGGCCAGCCGCGATATGCTGCACCTTGCGGGCAGGCTTGGCAGAGAGCTTGGCCTACCCGTGTACACGGTGGGCGGCTTTGTGCGCGACCTTTTGCTGCAACGCCCCAATCAGGATATCGACCTTGTGGTCGAGGGCAACGGCATAACGCTGGCGCGGGCGCTGGCCAAGGAACTTAATGGCCGTGTGCGTGAACACCAGAAGTTTCTGACCTCTGTGGTCATTTACAATGACGAAAACGGCGCAGAGGCACGCATAGACGTGGCCACAGCGCGGCTTGAATACTATGAATACCCTGCGGCCCTGCCCACGGTCGAACTGTCGTCCATCAAGATGGACCTGTTCCGCCGCGATTTTTCCATCAACGCGCTGGCCGTGCGCCTTGACTGCGAACCCTTTGGTCAACTGGTGGATTTTTTTGGCGGCCAGCGCGACATAAAAGAGCGCGTCATACGGGTGCTGCACACCTTGAGCTTTGTGGAAGACCCCACCCGCTGCCTGCGGGCTGTGCGCTTTGAGCAGCGCTATAACTTCCACATTGGGGCAGGTACGGAAAAGCTCATCAAAAATGCCCTCAAGCTCAAGCTCATGGACAAGCTTTCCGGTTTCCGCCTGTTCCACGAATGGCAACACATCTGCGACGAGGAAGACCCCACGGCCTGCATTGTGCGCCTCGACCAGCTTGGCGTGCTCGAGGCCATATCACCCATGTTGTCGCTTAACCCCACAAAAAAGAACCTGTTGCTGCGGCTTCAGGAAACCCTCACATGGTACAGGCTGCTGTATTTTGAGCAGGCAGCACAGCCGTGGTTGGCCTATTTTCTGGCCCTCAACCACAACATGAGCTATGCCGATGCCGCCGACCACTACCAGCGCATGGGGCTGCCAGAGCCGCAGCGGGCAGAGGTATTCAAGCAGCGCGAACACATGCGCAACCTGCGGGGCAGGATAGAATCGTGGCAAAAAGACTTTGAGGCCAACCAGGGCAAGGTAAGCACACTTTGCGCCATGCTGCGGCCCCTTTCGCTCGAATTTCTGCTCTACATGATGGCAGACGTGAGCGATGCGGCGCTGCAAAAAAACATCTCGCGCTACATTACGCTGTGGCGCAGAGAAAAGGCCAATGTGAGCGGCGAAGACCTGCGCGCCCTGGGCCTGCAACCTGGCCCCGCCTTTGGCCGTATTTTAGAGGCCGTGCTTGCAGCCAAACTAGATGGCCTTGCCACAAGCCCCGAGCAGCAGCTTGAGCTTGCCCGCAGCCTTGCGCAGCAAGAAATGGAAGCCGCCCTTGCCGCTCCCGAAGCCCAAAAATCTGCAACTGGTAAAGAAGTACAAGCCAGTAGGAATTCTTCACTTGCCCAGCGTTTATAAGAGGTGTATAGAAAACAACTATGAAACAACTTTGGGCTCCATGGCGCATCGAGTATATTCTTGGCCCCAAACCAGATTCCTGCGTGTTCTGCCTGCCCGACCATACGGACGAGGACGAGCAGAGACTGGTATTGTACAGGGGGCAAAGGGCCTTTGTAATCATGAACAAGTTCCCGTATAATAACGGGCACATCATGGTTTGCCCTTACCGCCACGTGATGATGCTGGCAGACCTGAAGCCGGAGGAAACCCATGAAATCATGGATCTTCTCCAACTTTGCACCGTAATCTTAAAGCAACACTTTAACTGTGAAGGCATAAACATCGGCCTCAACCAGGGGCAGGCTGCGGGCGCGGGCATACGCGAGCACCTGCATTTTCACCTGGTTCCGCGCTGGAACGGCGACTCTTCATTTATGGCAGTATTTGACGAAGTACGCACCATGCCCGAACACTTGAGCCGAACCTATGCGGCGATGAAACCGTATTTCACGAATGGCGCGGCTATCGGCAACCGCGCCGCTTCCACGCCAGGGCAGGAAGGTAGCAGCGCATAACGTGCTGCGTGACCCTTATGGCGGGGATTGTCTTTTTCGCTGGGGGCGACAAAGACCGGCTGGAGAGCGCGATGCTGTGCCCTCTTGGGCGATGCGGCATTCTCAAAAAGCCCGTGAAGTTTTTTTGAGATAGCTTTATTTAGCCTGAGGAGATGTCTATGCGGTATATCAAGGTATTATTGCTCGCGGTCGTGTTCTTTCTTGCGCTCGTGTTCTTTTTTCAGAACCAGGGCGCACTTTCCCAGAGCATGGTGCTCACGCTTAACCTGTTCTTTATCCCCGCCATGTCTTCCATTGCGCTGCCCTTCTATTTTCTGGTCATTGCGGCCTTTGCCTGTGGCGCACTGATGACCCTGGGCTTTCTGGTGTGGGACAAGGTCAGCCTTACTGCCCGCCTGATGAAGCAAAAATGGCAGATCAGCAGCCTTGAGCGCGAGCTGGAAAAAACCAAGAAAAAGCTTGGTGCAGACACGGCCCGCGCGCAGTTTTTGAGCAAGAACGGCAAAACCGAAGCTGCGGCAACCGCTGCCTCGCCAGTTGCTGCTTCTGCTGCCGCCGCCGAAGAATCTCTGGTTCCCGACCCGGACAAGAACTAGTTTTTCTGCAATCCGTTTTGTGGCGCTGTTCGGCTGATGTCTGGGCAGCGCCACCATTTTTTATGGCCGCGCACGCGGCTTCACCGCCACCCCCACAAATCCCTATGTCTGAAGCTCCCGTTAAGCTGACCCCCATGTTTGAGCAGTACATGCGCATCAAGGCAGAGCATCCCGATGCTTTGCTGTTTTACCGCATGGGCGACTTTTATGAACTGTTCCACGACGACGCCAAGGTGGCGGCGCGCGAACTTCAGATTGCCCTCACCAGCCGCAGCAAGGATACGGAAAATCCCATTCCCATGTGCGGCGTGCCGTGGCATGCGGTTGAAGGCTACATTGCCCAGCTCATCGACAAGGGCTACCACATTGCCATCTGCGACCAGACAGAAGACCCCAAGGCCGCCAAGGGGCTGGTGAAACGCGCTGTTACCCGCGTTATCACCCCGGGTACGGTACTGGAAGACGCCAACCTTGCCAGCAAAAGCCACAACTATCTTGCGGCCCTGTGCCCTCCAGCTTCTGGCGGCGCTGGCGGCGCTGGCGGGCTGGCCTGGGCCGATATTTCTACGGGGCAGTGGTCGGGCGTTGAATTCAAGCGCGAGGCCGAACTGTGGCAATGGGCCCAAAAGCTTGCTCCCCGAGAGCTGTTGGTTCCAGAAGGTACAGAATTGCCCCAGCGTTGCATTCTGGAGGGCATAAGGCTTGTGCGCATGCCCGCACCCCAGTTTGAACTCAAACGCGCCACAGAGCGCGTTGTGGAGGCTCAGGGCGTGCGCGAGGCAGGGGCGCTTGGTCTTGAGGGCAAGCCAGAGCTCATGAGGGCCTGCGGTGCGCTGTTGACCTACCTCAGCCAGACCCAGATGCGCAGCCCCGACCACCTCATGCCCTTTGCCCCGCTTGATCTTGGCCGCCGCCTGATCATCGACGATGTGACAGAGCGCAACCTTGAAATTTTTGCCCGCCTCAATGGCCGCAAGGGCAAGGGAACCCTGCGCCAAGCGCTGGACGACACCATGACCCCCATGGGCGGCAGGCTGCTTGAAGACATGCTGCGCCACCCCTGGCGCGAAATCGGCCCCATCACGCGCATACAGGATGCGGTGGCGTATTTTTATGCCGATGACGCCCGCCGCGCCGCCCTGCGCGAGGCCCTTAAAAATGTGTATGACCTCGAGCGCCTCTCTACCCGCATAAGCCTGAACCAGGGCGCACCGCGCGACTTTATTGCCCTGCGCAACAGTATGGCCGCCCTGCCGGACGTATTCAATGCGCTGAGTGGTACGGGAACAACGGCTACGGCAACTACTGAGGCAGCGGGCCCGGCCCCCGGCATGCCCAAAAGTATCGCCGAGGTGCTCAAATCGTGGGACAACATGGACGACTGCGCGGCCCTGTTGCAAAGCGCCCTTGTGGACAGCCCCCCCACAGTCATCACCGAAGGCGGCCTGTTCAAAAACGGTTTCAACGCCGAGCTTGACCGTCTGCTCGACCTTGCCGAACACGGCGAGCAAAAGCTGCAAGCCATGCTGGCCGACGAACAGGCCAAGACGGGCATCAGCAAGCTCAAACTGGGCTTTAACCGTGTGTTTGGCTATTATTATGAGGTCACGCGCGCGGCGCACAGCGGGCCAGCGCCCTTCCATTTTATCCGCCGCCAGAGCCTTGCCAATGCAGAGCGCTTTACCACGGTGGAACTCAAAGAGCTGGAAGAAGAGCTGCTGTCGGCATCGGACAAACGCAAAAGCCTGGAGTACACGCTTTTTCAGGAGCTGCGCAGCCACATGGCCAGCCAGCGCGAGCGTATCGTGCACGCTGCCGACATGGTTGCCCAGCTCGACTACTGGCAAAGCCTCGCCCAGGTGGGCCGCACCAATAACTGGTGCAGGCCCGAGCTCGATCAGGATGCCAACCTCGACATACGCGAGGGCCGCCATCCGGTGGTGGAGGCCATGCTGGGACGGGCCAACTTTGTGCCCAACGATTTTCGCCTTGATGCCGGGCGCCGCCTGTGCCTGCTCACCGGCCCCAACATGGCGGGTAAATCAACCGTGCTGCGGCAGGTGGCCATAATCTGCCTGCTGGCGCAGATGGGTTCAATGGTTCCGGCTAGCGCCGCCCGCCTGGGCCTTGTAGACCGCCTGTTTTCGCGCGTGGGGGCCTCTGACAACCTTGCACAGGGTCAGAGCACCTTTATGGTCGAAATGATGGAAACTGCCCGCATTTTGCGGCAGGCTACCCGCAGAAGCCTTGTGATTCTGGACGAGATTGGGCGTGGCACTAGCACCTACGACGGTGTGGCCTTGGCCTGGGCCGTGGTGGAAGACCTTGCCAAAAGGGCAGGCGGCGAACTGCGCACGCTCTTTGCCACCCACTATCACGAGCTTACGGCGCTTGAAGGCCGCATCGCCGGCGTGTTTACCATGAACATTGCCATACGCGAGTACAACAACGACATTCTCTTTTTGCACAAGCTGGTTCCCGGCCCCTCAGACCGCAGCTACGGTGTGGAAGTGGCCCGACTTGCCGGGGTTCCCGGCCCGGTGGTGCAGCGTGCGCGTGCCATCTTGCAGGGGCTGGAGCGTGGCCGTGAAAGCGCACGCAAAACTGTGGTTTCTGCGGTTTCTCTGCCCGGCCTGAACCTGCCGGAACCCGTCAAAAAAGAGCCTGAGCTGCCAGAAATTGCCGCTGCGCCGCCGCGTAGCGAGCATCCGCTGATTCTGCTGCTGCGCGATCTCAACCCAGACGAGCTCAGCCCGCTGGACGCCCTGCGCCTGCTGATGGAATGGAAAAAACTGTGGAGCGACAACCCCGAAGCGCTGCCGCAGCAAGCCAACGAAGATCTTGCGGACGGGGCCAGCCATGAGTGAAGCCAATCCCTGGTCTGTGATCCAGCTGGTGGCCGAGCGCCGCATCGAGGAAGCCCAGTCGCAGGGGCTGTTTGACAACCTGCCCGGTGCGGGCAAGCCGCTGGAGATTGAAGACCTGAGCCATGTGCCCGAAGACATGCGCATGGCCTATAAAATTCTGCGCAATGCGGGCTGCCTGCCCCCAGAACTTGAAGAACGCAAAGAAATCAACCGGCTGATTGACCTGCTTGAACATTGCGAAGACGAGCAGGAACGCCTGCGCCAGATGCAAAAGGTGCGCTTTATGGTCACACAGGCCAAGATGCGCTTTCAGCGGCCCATACATCTGGAGCAGGACGATCCCTATTATGACCGCCTGCTCGACAGACTCTCAGACATATCGCGAAAGGCAAGCTGAAAAGGGCCAAGACCCTGCCACACACAAAAGCACAATGGCCGGGAAATCCCGGCCATTTTTTGTCTTCAATGCTAGTACAGATCTGAATCCGCAGGTGTTCTTTCCCAGTAAATACGGCCTTTTTTGCGGTACTTGCGCAGCAGCACATACACACTGCCGGGGCCGCCGTCGTGCGGTTGCGCAGTGCAAAAGGCCAGCACCACCCGCTTGAAGGGATCCTGCGTCAGCCAACTTTGCAGCTTTTCGCGCAGAATGCCAAAGCCATCGGGCGAATTGCGGCCACGCCCCGGCACAACCAGCACCGTGCGCAGCCCCTTGTACCAGCTGCCCTTGAAAAAGCCGCGCAGGGCTTCAAAAGCCTGCATGGCGTTGAGGCCGTGCAGGTCAAGGTGGGCCTCTGGGCTCAGGCCCCCGGCGCGCAGCTTGTTCAGTATCATCTGGTCAAGGCCTACCACATGCCCTTCAAGGTATTCGTCCGTAAAACTTAGGGCAAATTCCAGCTTGCCGTCCAAAAAGTCCTGTAAGCTGGTATCGGCATGCGGCGGCGGTGTGCCCGGTTCGGGCGCAGGGGCCACATCGCGCCCACCGCCAGAAAGGGGGCTTACTGACCCCATGGCGGTCAAAAAGGCGGCGGCTTCCTCGTCCATATCCTGCATAGCGGCATTGGCAAAATATTCTTCGGGGGTGGAAGGCTCTGCTTGCTTGCGGGCAGCCTGCTTGCCCTGCGGGCCGCTCGGCTTTTTACCTTGAGCAGCGGTGCACGAGGTAGCACTGGGCGCAGCAGAGCCATGCGTGCCCTTGCCAGCGCCGGGGTTTGCCTTGCCGCGTTCCTTGCCATCAGGGCCAAGGGCATCGGCCATGCTGGTCAACGCGCCATGATCTTCTAGCGAAAAGCCCTTTGAAGCGCCTTTTTTATTTGATCCCGCACCCTTTGTGGGTTTAACGCTGCTCACTGCGTGCAAAAAAAGTTCGCTGTCTTCATCTGATACTTCAGCATGCTGCCCAGCGGCAGACCCGGCAATCACACGTTTGCCGTGGCCCTGGTGCGCAGGTTTGCGCGGTGCGTTACCCTGCTTTTTCTTGTCGGGAAACTGCTTGGTATTGAGTGTGCGGAACGGGTTTGCACCAAAATCGTCTGCGTCAGACATAACAGCCCCACCCTTCGGTTAAGCTCATAAAAAAAGCCGCAGCACAGGCCGCGGCTTTAACAGTAAACGAATGCTGCGGTTATTGGGCCGCAGGCGCTTTCTGCTCGGCAGGAGCAGCAGGGGCAGCGGGAACCGCCGCAGGCGCGGGGGCTGCGGGCCGGGGAGCAGCAGGCTCTTCAATCTTGACGTCAAGAATCGTAGACTGACTGGAAGGACGCGAGCTGGTCACAAGGGTGTAGCTGATAGAGGTGATAACAAAAATCACGGCCATCAGGGCGGTGAGCTTGGCAAGAATGCCGCCCGCGCCGCCGCTGCCGAACACAGAGCTGTTGCCACCGCCAAAAATCACGCCCATGCCTTCCTTGCCTGCCTGAAGCAGCACAAGAATAACCAGCAACACGCACACAATGATATGCAGCGTAAGAATGAGAGTCTGCACGAATTCCTCCTCGCCGTCCGGCCACTGCCCGATGGCGCGCCCGAAGTGGGGTTAGGCCCCGATAATTTGTAAGAAGCTTTGTGCTTCTAAAGACGCTCCACCTACCAGAAGGCCATCCACATTGTCAAGGGCCATGAGCCCAGCGGCATTGTTTGGCTTGACGCTGCCGCCATACAGAATGGGCAGCTTGTTTGCGGTTTCACCCACAAGTTTTTGCAGCAGGGCCCGCGTTACGGCGTGGGCATCCAGCACTTCTTCCGGCCCTGCAACCTTGCCCGTGCCGATGGCCCACACGGGTTCGTAGCCCACGGCCAGCCTGCCCACCAGGGCAGCACCGCGCAGGTTTTCAGGCATGGCCGAAAAAACGGCAGAAAGCTGCTTTTCAAGCACGGCACCAAGTTTGCCGGCCTCGCGTTCGTCAAGGGTTTCGCCAATGCACAGCAGCACGTTGAGGCCGTGTTCAAGGGCAAAAATGGTTTTGCGGGCCACAAGGGCATCGTCTTCGCCCATGACGTGGCGGCGCTCGGAATGCCCGGTGAGCACCCAGCTTGCGCCAGCGTCACGCAGCATGGCGGGCGAGGTTTCGCCCGTAAACGCGCCTTCTTCGGCCGGGTAGCAGTTTTGGCCACCGGCAGAAAGGGCAGGCTTGCCATTAAAGGCATCGGCCACGCAGCTGATGCTGGTAAAAGGCGCAAAAACAACAACTTCGTGCCCGGCTGGCAGCTGACCAAGACCTTTGGCCAGTTCACCTGCGCTCTGGCTGGCCTGGGCGCGGGTTTTATACATCTTCCAGTTGGCGGCAAATATTTTTTGCATGGTATCCCCAAATATCAGATGGAACAAAGATAGATAAGCGCGTCTTCGCCAGTATCGGTATAATACTTTTTGCGCACGCCCACCCGCTTGAAGCCACAACTTTCATACAGGCAAATGGCGGGCTTGTTGCCCACCCTAACTTCAAGCAAGATTTTATTAATAGCCATTTTACGCGCAAGGCGCAAGACCACACCCAATATACGCCGCCCGAAGCCGCGCCGCCGCTCGTGCGGCAACACTGCCAAGTTGAGTATTTCCAGTTCGTCCAGCGTGTGGTACACTGATATATAGCCAATCAGCGCCTCATTGCGGAACAATCCAAGGGCAGAAAAGGCCTTTTGACCAAAGGCAGCCGCGCACTGCTCTTCTGACCAGGGCAGCGGAAAACACTGGCGCTCAATTTCATACATGGCGGCGGCGTGCTGCGGCCCAAGCATTTGAAGGCGGTCATCGCGCTCTGTGGAAGCTCTCATGGAAATCAGCCTTTATTCGTCATTAAGCAGCACCCCAGATTTACTGGAGGTTGTGGACAAAAACAACACGCCCCTGTGTGTCATGCGCAAGCAGGATGTGCTGCGGCAAAACCTGCACCACAGGGCCGTTGGCCTGCTGGTGCGCGACCGCCTGGGGCGCGCCCTGCTCACCCACCGGCCAGGTCTTGGCTGGGGTATTTCATCCTTTGGACGCGTGCCCGCTGGCCAGTCGAGCGAACGCAGGGCGCAGCAGCTGTTTTTTGACGACTGGGGGCACGATGGCCGTATTCTGCCGCTTGGTGTATCTGCGCCGGGGCCAGAAAGCTTTAATGCCTTTGTTGAACTGTACGAGGGCCGCATGCCGGTATCGCTGGCATCCACAGCCGTGCGCGATCCCGACCTTCACATGCTGGTAGACTACGACGAGCTGCGCGGCCTCGGTACGCATTTTGGCGAATTGCTGTCGCCATTTTTGCGTTCGGTAGTGCAGGCCGGGCTTGTGCGCCCGCGTTAAGGGCAGAGGCAGATCATCCACCCCTGCCGCCAGGCCAGTGCGGGCCGCCCTACGATACGTCTGTAGGGCCCAGCAGGGCAACGGCCTCGTCGTGCACCAGCCCGTTGGAGGCCAGCAGCACGTCACCAAAGCGCAGGGGTTTGCCGCGCATGTTGGTTACCCTGCCCCCGGCTTCTTCCACCAGCAGCAGACCAGCGGCAAAATCCCACGGTTTAAGGCCTTCTTCATAAAACATGTCTACCCTGCCGCAGGCCACATAGGCCATGTCCACAGCCGCAGCGCCCATGCGCCGCATGCCCTGGCTCTTGGGCAGCATGATGGCAAGGCGCTCCAGTATCCTTTCAAGCCGCCCCGTAAAATCATAGGGGAAACCCGTGGCCACCAGGGCATTGCCTATGGTTTCTGCACGGCTCACGGCTATGGGAGCGCCGTTCAAAAAGGCCCCCTGCCCACGCTGAGCGCTGAAGCATTCGTGCATCATGGGAATGTTGACCACGCCCAATTCCACATGATCCTTGTTCCACAAGGCCACAGAGGTAGCCACCTGCGGAATGCGATGCACAAAGTTGGTTGTGCCGTCCACGGGGTCGATGATCCAACACAGGCCGTCGGGCTCGCGCTCGCTCTGACTGCTCTCCTCGGCCATAAAGGCCGCGCCGGGCACAAGATCAGCCAGTTTTTCCTTCAAAAAGGCTTCCACGGCCAGATCGGTCTGGGTAACCAGATCAATGCGCCCCTTGTGCCGCACGTTGCTGGGTTTGGCCCAGTGCTCGCGAATGATGTCACCGCTCTGACGCACAATTTCCATGCAGCCTTGCAAGATATCCTGTGATGCAAACATTGGGCTTCCTTTACGCGTGCGGGTTCTGCAACGCAAAATGCCGCAGGGCTGGTTACCCCGCAGCAGACTGTGTATAAAAAATGGATTGTCGCTACCTTGCGGCAAGCAGCCGGGCGCAGCTAGTTGATAAAAACGGAGTGGTACAGCTGCCGATCCAGCATGGCCCGTGCAGTGCCGCGCAACACGGTTGTGAGGGGGTCTTTGTCCACAAAGACCTTGAGGCGCGTTTCGCGGGCAATGAACTGATCCAGCCCCTTGAGCAGCGAACCGCCGCCCGCCATGAGCATGCCGTTGCGGTAAATATCTGCCGCCAGTTCCGGCGGTGTTTTTTCCAGCGCGCGCATTACCGCACCCAAAATGGCAAGCACGGGTTCGCGCAGGGCCTCGCGCACATGGCCCTCTGTAACCTTTACCACGCGGGGCGCACCGCGCACCAGATCCTTGCCCGAAACCTCAAGCACCGGCGCGTTTGGTATGGGCATGGCGGAACCAAGAATTTTTTTGACATTTTCCGCCGTGTTGTCGCCAACTTCCATACGAAAAACATCGCGCATGTAGCGCTGTACGGCCATGTTCATGGCATCGCCCGCCACGCGAACAGACTGCGCGTTGGCAATGCCCGCCATGGTGATAACAGCCACCTCGCTTGTGCCGCCCCCAATATCAAGCACCAGGTTGCCCAGGGGCTCGTGGATGGGCAAATCTGCGCCAATGGCCGCCGCCATCGGTTCCTCGACCATGGCCACATCTGCCGCGCCCGCAAGGATGGCCGAGTCGATGACCGCGCGTTTTTCCACCTGGGTAATGCCCGTGGGAATGCAGATAACCATAGAGGGCTTGACCAGCCGCATGCCGGTGATGGCCTTGCGCACAAAGTACGAGATCATCTCGCGGGTGATGTCAAAGTCGGCGATGACGCCGTCCTTCATGGGGCGCACGGCCTTGATGCGCTGGGGCGTGCGGCCAAGGTATTCCTTGGCGGAAGCGCCTACGGCGAGAACAGAATTCTTGTGCGTATCAATGGCCACCACCGAGGGTTCGTTGATCACAATGCCATGCGCCCTGGTGTAAAGCAGGGTGTTGGCAGTGCCAAGATCCATGGCAATGTCTTTTGACAGGAATCTGAAAAAACGCCGTAAGATCATGCTTAATATTCTTTTGAAGAAGGCGGCACGGGCGCAGTGTCGGGGTCGTAAGCCTGTGGACCTTCACTGTGTACCCGCGCTCTGGGCAACATGGTCCTAAGCCGCATTTTAAGATACAGATTTTCCAAAAACAGTGCCAGATGGTCAACCGACTGGCGCACAAAGCTGCGCAGCGATTCGTCTATCTGGCGGGGGCTGGTATGCGCAAGGCACAGCACCCCACGCGTGCTTTTGTTGACCATGACAGGCATGCAAATAGCCGCCTGAAAATCGGGCATGTCGGGCAGTTTGCCAAACAGCACCGCAGCGGGCGCGCCCTCAATGCCCTCTGCAATCACGGGCTGGTCGTTGCGAAACACCCAGCCGGTAATGCCGCTGCCCATGGGCAGAATAAGCGGTTCCTCGCCAGTAAGCAGTAGACGGGCCGATTCGCTCTCCACACAGTAGGTTTCGCCAGGTTCGTCCACAGAGGCAAAGGCACAGTAGTCAAAGCCGGTGGCCTCAACCATGATGCGCAGATAATTTTGCAAAAACTGCGGCCAGCGCTTGTAGCGAAAACGCAGATCCTGAATGACCGAGAGCTCGGCAAAATAGCGCGGAATGTCGCCCGCAAGCTCCTGACGCCCCGCAGAACCCTGCTGGCGCGAAATAAGCTCTGCAAACATTTGCAGAATCTTGTGGTCTTTGTCCGAAAAAGAGTACTGGCGCTTGCTGTCAACGCACAGCGCACCGCCCGTGGGCACGGGGCAGCCCATGAAGGCCTTGATATTGGCCTCTTCACCGCCGCTATAATAGCCAAGGTTGCTCTGCCGCTGATCAAAATTGGGAACAAGCAGCGGCTGCCGGTTGCGGACAATCCAACCGACAAGGCCCTTGCCAGGAAGCACCGATGCGTTGGCGGTAATCTTTTCGCCCAGGCTGAAGGCCGCCGAAAGGTGGTGGGCCTCGCCTTCTTCATCGGGCAAAAAAAGAACCACAGAATAGGCGTCAAAAACGCTGCAAACGATGCTCAGAATATGCTTTTCAACAGAATTGGCGGTCATGGGCACATGGGGTTGATGGTGAGGCCGCCCACCAGCGTGGCGGCTCTTGGGTAACGCATTTCTTGTAGCAAAGCGCATGCGCCGCCGCAACTTCTTTTGCACCACCCACGGCTCCCCCTTATGCCTTTATGAGGGATTAAACAGTTTATGGCGCAGAGATCAAAGCCGCAACAGCGGCTATTGATGCCGCTTTCGTGGATACCCCATGTTTTGCTACTGGAAAATTTTCTAAAAAGCAGGTACTAAATAACAAATTTCCATAAGGGAAGAACTCATGATCAAATGGCAAGAAGTATTCAGCAAGGACGGCCTGCCCTGGCAGGACTCTACACAGCTGTCTTCTTCCGTTGCCGCAAGCGACCTCAATGAGCTCAAAAACCTGCTTGATGCCGTGCATATTCGCCTGTGCCTCGTCAAACCGTATCAGGAAAACAAAAACTATCCTCTGGTCGAAGCCCGAGAATTGCTGCCCTCTTTTGACAACGACATGTTTGAATACAAAGAGCTGCCCGGCTTTGCCATGGTGGCCTTTGCCCGCCAGCTCGACTATTTTTCTGAAATTTTTCAGTTCGACCGTCTGCACCCTGTAATCACCGAGGGCGAAGGTGCCTGCTGCCCGCTTGAAAACCAGGTGATGGTACAGAATCTGCAAACCATCGCTTCGCGGCTGCCGCGTGTGCACCAGGATATTTTTCGCCAGCAGTTTCGCTCTGCCGACACGGTAGTGCTTGAAACATACCCTTCGCTCATGCCCTACCTGCTCAACATGGACAGGGCGCACGTGCTGGCCTGGGGTGCAGACAAGCAGTTTCATCTGGCTGGCATATTTGCCTCGTTTCCTTCTGATATCGACAGCGAGCTCAAGCGTTTTGGCATTCGCATAGGGAAGTTTGTGTACGGCGACAGCGATATTTATGAACGCAACCGCATGTTTGTATATCAGTATCTTATGGAGTTGTACGGCTTTCCCATTGTTTCAGAGCGCCGCACCTCAAGCGCGCTTTTTGCCCGCAAGCTGCACAAGATGGGCGAGCGCTTTTTGCTGCGCGTGCTTGGCCAGACAGACAGAACCATCACCACCTACATGGCCAATGGCGAAAACACACGCTATCCCCTGCTGGAAAAGGTGGCGCTGGTGGCTGTGGATGCCGACCAGGACGAAGTGCTGAGCATCATTGACCGCGACGGATTCTTTTTGGACAAGCCGCGCCGGGTGGTCATTTTGCGCATCAAGTACCGGCAACACACCTTTGACGCCAGCAACGTGCGCCAGGACCGCGCCCTTTCGGTGGTGGCCCAGGAGGTTTTACACCCCATTACGGGCAAGGCACTCACCGGGCTCAATATCATCAAGGATACCTCCAACATGTTTCTGCGCCTCAACGACATTGTGCGCGGCGAATATACGGGGCGTATCATCTACAAGCGTACCGAGGTGGTGGAAAACACCGGAACCCACGAAAAACGCCTCAAGTTCCTGTACAGCTGGCTGACCAAGCACCAGCGGCGCATGATCAGCTACAGCGATGAGTTTTTCTCAAATGTCAGCAAGGTTCTGAGCAACTACCTGTTCTCGCCCGACAACGACGAGGCCTTTGAAAACCTGCGCGAGCTGTATCAAGAGGTCTGCACCCGGTTCAGCTACATTCAGCAGGCAAGGCGCGTGCGCATTCTCGAAGACCTGTGTCAGCGCACCTTCAAGGGCGCGCGTATCACATATCAGCAGATGTTTCGCGAGGCGCTCAACCTGCTTAACGAGCTGAAGTTTGAAATTGTAAGCTTTTTCCCCGGCTTGGTTGACGCGGTTATCGACTGTGTGGAAAGAATTTTGCGCGACAGCTACCTGCAACGCAAATATGTGGAACCGCCGGAAGACAGCCTTACCCCTGCCGGGCAAGAGATTCGCAAAAATTACAGACGTCTTGTTTCATTGCACGACGGGTTCAAGGCTGTGCGTAAGGCGCGCAGCAGCAAGGAAAATGTGGGATCATGAGCGTACCGTTTTTTTATCTGGCCCCTGAATGCTGGGGCGATACGGCCAACCTTGAAGGGCAGGAGGCCCGTCACCTTGGGCAGGTTTTGAGGGCAGAACCCGGCACAGAGGTAGGCCTGCTGGACGGCAGGGGCCGTTCGGGAATTTTTGTGGTGCGCAAGGTTGGCAAAAAGAACGTGCTGCTTGAGCGCGTTTCTGAAACCCTCACCCCTGCCCCACTTTCGCAGGCCGTGGTGGCGCTGGCATACAGCAAGGCCGTGCGTCGCGGCTTTTTTATGGAAAAGGCCGTTGAGCTTGGCGCGCACGGCGTATGGCTGTGGCAGGGCGATCACAGCCAGGGCAAACTTTCTGCCACGGCAGAAGAAGCCTGCCTCGGCCAGATGATTGCCGGGGCCAAGCAGAGCGGCAACCCCTGGCTGCCAGAGGTACGCGCCCTTTCTGGCGGCGTTGATCAGCTTATCCATCTTTCGCACGCTGCCGACCACCGCATTCTGCCCTGGGAACTTCAGGATGGTGTGCACATGCTCACCCCCGAAATGGCAGGCCAGCCCGGTCTTACCGTCTATGTGGTGGGGCCAGAGGGGGGCTTTTCTCAGCGTGAGCTTGCAGCCCTGAACAATGCAAAATTTACCCCCGTAAGCCTTGGCGCCCGTGTGCTGCGTTGCGAAACCGCCGCCACACTCTGCCTTGGCCTACACTGGTGGGCATCGCAGCTTGCCGGCAAGGCCGATGCTGCCGCAGGGGCCGGAAAGTGACCGTAAGCAAGCCACTGCCAGAGCGCATGCGCCCTGATGATCTGTCGCTGTTTTTGGGGCAGAGCCACCTTGGCGACCGTTTGCGCTCGATCATGAAGTCTGGCCGTTTGCCCAGCCTGCTTTTGTTTGGCCCGCCCGGTTGCGGCAAATCAACCCTTGCCCTGCTGCTTGCCAAGTCATCTGGCAGGCCCTATCTGCGACTCAGCGCGCCAGAGGCCGGTTTGCAGCACTTGCGGCGCTCGCTCACTGGCATAGAAATTCTGGTGCTCGACGAACTGCACCGTTTTTCAAAGGCGCAGCAAGACTTTTTTTTGCCACTGGTAGAATCGGGCGAGCTCACCCTGCTGGCCACCACCACCGAGAATCCTTCGTTCAGCGTAACGCGGCAGCTGCTCTCGCGCCTGCATGTGTTGCGTCTGCGGCCTCTGGGCCGTACAGAACTGATGGAGCTTGCCCGGCGTGGGGCCCGCGACCTGCAATTGCAGATGCCCGACGATGTGGCAGACCTGCTGGCGGGTGTTTCGCACGGCGACGCCCGTACCCTGCTGAATCTTGTGGAGTATGTAGGTGCCCTGCCCGATGACAGGCGCGACCTGGAGCACATCAAGGCGGCCCTGCCAGAGATTCTTATCCGCCACGACAAGGACGGCGACAACCATTACGAGCTGGCCTCGGCCCTCATCAAGTCCATACGCGGCAGCGATGTGGATGCCGCCCTGTATTACCTGGCCTGTCTGCTTGAAGGCGGCGAAGACCCGCGCTTTGTGTGCCGCAGGCTGATACTTTCAGCCTCGGAAGACGTGGGCCTGGCCGACCCCAATGCCTTGGGGCTGGCCGTAGCCTGTCAGCAGGCCGTTGAATTTGTGGGCATGCCAGAAGGCTTTATTCCGCTGGCCGAAACAGTTACCTATCTGGCCCTGGCCAAAAAAAGCAACACCTCTTACGCTGCCTACCTTAATGCCGCGCGTGAGGTTAAGCTCAACGGCGCGCGCCCCGTGCCGCTACACCTGCGCAATCCATCCACGCAGTTGCAAAAGGAATGGGGCTACGGCAAGGAATACAAGTACCCGCACAACTACCCGGAATCGTGGATCGAGCAATCGTATCTGCCACAGGAGCTGGAAGGCAGAAGGTTCTATCAGCCGCGCGACAACGGCGATGAACCGCGCCTCAGCCAGTGGTGGCGCAAATTGCACAAAATCAAAAAAACGGAAGAATAGGCATGAACCCCTTTGTTGACGGCGCATTTGAAGCCAAGTTTCTTACGGGCGACACATATAGCAGCGAACATGCCAGTGCGGGCATTTTCAGCCGTATGATGCCCTCGCTCAGCTTTTACAGCCGCCTGTTTCTTGGCCCGGTGCGCTGGCTTTGCGCGCGGGCCTCAAAGGGGCTGTGCGACGATACCGCATGGGTTTACGCCAGCGCCTGGGTTGCAGACCTTATTGAGCGCATGGGCTGCCCCATCGAAATTGAGGGCATGAATGCAATTGAAGCCGTGGACGGCCCCTGCCTGTTTGTGGCCAACCACATGAGCACGCTGGAAACATTCATGCTGCCTGCCATGATTCGCCCCCGCCGCCCCGTAACCTTTGTGGTCAAAAAAAGCCTTACCACCATGCCGCTTTTTGGCCCGGTGATGTGCTCGCGCGACCCTATCGTGGTTGGGCGCACCAACCCGCGTGAAGACCTCACCGCCGTGCTGGAGGGCGGACTGGAACGGCTCAGAAAGGGCATTTCCATAATCGTGTTTCCACAGCACACCCGCTCGCGCGAATTTAACCCGCAGATGTTCAACTCCATCGGGGTCAAACTGGCCAAAAAGGCCGGGGTTCCCATTGTGCCGCTGGCCCTCAAGACAGATGCCTGGGGACAGGGCACTAAAATCAAGGAACTTGGCCCGGTCAGGGTGGGCATGACCGTGCGCTACAACTTTGCCAGCCCCATAAGTATTACCGGGCAAGGCAAGGAAGAACAGGCGGCCATTTGCCAGCATATCGCGCGCCACCTTGGTCAGTGGCAGCAGCTGGATGGCAGCAACGCATAGCGTTGGCGATGGGCAGATAATGGCCAGATAATGGCCAGATAATGGCCAGATAATGAACAGATAATGAACAGATAATGAACAGATAATGAACAGATAAACTACAAAGGGCGGGGTTACCCCGCCTTTTGTATGGCTGATCGACTGCCAACACGCCCTAATCTTGCTGTTCGTCGCTGGCAATTGCGGCAAAGGTTGCAATATACCTTTCAAAATCGCTGATCGCCAGCGGCTTGCTGAACAGATAGCCCTGGAACAGTGTGCAGCCCATGTTGATAAGCGCCCGTTTCTGCTCAGTGGTTTCCACGCCCTCGGCCACGGCGCTGAGGCCGAGGCTTTGCGACAGGGCAATAATAATGCTGGCAATGGCGGCATCGTTGGGGTCAGTCAGCAAATCGCGGATGAATGACCTGTCGATCTTGAGCTGGTCTAGCGGAAGCAGCTTGAGATAGGCCATGGACGAATACCCTGTGCCAAAGTCATCCAGTGAAAAACGCAGGCCAAGGTTGCTGAGCTCGACCATAGAAGCAATGATTTCCTGCATACTTACTGCAAGCTGACTTTCGGTAAGCTCAAGTTTCAGGCGGGTCGGATCGATGCCCGACTTCTGCACTATCGCCGTCACATCCCGAACAAAACCGCTTTCGCGAAACTGACGGGCGCTCACGTTTATGGAAACTGTAAGCCCCGAAAGTGCGGGAATCTCTGTCCAGCGCGCAAGCTGACTGCACGCCTCGCGCAATACCCACATGCCAATGCGTGTAATCATGCCGTTTTCTTCAGCAACAGGAATAAATTCCGCAGGTGCGAGCAATCCCCGCTTGGGGTGTTGCCAGCGAATCAACGCTTCTGCGCCTGTAATTTTGTCATCAATGTCTATCAGGGGCTGGTAGTGCAGCACAAACTGCTCACGCCCAATGGCTTCTTCAAGCTCGCGCTCAAGGGCTATGCGCTCTATCACGGCCAGCTGCATCTGCGGATCAAAAAAACGCACTGTGTTTCTGCCAGCATCCTTGGCCTGATACATGGCAAGGTCAGCCTGCTTGAGCAGTTCCTCGGGGGTGATGCCTTGCCCGCCAAACAGTGCCACGCCCACACTGGCCGTGCAGTGGCAGGTAACACCGTTTATCATAATGGGCGCTCGTATGGCATTCAGCACCTGGCGGCTGATAAAGGCCACCTTTTTAACTGCTTCGTCACTGTTGTCCGAAACATCTTGCAGCAGCAGCACAAACTCATCACCGCCAAAACGGGCTACGGTATCTTCTGCATGCACAAGGCCCTGCAAGCGCTTACCCACCTGCTGCAGCAGGGTGTCACCCTGGTCATGCCCCAGCGTGTCGTTGATGGTTTTAAAATTGTCCAGATCAATGAACATCAGCGCGTTGAACTGATTATTGCGCATGCCTGCGCCAACAGCCAGCCGTATGCGCTCGGTAAGCAGGGGGCGGTTGGCAAGGCCGGTGAGCTGATCATAAAAGGCAAGCTCATTGATTCTCGCCTCATTGCGGCGGCGTTCTTCTTCCCATGCAAAATTGTCCAGGGCAAAGCTGAGGTTGGTGGCCATTTCACCCAGCAGTTCGCGCACTTCTGGATCAAAAGCCCCCACTTCCATGGAATAGAGGGTAAGGTTGCCCACGACCTCGCCCCGTTGACGCAGCGGTAGCGCCCCCACAGAAAGAAAACCTGTTTTCTGAACTAGCTGCCACCAGGGCACAAGGCGCGGATCTGCGGTAGAATTGTTTGACCAGATGGCCTCGTTGTATCTGATTGCGCAGCCTGTGGGGCCAGAGCCGTAAGGATCAGATTCCTTGGCAGACACGTTGAGGCGGCTTATATCATTTTGATCCAGCCCAAAGGAACTGACGGGTTTCACCTTGCCTGTTTGTACTTCAACTAGGCCTATCCAGGCCCCCTTCATGCCGCCCGCCTCTACGGCAGCCTTGCATATTTCTGCAAACAGCTCTTCGCGGGTGGTGCAGCGCACAATGGCCTGATTACACCTGCTGAGCGCCGCATACATTTGCGAAACCCGGCTGGCGCGCGCCTGGGCAAATTTGCTTTCGCTCACATCTATACACAAAATGGCAATTTTGCCCGCTTCAGGGCGATAGGCCACCACGTCTATCCAAAGATTGTTGCCTTCAAGAAAAAAATCAAAACGGGCTGGCTCGCCAGTTTCGGCAGTTGTAATGAGGGGATTGATCCACTGCGCGGCGTTGTTGGTTTTGCCAGAAATTCTGTGCAGCAGGGTTTTGCCAACAATATCCTCCTGATTGGCCCGAAATATGGTGCAATAGGCCTTGTTGATTTCAACATACCTGAAATCACAAATGGCACCTGAATGCAAAAATACCGGTTCAAACAGGGCCAACCCAGCCTGCATGTTGTTAAACAGCCCCTTATAGCGTCTTTCGCCCACTGCCAGAGCGTGAATATTTCGCGTGTAGGCAATACCGCTCCAAAAAGAAATGAATACGCACACCATGCCCAAGAAGCCCAGCACTATCACTTCGTGGCGCCAATTTTCCAGCACTTCCTGTTCAAATACGCCTATGGCAAGGTATAGGGGCCACTGACTGAGCTTGCGATAGTAGGCAATTCTGTTTCTATTATTAAAATCTGGACGATTGTTAAAATAGATGGAGGGAGGGGCATCCTGCATCATGAGTTTGCGCAGTTGTGGAGACGGCTTGGATGAGAGGTAATACTGCCCTTCGGGATACTGGGTTATCAGGCCAAGGCGCTTGTCCCACAGTGTTGCCAATGACGAAGTGCCAACAATATCCACTGCCCCCAAAACGGCAGAAAACATGTTTATGGATACCTCGCAGGCTACAATGCCGCCAAATTCGCCGCTTGGCTGCGTATAGCGCATGGCAAGCACAATAATGGGGTGAGGCCACGAATGACCGTAGAAGGGTTTTGAAATGGCAAATGGCTGAAAGGGATTATCGCGTAGCTGAATAAAATGCTCGTCGTTGGCAACAGATATGTCGCCTGTGAGCGCACGGGGCGAGGCATAAATAACCTGCCCAAGGCTGTCTGTAAGTAAAAAACCCAGAGTCTCAGGCAGTCTTTCGTCAAGCGTCCGGCCAAATCCCTCCAGCC
The DNA here is from genome assembly GCA_009929215.1 of Deltaproteobacteria bacterium. Taxonomy (GTDB): domain Bacteria; phylum Desulfobacterota; class Desulfovibrionia; order Desulfovibrionales; family Desulfovibrionaceae; genus Desulfovibrio. The sequence goes on along the minus strand of SAAX01000040.1, from coordinate 3,176 downwards.
CTTCCCAACTTACCGTGCCTGCACGGGACTGTTTTTCAACTTCATCGACCGTGTTAAGCAAGGCGAGATGTATTTTTTCAAACCGCCACGAAAGGATGTCGTCCATCGAACGGGAAACATTTTCAAGTGTGCTGGCGGCAGTATCAAGATCGCGCTGGCGGCTTTCCATGAGGGCGAAAAAAATGATTCCCAGCACAAGCAGGTCAAGCAGGGCAATAACCCATAAGGGTTTGTATGATTGAAGCCACGAGGAAAAACTGCTGGGGGGTTGTGGATGAATGAGTGGTTGGGACTCTGCCATATAAACCCCGCAGCATCAAAATGCGTGAGAGAGAAAACAAGCAAAACAACAAAACCACATTGATGCAGCTATAAAGAATAAAACTGCCTATACCCCTGAAATATCGCTCTTAGATCCCGGATATTTTGAAAAAAATAGCTCAAAACAAGAATATAGGCAAGCGCAGGAACAAATACTCAGTGTGTGCAAACAATTTATTAACAATACGATAAAAGAAAATTACCTGTCCTAACCCAGTACAACCAGATTTTTACCTTCATTTTTTGCACGATACAGGGCCTTGTCTGCCCGGTGGATCAGGGTATCTGGCGTATCGCTGGCGCACATTTCAGCCACCCCAATACTTATGGTGCAGTGCAGGCCTTCGGCAAATTCATGTTCGCCAACCCTGCTGCGCAGCTTTTCTGCCAGTTCTATTGCTTCGGCGGCTCCCGCTTGGGGCAAGAGCACAAGAAATTCTTCGCCGCCCCAACGGCCCGGAGTATCCTGGGGGCGCAGTTCGCTTACGGCAATCGCACTCAAGGCCTGCAACACGGCATCGCCCGCAAGATGCCCAAAGGTGTCGTTGACTTTCTTAAAATTGTCCACATCAAGCAGCATCACAGAAAATGGTAATTCGTACTGGTGCGAACGTATCATGGCCTCGGCCATACAGCCCGATAGTTTTTGCCTGTTGGCAAGGCCTGTCAGACTGTCGGTATTGGAAAGGTGCAGCAGGGCCGCATTGAGTTTGCGCAGCCGGTATGTCCAGTATCCCCAGAGGGCTGCAATAATTGCCGCCAGGCCACCGCTTGCAAACAGCCAGCGCGGGTCAAGCATGGTCTGCACATTAATGGCCACATGCTGGTTTACCACCCGCCCTTTTTCCTGCGGCGTTATGGATTGCACGCCTTTATCCAGAATATTGCGCAGCACGCCCTCACTTTTATGCACACCAATACGCAGGTGATTCATGTACAAGGGCAGCTGCCCGGCGATTTTAAGGTTAAACAGACAGTTTTTGCGAATGGTGTAGGCCGCCACAATCAGCGAGCGCATGGTCATGGAACTGCGCCTGGAAGAAACCATATCGAGAGATTCATCCTCTGACCTGGCAAGCATGATTTCAAGGTTTGGGTAACGTTCCCTGATCAAGCCCTCCATGGCCGTTCCCTCAGGAAACACGATTGACTCGTTCTCAAGCGTGGCAGGGTCAGAAATGAAGGGGTGTTCTTCGCGCGTGATGAAGACATTGGGATCACTGAACAGGGGCGAGGTAAAAATCAGCCACTCGCTACGCTCTACGCTTTGGTTCAAAAAGCTGAGCGCTTGACACTTGCCAGCTTTGGAATATGCCAGACTCTCATTCCAGTCGCGGGTTGGCACAAGCTGAAACTCAACGCCAGTTCTGGCTTCGATCAAGGCCAAAAGATCAGCTGCGATGCCCACATGCTTGCCGTTTGCGTCTATGTGCTCATAGGGAACCCAGTCTGGATCAACACACAGGGTAATTTTTTTGTGCTCTTTTAAATAGGCCCGCTCTGCTTGTGTCAGTGACACAGCCTCGTGTTGCAGCGCAACAGAGTCAAATGCATATGCATAAGCAGACACAGCCAGAAATGCCCAACAAGCCAAAACTGCTGCCAAGCATTTGGAGGGTGCGCTTTTCACGGTACGCTGAATAAACATTGCTTCTCCGCTGGCCGTAAACGGGTACGGGCAAGTGGTCATATTCAGTATCATAACGCATACCGCGGGATCAAAATCCAAGGGCAAAACCGACGCAACATACAAAATAGATTGCACATGATTACCCAATGATTACTATGGATAATTTTAGGGGATTCTGCAATGAAATATGTCAAATGCACCCAACAACAAGACAAGGCCCGCCTAACCTTTCAGCGTTGTCAAACACTTACGGGTAAGCGGGCCCAGCTCAAATATGCTTAGGGGTGCTGCTGTCAGCTTGCCCGGGCTTTTGCCATGGCTGCTGCCCTGGCGCCTTTTTTGACATAGGGCACATACTGCGTATCCATACCCATAATGTGCTTCACCAGCCAGTCTTTAAGAAACGACAACAAGTCCATGCTCAATGTGACAGTGCCTTCTTTAATGCCGCGCTCCACTTCATCCACCTTGGCCTCAAACTCTCTGTGAATCTTAAGGTGGTCTTTGACCAGGGGGTAATCGGTATGGACAAAGTGTTTTTCTTCGTCCCTGAAGTGCGTGCTGGTGTAATTGCGCAGTTTGTGCAGAATTTCGAGCAGCTCATTGGCACTGCGGTGGTTGGACATGGCGCTGTGCAGATCGTTGATATAGTCAACAAGCATGCGGTGCTGGCTGTCAATATCGTTGAGGCCCAGATCCATGCTCGACGTCCACTGCACAAATTTGCTTGAAGCTGCCCGCTCATAGTCGCCGCTGACCATGGCGTTAACTATCATATCAAGCTCTTCCATGCCGCCCTGGAAGGTCAGCAGCGCAGAGGTAAACACCTGCATGTTGCCAGATGTCTGCTCGGCCACAACGCGAATTTCATCCAGAGCCTTGTTGGCTTCCTCAATATTGTCAGACTGCACGCCCGCTGTTGTGGCAACAGCATGCAGGTGCTGCGCCGTGCCAGACATGGCCTCAAGAATTTCACCAAGGCGGCCACCGGCAAGTGATGCGGAATGGGCACCTTCAAGACTCAGCTGGGCTGCGGCCTCTACGGTCTCGGCATTGCGCCGGGTTTCCTGCTGTATGGCATTAACGGCGTCTTCCACTTCTCTGGTGGCACCCATGGTTTTTTCTGCCAGCTTGCGCACCTCGTCGGCCACAACCGCAAAACCACGCCCGGCCTCGCCCGCGCGAGCTGCCTCAATGGCGGCATTAAGAGCCAACAGGTTAGTCT
>SAAX01000103.1 GCA_009929215.1 Deltaproteobacteria bacterium | reverse complement strand
CGAACCTGAATTTTCTGGTGGGCCATCAGGGACTCGAACCCCGAACCAACTGATTAAGAGTCAGCTGCTCTACCAATTGAGCTAATGACCCGCATTGCGTGAAGAGGTGTTTACGCTTAAGCGGCCCTACCTGTCAAGTAATTTGAAAAAAATCAGCTAAAAAGAGATACCACTTTGAAATATGCCAAGTTGGCTGCATCTGCATTAGCGCCCCCAATAATTGCTGGCGGGCAGTGCTGGCGCGTCTTTTGCGCTGGCGTTGCCGCGCTGGTTGCCACTGTTTTTTTATGCGCCCAAGCGCAGGCAGAAGACCTGCATCCCAGGCTGGAAACCGCCCGTGACGGACACAATCTGATTGCCGCGCTGCATATTGTGATTCCTGCCGAGTTTCATGCCTACGGGCATGAGCCGGGCGAGGCTGGCAGGCCAACCACGGTGGCCCTTTCTGTAGACGGCGGCCGCCCCCTGCCCGTTTACTATCCCCAAGGAGCGGTGCAGCGCGATTTTTACGATCCTACGGCCACGGTAAATGTTTACGAAGGCAATGTTACCTTTTATGCCACGCTGCCGCCCGATGCGGCGGGCAAGCCCTTTGTGGCCGATATGAGCATGCTTTTGTGCTCAAACCGCAAATGCATGCCTGTAAATGAGCAGTTTACGGGTATTGTGCTCCGTGAATCTCCCGCCCTGGATGCCATGCCCTGGCGCGCCCAATGGCAGGAGATGCGCCAGCGGCCACCGGTTGCGGCCTCTGCCGCACAACAGGAAGGTCAGGAAGAAGGCGGCAACGACGAAGTTACGGGCCAGATGTGGGCCAACGAAACTGCCGAAACTGCACAGTCCAACGGCGCTTGGGCAGATGAAAAAGTGGAAAAACTGCCGCCGCCAGACGGTTTTGACGTGCGCCTTTCGCCGCGCTTTCTGGACGATACTCTTGAAATATCGGGGCTCGGCAAGGCTCTGCTGTTTGGCATTATTGCTGGCCTGTTGCTCAATGCCATGCCCTGCGTGCTGCCGGTGCTTACCTTCAAGGTAAGTGGTCTGCTCATGGTAGGCGGGCGTGATGCCGCAGGGCTCAGGCGCTTCAGGCTGCACAATCTGTGTTTTGCAGCTGGGGTTATGACGCTTTTTAGCGCTCTGGCCCTGGTGCTGGGGCTGGCAGACCTCATGTGGGGGCAGCTGTACCAAAATCAGGCTGTGCTCATGGTAATGCTGCTGGTTGTGTACCTCATGGGGCTTTCTACGCTCGGCGTGTTCAGCCTGCCGGTTATTGACCTCAAAACCGGGGCAAGCAGCAAAAATCCTTGCCTGCAAGCGTATTTTACCGGCCTTGTTTCCACCTTTTTGGCAACACCGTGCAGCGGGCCGCTGCTCGGCGGCGTGCTTGGCTGGGCCTTTACCCAGCCGCTCATGATTGTTGTGGTTGTTTTTTGGGCTGTGGGGCTTGGCATGGCCTTGCCCTACCTGATGTTTTGCCTCTGGCCCGACCTTGCCCGCATATTGCCCAAACCCGGCGCGTGGATGCACGTCTTTGAGCGCATTGTGGGCTTTATGCTCATGGGCACGGCGTTGTATCTGCTCTCTGTGCTGCCTGTCGAGCGGCATATGCAGGTGCTTACGGTGTTGTTGGTGCTTTCGCTCTGCGCATGGCTGTGGGGTCAGTATTGTGGCATCACCGCGCCTCCGCTGCGCCGCAAGATCATGAGCGTTATTGGCGTGCTGCTGCTGGTGGGCTCGGTTTTTTGGGTGCTGCGCCCGGTAGCGCCCTTGCCACAGTGGCGGCAGTTTACGCCAGAGGCCTTTGAGGCCAATCTGGGCAAAAAACCCATGCTGCTTGAATTTACTGCCAACTGGTGCCCCAACTGCAAGTTTATGGAAGCCACTGTGCTGACAGACGAACGCATGCGCAAACTACAGGCGCGTTACGGCATGGAACTGGTGCGCGTGGATCTGACCAATGCCAATGCTTACGCTGTGCGCTTGCTTGATGCCCTTGGCAGCAAGAGCATTCCGCTTACTGCGCTTTTTCCTGCTGGTGACAACGCCAATCAGCCGCTAGTGCTACGCGATGTGTACAGCGCCCGCACGCTTGAGCAAGCTCTGAATGAAGCGTATGAAAAATAATGCTCTTTTTTGCAGCCTGCCCTATGGTTCTTTACTGTACTGCCGATATTGTCTAATGTGTGAGAATACAGCAGTGCTTGAGATGCAAAAGAGAGTAGTGGCCTTGTGGCATAACCTCGTTTGATTTTTGGGCACACGACTGCGGCCTACTTGCGACAAGGGAGCAGACATGGATCTGAGTCAGAAAAAACAGGAAGACGAACTTCTGCAACTGGTGACGTTCAGCATCGGTGAAGAAGAGTTCGGGGTGAACATCCTGAAGGTTCAGGAAATCATCCGCACCATGGAAATTACCAAGGTGCCCCGCGCTCCGGAATTTGTGGAAGGCGTCATTAACCTGCGCGGCAAAGTTATCCCGATCATTGATCTGCGTCGGCGCTTTGGTCTTGCCCCCAAGGGGCACGACAAGAATACGCGGATTATTGTCATTGAAATTAACAATATTATCGTGGGCTTTGTTGTTGATGCCGTTTCTGAGGTATTGCGTATACCTGCGAGCACGGTGGAACCGCCGCCACCTGTTGTTGCCGGGGTGGACTCGGACTACATCAGCGGGGTGGGCAAGTTGCAGGATCGCCTGCTTATCATGCTTGACCTTGATAAGCTGCTTTCTGGCGACGATATGGAGCTGTTGACGTCCATATAGTCCCTAGTCCGCATCGGCTTTGGCGAACCTGCGGTTGCATGTGATGGTTGCATGCTGGCGCCAGGAATCTCTGGTGTTGTCCGCAAGCTGGCATTTGCCGTATGACAAGCCTGATCGTTTGATGGGGCTTGACGTGTGAGCAGGGTGCGTTGATGCAGGGTATGCCAAAGGGTATTTAACAGACAGGCCGGGTTTTTCCCGGCCTGTCTGCGTTTGGGCTGCAAAATGTCTGTAAAACTGAAGGGATTTGAGGCTGCAAGCAAGGCCGTAGGGCCTCCGTGCGGAAATGGCGGGAATTAGATACCCGTGGAATGAATGTCAGCGTCTACCCCACATCCATTCAATCGCGCATTTTTTACAGCAAGGTACGAACGGTTATGACCGCTGTGAAATCGCAGGCTGACCAGATAGCTCACGCATTCTGCCCAGCCATGCAGAAACGTACTGCTACTTGCCCATAACGGGCTGATTCACTCGGCGGCTCGACCGCAAAAAAAGTTCATCAACAATAACCTTTTCATAATCGGGCGCCAGGGCCAGATCTGTATGCAGGGCGCTGCAAAGCATGCTTTCAAGCTGCTGGGTTTCTTCCCAGATTTCAAGCAGTTCGTCGTCTGCCAAAGATTTGACACGTTCTTCAAAGGGCTGTTCGTCAATAAAGGGGATACATGAACCCATTGTGTTCTCCTAGTGCGCTGCACACATGAAGGCGCGTACACATTCCTGCGCCAGCAGCGTCTGCGCCATGCGGTCGCAACCCTGTGAACCAGGGTGCAGCCCGTCGCTCAGATCATTCATATAATCACTGGTGTTAGCCAAAAGTTCATACACTTGGGCAAAGGCAATGCCTTGCCTGGCGCACAACTGTTGCTGCAATTTGCCAAGCTGTCCAATACGGGTGCTGGCGGCGGCATCTGTCACTGGCGGCGGGCTTATGACTAGGGTTGGCGCAACCTCTGCCGCCTCGGCAAGCAACTTGTCCATCTGGGCAGCCGCCAGTTCCGGGTCAGCGGGCTGGCCGCCGCCGGGGGCCGCCATGTCTACCACACCAGCACAAAATACCAGACGTGGAACCATGCCGGGTATGAGCCTGTTATCAAGCTCTGATCGCCAACGTGCGGCTATTTTTGCCGTGCTGTGCCGCCGTGCGCCAAGATTGTAAAAAGTGGCGCGCGGTATGGGGCAAAGCCCGGCCTCATGTGCCAGCACCGCCAAACGGCTTACCCACCCGCCGGGCATGAGCGCATCGTTGACGCCCTGCGTCAGCGAGTCTCCAAAAAAGAACCAGGCGGATGTGGTGTGCGGCATTGGCTACTCTGGGTAGGACTGCCCGTCTGTGAATATCTGCGCCGTCTTGAACAGACCGATTCGCTGGCGCAGAGTTTCCGGCTCTCCCAGTGTCTCAAGAATCGCCATGCACAGCAGCATGGGGGACAGATAACCGTTACCCCAGTCTGCCACAAAAGTCACTGCTTCCACAGCCCCTGTGGCACTGCGTTGCACAGACCAGTCGCCCAGCATGAGCCGTATGTCGGCAGTGCGGGGCCCCTTTTTGGTTGCGCGCGTAAACATGCGCTCTGACAGGGCGGCAAATTCGGCAAAGCAGCGGGCTGCGGCTTCGGTTTCTTCTGCCGTGGTCATGCGCAGGGTAAAGGCTTCGGCAACGGCCTGTTCTGTGCGGCGGCTTTTTTCCACGGGTTCAATGCGCAGCACTTCCATACCCGGGGGTAGCAGCGGGGTAAGACGCGCGGCCACTTCCTGCGGGGGCAAATCTTTATGCAGGGTAAGGGCAAACCATTCGGCCCGGCTTTCTACCCCAACGGGCAGGGCGCGGCCAAAGGAAAGCAGCGGCATGGGGTGAAAACCCTGCGAAAAAGCCAGTGGCATGGCGGCACGGCGCAGGGCGCGGTCGAGCACGGCTTGCAGCTCAAGCTGGCTCAGATACGCGCTGCCCCCGGCCTTGCTGTGCCATATGCGGTACTGCGCCGCCTTGATGGTCAGCTCTGGCGTGATTTTGGGCGGGCGGCTGGTTTGCGGGCGGCACACAAGGCGGCCTTCTTCGTCCCGCGTGGGAGAGTGGGCCATCTGGTCGCGCTGGGGCAAAATAAGCCTGTTGCGGTGCAGGGGCTGGCCGGGTTCGTCGCCTGCCGTGGGGGCAGAGGCGTGCTGCATGCGCGAAGCCCCTGCCTTGGTATCGCACGCGCCACACTGGCGGCACGCACCGTAGCGGCAGTCGTCCGTAATTTTTTCCGTCAGCGCACGCTCGTATTCACGTAGCAAAAACTCTTCTGAAATACCCGCTTCCAGATGGCTCCAGGGCAGTGCGGAGCCGGGTTCGCGCGGGCCTGTGCACTGATCCACACTGATGCCGCATTCGTCCAGCGCTTCAGTCCACGGCGGCAGCGAAAAATGCTCCATCCAGCTCGTGAATACCGAGCCCTTGCGGTAGGCCTTTTCCACCACGTCGGCCATGCGGCGGTCTGAGCGGGACAAAATGCCCTCAAGGTGGCTCATGGCGGGTTCGTGCCAGCGAAGTTTGAAGAACTTTTGCCCCTTGAACAGCGTGCGCACCAGGTTGACGCGGCGCTGCATTTCTTGCTGGCTGATCTGCGGAACCCACTGGAAGGGTGTAAAAGGCTTGGGCACAAAGGGTGAAAGGGCCGCTGTAACCTGAAGGCGGGGGCCGCCCCTGCCTGCGGCATCGCGCACCTTGCGGCAAATGTCGGCAATGGCTTCAAGGTCAGCGTCTGTTTCGGTGGGCAGGCCGATCATGAAATAGAGCTTCACCAACCGCCAGCCGTGCTCCAGCAGTTTTTGGGCGTGCAGCAGCAGGTCTTCTTCTGTAACGCCCTTGTTGATGACATCGCGCAGGCGCTGGCTGCCAGCCTCTGGCGCAAGGGTAACACCCGTGCGGCGCAGGTCGGCCATGCGTTCGATGATTTCGTCGTCAATGGAGCCCACGCGCAGCGAGGGCAGCGAAAGGCCGATCTGCTCGCGCGCGCAGCGGTCAAGCACGCCAAAACTCAGGGTTTTGAGCGCAGAAAAGTCGCCCGTGCTCAGAGAGAGAAAAGAAATTTCGTCAAAGCCGGTTTCGTTGAGGCATTTGGTCAGCAGCTCGTTGATATTATCAATCGAACGCTCGCGCACCGGGCGGTACACCATGCCCGCATGGCAAAAACGGCAGCCGCGCGTGCAGCCACGGGCAATCTCGAGCGAAAGCCTGTTGTGCACCGCACCCACAGGAACCACCTGGCGTGTGGGGTAGGCGGCGTTGTTCAGGTCGGCCACAATACGGC
>SAAX01000039.1 GCA_009929215.1 Deltaproteobacteria bacterium | reverse complement strand
GTCGCGCACCATACGCAAAAACTGCAAGCGTTTGCGCAGGCTGCGCAACAGCTCGGCAAGGTGGGGCGTTTCACCCTGGGCGCGCTTGAAAGACTCGGCCTCTTTAAAATTGCACGAAAACGCACGGTTGATGATACCCGCACATTCGTTAAATTCCTGGCTAAACTCGCGCAGTGCGGCAGGAAAGGGAAACCACGAGGCTTCGTCGCGAATCTCCTGCAAAATATCAAGGTAATACTTATACCTGTTGCGCAGGTCTTCTACCTCGCGGGTAATGCAGTCTTCCATTTCCTTTTCAATACCGGGGCGCACCTCCACAATATTGAGAAAGGCAAGATAGTTGTTTATGCCTGCCTGCGCTTCGAGGTCGCGCACCTTCATGCCCAGTTGCAGTTGCACTGGATGCTCAGGCGCAAACCAGGTGTCCAGCCGTTCGCTGATTTCGGTAACGCGCGCCCTTTCTGTATCAGCGCACTGCTTGGCCTCATTCCACAGGTCATAGAGGGCTGATAGTATCAGCAGACGCCCGCGTTCAAGCGAGGGATCAATGAGCACGCGGTTGAAATACGTGGGATCCTCGCGAATAAGCTTGATCAGTTGATCGAGAATGGGTTCGCAAAAACCCATCTTAACCTGACAGACGATTTCTCGGTATTTTACCTCGCGCCAGTGTGGCATAACGCGCCATATCTGGGTGTACTGCTCAATGGCCTGACTCAGCAGCCCCTGCTCTTCTGCAAGACGGGCGAGAAAAAATTCGTTCCAGGCCTGAAGCGCGGGCGAAGGTGTTAGCATTGCCGCAGTGCGGAACGAGCCCTCGGCGCGTGCGTAGTCGTTGCGCTCAAGATAGGTAAAGGCCAGCACCATGTGCAGCCGGGGATCGCGCTGATGGCGCGAGATAGCCTGGGTGATCTTTTTTTCCAGCGCACTAAGGTCTGAGGGAGCCGTGGTAATGAGCCTGTCCAGAAGATCCCAGGCGGGGCTGTCATCGCGGCTTGGTTCTTCCTCGCCCGGCTCCGGCTCGCGCATGCGGTACAGCCAGTGGCGTGGCACGTTGCGCAGCTGGCAGGCGGCGTTGATCTCAAGCACTGCCCGCAGCACCACAGCCGCATCGTCTTCGCCCGCAATCACTGCCGCATAGCCGCCCGCACCTTTTTCCGTCAGGGCCATCTCGATGGAGCGAAAACCCTCGTTGATGGCGTCCAAATCAAGCCTGCCGAGGTTTTCCCACACGTCCGAGTCGGAGGCTGCACCAAGGCGCGTGGGGCATTCAGCAGATTCGTGGCTGTGGATGCCGCAGTACACACAGCCAATGCCCGATTGGGTAGGCGCAGTGAGGCGGCTGGGCATGAGCAGGTTGAGCGAACGCCCGCTGAGGCTGTTCTCGTCCAGCATCACGTTGCACCAGCTGTCCATGGCCATCTGCTCGCCAGTATACCGCAGATCGCGCACCGTAAAACCTTCACCCAACAGATAGGCATTGCGATAGCTCAGGTAGGGAAAATCTGGCATCAGGTTGTCCCACTGCAAACCAATCTTTTTGGGCAGGTCGGCGTTAAAATTGAGGTTATTGCGGTCGGCAACAACACTCACGCAGGGCCAGTGGCCTGTGTTTTCCTTGTTGTTCTTGTCGATGCTGTGCAGATAATCGCGCATGAAGGTGCGCAGCATCATCAGGTTATCAATGGCGATCATCATGAACGTATTGTCCACGATGGATTTGATCTTGTGCTTTTGCAGCAGGGCTTCCAGCCGCTTGAACATGGCTGTCCAGCCAGTCTGAAAAGCCTTGTCCAGCGGGCTGCCAAGGGGGTGCAGCACGGCAAACCACGACTGGGTCGAGGCATAGGGCATGCGCACGTCAACGATCATGGAGGCCCATTCCACACTGGCCATACCCTGACGGGCAGAGCGGCGCTCAAACGTAATACCAGGCAGGCCCTTCTTGCCCTCGCGGCTCTTGGGGTGAACCCATATTTCAAGGCTGTCGGTCACCACAATCTGCTGGGCCTGAATAGCTCCGTCGAGCAGCAGGTTTACCTCGCGCTTGCGGCCAAACTGCAAACGACCGGGAAACAGCTCTATGGCCACGGGCAGTTCGTTAAAGTTGCCCCACACCATCAGGCGCGCCAAGGCCAGAAAAACGTCGTCGGTAAAGAAAAACCAGATGGACTGCTCTGCCTCCTCCCCCACCAGCATGCCGCCATAATTGAGCAGGGTCTGCCCCACGGCGGGCGCGAGTTTATCGTGCCAGCTCACCCACACCACATGCCCCATGGTGCTCATGCGCACATCAATGTTGCTGGGCAGGCGTGATAATAACTGCGATAAATACGCCATGAAAAATTCCTTTATACACGGGCTGCTATGCTGTAGCCTGAAACGAAAGGCGTTGATCGAGCCACTGAAACCAAGGCGGTTGTTATGGATGTTAACAAAACTCTTCAGGAACTCAAAGCCCGTCCCGGCTTCGCCGAAAATGTGGGCATGATGCTGATTCACAACGGGGTTGTGCGCGGCTGGTCACGCGCCGACCACGCGCCCGTGACTTCAATAAAGGTTTCTCACGACTCTGCCAAGATGGATGCCATCTGCCGCGAGATGGAAAAACAGCCCGGAATCTTTGCCATAGTCGCCCAGGCTGAAGAAGGACTGCTCAAACCTGGCGACGACCTGCTCTTTCTGGTAGTGGCTGGCGATATTCGCGAGCATGTCAAAGCCACCTTTGCAGAACTGCTCGACCGCATCAAGGCCGAGGCTGTCATCAAGCAAGAATTTCACGCAGAATAGGACTGCCCTTTCCTTATTTCTTATCGGTCGATGTATAAAAAAGGCATGCCCCAGGGCATGCCTTTTTTGCCCTGTCATATGCCAGCCCTACGCTTGGCTGCCAGCAGATGCAAGCCTTGCCAAATGCAAAGCACCCCGGCCATTGCTGACCAGGGTGCACTGTATATCTTGAGCCGCAACATGTGCGGCTTAAGCGTACAAAACTAAACTACACCGTTTTCGCCGGGGCGCTCGTATTTGACACTTTCCTGGGCACGATGGGTATAAAAAGCCACATCACCAAGCGCCAAAAGAATGGCCGACGACACATAAATGGAAGAAGCTGTACCCACAAACACGCCTATAAGCATGGTAAGGGCAAAGTCATGGATAACCCCACCGCCAAGCACGAAGAGTGAAAGCGTGGCCAGCAACGTTGTGCCACTTGTCAGAATGGTACGCGAAAGTGTCTGATTAACGCTAAAGTTAATCAACTGGCCCATGCTGGTCAGTGAGGCAGAACGCAGGTTTTCACGCAGTCGGTCATACACGATGATGGTATCGTTGAGCGAATACCCCACCAGGGTCAGCAGGGCCGCCATGACGTTGAGGTCGATCTCTACCCCCATCAACGACAACAGCCCCAAGGTAATGCCTACGTCATGCAACAGGCCCACTATCGCGCCCAGTGCAAAGTTGAGTTTGAGGATAAAGCAGACAACCAGCGTGATGCCTAGCGAAAGCAGCACAAGCCAGCCCATGCCAAGCCCGGTAAGCCCGGCAAGGTACATACCGCCCCAAAGGGCAGCAGCCATGATTGCGCCCGCCATCCAACGTTGCTCAAAACGGCCAGAGATATACACGGCAATAAGCAGCACCGAATAGTACAGGGCCGCAAGGGCTTTGTTGGTCAAATCTGCGCCAACCTTCGGCCCTACCACTTCAAGACGCTGAATCTCGGCCTTGTTGTCAGGAAAGGCACTTGCCAGAGTATCAATCAGCGCAGTGCGCAACTGGCTGGCGTTGGCATTTTCAGACTGTGAAAAGCGCAGCAGGTAATCTCGGCCATTATCGCCGAAGCGCTGCGTTGATATGCTCGGCAGGCTCGGAACATCAAGGCTTTTCTTGAGAACCTCATCCTTTACCGGCTGTTCAAACTGAATCTGCGCAATTACGCCGCCCGCAAAGTCGATACCCATCTTGAGGCCTTGCCCCATGAACATGGAGAAAATACCGAGCAGAATAAGGGCCACAGAGATGCCATAGGCCCAATAGCGCTTGCCAATAAAATCGATATTGGTGCCGTGTTTGATAAATGCGAAACCCATAATTGCCTCCCGGCGCGCTATATGCTGATGCCCTTGGGGCCGCAGTGACGCGCCCAATTCTCAAAGATGGCCCGCGATACAAAGATGGCCGTAAACATGGAGGCGATGATGCCCAGAGAGAGCGTCACCGCAAACCCCCTGATGGGGCCGGTGCCGAACTGGTACAGAATCACGGTAGCGATGATTGTTGTCAGGTTGGAGTCGGTAATGGAAATAGCCGCGCGGTCAAAACCCGCCTTTACCGCAGCCAGCGGGGTAAGCCCCAGCCGTATTTCTTCGCGTATGCGTTCGTAGATGAGCACGTTGGCGTCCACCGCCATACCAATGGTCAGCACGATACCGGCAATACCCGGAAGGGTAAGCGTTGCGCCAAAAGCAGCCATGCCCGCCATGACGATAAGCATGGTAAAGCACAGCATAAGGTCGGCAATGAGGCCGCTCATGCCGTAATACACCGCCATAAATACCACAACGCACACTGCGCCTACCATGGCCGCGCGCACGCCGCTGTCAATGGATTCCTGCCCCAGGGAGGGACCGACCGTGCGTTCTTCAAGCACAGAAACGGGTGCGGGCAGCGAACCGGCGCGCAGCACAATGGCAAGATCCTGCGCCTCGGCCGTTGAAAAGTTGCCCGAAATGCTGGCCCTGCCGCCGCCGATGCGCTCGCGGATGGAAGGCGCGGAATACACCTTGCCGTCAAGCACAATGGCCATGCGTTTGCCAACATTTTCGCCGGTCACGCGTTCAAATATGCGCGCGCCACGGGCGTTGAAATTCAGGGTAACGTAAGACTGGTTCATGTTATCAAAGGCGGGGCGCGCGTCAGACACGTCCTCGCCGGTGAGCATGGCGTCTTTTTCAAGCGCGACCATTGTTTCTTTCTGCTGCTGGCCGGGGTTTTTCTCCAGCATGGGCAGCACGATCACGCCGGGGGGCAGCACAGCCTTACCGGGATCTACGTCTTCGCGCACAATGTGAAACTCAAGGTGGGCGGTCTGGCCAATAACCTGCACGGCGCGGCGCGGGTCAGAAATACCCGGCAGCTGTACCTGAATGCGGTTGTCCGACTGCTTGCGAATATCGGGTTCAGCAACGCCGAACTGGTCAATGCGGTTGCGGATGGTGCGCAGGGCCTGATCGAGCGAAAGGTCTTCGATGCGTTTGACCTCTGCCGGAGTAAAGCGGGCCACGTAACGCAGCTGTCCGGCTTCACCGGCCTGGGGCTCGCCCACGCTCAACTGCGGAAAATACTTGGCCAGCAGTTCGCGGAACTGGGGTTCGTTTTCCGCACGCGGCAGCACGAATTCAAGAGCAGTGCCGCCCACAACGCGGGGGCGCAGCACCACAATCTTTTCGTCTTCGGCAACGCGGCGCAAATCCTGGCCCACAAGGGCCAGCGAATTGCTCACAGCCTTGGCCACGTCTACACCGAGCGTCAGATGGATGCCGCCCTTGAGGTCAAGGCCGAGATTGATTTTGCTCGACGGCAAGACGCGCTCGAGAGCTGTTCCCAGATAGGGAACGCTGGGGAGCGCGTAAACAAGGGACAACACAAAAACCATGATGGCTATGGACAAGCGCCAGAGCAGACCCATCGTTCACCTTCCACACAACAGATTAAGCTTTGCCGTAACCCTGAGGCTGCCCCCAAAAAAGCAGCCTCAGGCCACTGACAAAGCCGGAAACTCCGCAGACCCGGATATCCGGGCGCATCAAGAGGCAAAAGCCCAAGAGCCGACCTGGCAACAGCCGGTTCAGCTCACGGGCCATGCACTGCGCCCGCCACGGCAATGGCAGGCGCATGTCGCCAAGGGCGACCTACTTCTTTTCTTCCTTGACGTCCTTGGCACCCTTGACAGGAGCAACGCCGCCAATGGCACCGCGCGAAACGCGCAGCTTGGATTCGCCGCTTTCAAGAAGCACCTGCTCGTCGTCGATTTCCAGAATACGGCCAAGAATGCCGCTGGAAGTCATAACGTGGTCGCCGCGCTTCAGTTCGGCCAGCATCTGCTTGTGGGCCTTGGCCCGCTTCTGCTGGGGACGGATAAGCAGGAACCAGAAGATGACAAACATGACGATGAGGGGCAGAAACTGCATCAGCATTTCCTGACCGCTGGCGGGAGCGGCCCCGGCCTGGGGCGTGCCCATGGCATAAGCTAAGGATTCAAACAAAACGCACCTCCATAGGGTGTGGGTATAGCTTTAAAAAAAACGCCCGTGCTCACAACGGGCAAAACTTTGCCCGCGCCTGATTTTCGCGCGATGCAGCCAATTTCTATATACGTTGCGGCACGATCTTGCAAGCCTTTCCGCCCTGTGGCCCGCTGGCAAGCAGCGCACCTCCTCCCCGCTTGCCAAGCAGTGAGTACGGAGCTAGTTTCAAAAACCAGCATCAACACACGCATTATCATGCAACCACTCAGCGGAGAAACGCATGCGCCACTGCGACACACTGCTCCACGCCGCCTGTATTGTCACCCAGGACGATCAGCGCCGCATTATCGAAAACGCATCATTGGCCATAGACAAGGGCCTGATTGCAGACATAGGCCCCACCGCCGAGCTGCAACAACGCTGGCAAGCCAGCGAGACCCTGCAACATGAAGACAAGCTGGTGCTGCCGGGGCTGATCAATGCCCACACCCACGCCGCCATGACCTTTTTGCGCGGGCTGGCCGACGACATGCCCCTTATGGACTGGCTGAACAAGCGTATATTTCCCGTTGAACAAAAGCTCACGCCAGAGCTTGTACGTCTGGGCAGCCTGATGGGCTATGCGGAAATGCTGCGCACAGGAACCACCGCTTGCGTGGACATGTATCTTTTTGAGGCTTCCGTATTTGAGGCCGCCGAAACGGCTGGCCTACGCTGCCTTGGCGGCGAGGCCGTGTTCGCCTTTCCCTCTGCCGCCTTTTCCGGGCCAGAGGCAGACCTAGACGCCACCCGCGCCCTGGCAGAAAAATACCGTGATCACGACCGTCTGCGCGTGGCTGTCAATCCGCACAGCGTCTACACCACCACAGCCGAAATTCTCACCGCCTGCCGCGATCTGGCGCAGGAACTGAATCTGCCGCTGCATATCCACCTTGCCGAAACCCCCTCTGAAACACAGATATGCCTTTCGGCCCAGGGCAAACGGCCCACAGAGTATTGCCGCAGCCTCGGCCTGCTCGATGTGCCCTGCACTCTGGCCCATGTGGTGGACGTTACCTCAGAAGAGCTTGACCTGCTTGCCCGCAAAAATGCTGTGGTGGCCCACAATCCTTCGTCCAATATGAAGCTGGCCTCGGGCGCGGCCCCGGTGGCAGCCATGTTGGCCCGTGGCATACGCGTTGGCCTGGGCACGGACGGCCCGGCCAGTAACAACAGGCTCAACATGTTTAGCGAAATGGGCCGTGCGGCCCTGATGCACAAACTCACCGGCCTCGACCCCACCCTGCTGCCAGCAGGGCAGGTGCTGGACATGGCTACCCTTGGCGGTGCAGCCGCCATGCACGATGCACGTTTGGGCACGCTGGCTCCCGGCATGGCCGCAGACTGCATTGCCCTTGACCTCAGCGAACCCAACCTGCAACCCATGTACAACGAAGTATCGCACATCGTGTACGCGGCCACAGGCATGGAAACCCGCATGACCATGGTGGGCGGCGAGGTACTGTACAACGACGGGCACTTTACCCGTTTCGACTACCCCGCCCTGCGCCAGGAAATGCGCAACGTGCGCCGCTTTGTGCTTGAGGCGTCTGGTTCGTAAAGTCGGGTCGTAACGTCGGGCTCGTAACCGCCAACTGCACTTATAATTGCAAAGGGCCGCCCCACTTACGGGACGGCCCTTTTTCAGTGCACTGTCAATCAGTACTACGGCTACATACCAAGAGCTTTTTTACCAGCCTCAAGCACGGCAACAATTTTGTCCACATCATACACGCTGCCGCCCCAGGTTCCGCCGCTCACGGCCTGCAAGGCCGCCCACAGGCGTGTGTCGTCGGGCAGCGCGGGCGCGGGCTTGAGGTCGGGGTGCGGGGTGCGCCCGGCCAGAACCTTGGCCCCTTCTTCGGGCGTAAGGGGGTGCTGGGCATCCGTGCCGATAAAGTTGATGCGGCCTTCCAGCTTGTTGCAGTCCACCACCATCTCCACAATGTCGCCATTGCGCAGCTTGGAGAACGGCCCGCCCACCAGGGCTTCCGGCCCGATATGCCCCACGCACGCGCCGGTGGATACACCGGAGAAACGCGCGTCTGTCAGCAGACACACATACTTGCCGTATGAAAGGTGCTTGAGCGACGAGGTAAGCTGATAGGTTTCTTCCATACCCGTGCCGCAGGGGCCACCGCCCATAACCACCAGCATGTCGCCCTTTTCGATCTTGCCGTCCTTGATGGACTTGATGGCGTCGGGCTCGGCGGTAAACACCTTGATGGCAGCCGTGTGGCGGTACACGCCGTCCGCATCGATGACCGTGGGGTCAATGGCCGTGGATTTGATAACCGAGCCCTCGGGCGCGATGTTGCCCACCGGGAAGGCAATGGTGGAGGTCAGGCCGCGTTCCTTGGCGCGGGCGGGCGACATGATGACGTTGTCCGGCTCCACGTTGTCCAGTTCCTTGAGCATGCGGCGGAAGTGGGCGCGGCGTTCGCTCTTTTCCCACCATTCAAGGTTTTCGCCCACGGTATGGCCGGTGACGGTAAGTGCGTCAAGATGCAGCAGGCCAAGGTCGCGCAGGTGCAGCATAACTTCCGGCACGCCGCCGGCCATAAAGGCACGCACTGTGGGATGGTACACGGGGCCGTTGGGCAGCACGCTGACCAGACGGGGGGCCTTGCTGTTCACACGCGCCCAGTCTTCCACCGTGGGGCGGTGGCAACCGCCCGCATGGGCAATGGCGGGCAAATGCAGCAGCAGGTTGGTGGAGCCGCCAAAGGCAGCGTGCACCATCATGGCGTTTTCAATAGCCTTGTCGGTAATGATATCCTTGGAGGTGATGCCTTTTTTCAGCAGAGCCAAGACGGCCTTGGCCGACTGGCGGCCCACTTCGACCCACACGGGTTCGCCAGAGGGGGCAAGGGCCGTGTGCGGCAGGGCCAGACCAAGGCCTTCGGCCACCACCTGCGAGGTTCCGGCTGTGCCAAGAAACTGGCAGCCGCCGCCCGCAGAACCGCAGGCACGGCAACCCAGGCGGGATGCGTCTTCAAGGCTCAGTTCGTTGTTGGAATAGCGCGCGCCGATGGTCTGCACCTTGCCGAGGTCTTCACCTTCGGTGGGGGGCAGGGTCGAGCCGCCGGGCACGAGCACGCAGGGCAGATCGTGCATGGAGGCCAGAGCCATCATGGTTGCGGGCAGGCCCTTGTCGCAGCTGGCAACGCCGATAACCGCGTTCACCGTGGGCAGAGAGCGGATCTGCCGACGAAAGACCATGGCCGCATCGTTGCGGAAGGGAAGCGAATCGTACATGCCCGTGGTTCCCTGGGTGCGTCCGTCGCAGGGGTCGGTAACATACGAGGCAAAGGGCACGCCCTTCTGCTGCTTGATTTCCTGACTGGCGGCAGAAATTTGCAGGCCCAGTTCCCAGTGGCCCACATGCAGGCCGAGGGCATCGGGGGTGCCATCGTCGTTGCGCTTGCCGCCAAGGGTGCTGATCATAAGCACGTTGGGGCCAAGAATATCTTCGGGCTTCCAGCCCATGCCCGCATCAAGGGTCATGCCAAAAATATCGCCGCAGGGCAGCTTGCGCAGCATGTCACCTGTGAGCGGCAGCGAACCCTGGGGCCCGGCTGCGTGGGTTTTTACCTTGTACACATCGTTTTGCGAGTTGGCGTAAATATCTGCAATAGACATAGCATACTCTCTTTATTGATATGTTGCCGGCTTCTGCAGGCGGCCCGAGGGAAGGCCCCCCGGATCAAACGCACAGTGCAGAAACCGAAGCAGCGTTGGCGTGACCAACGCCGTTTGCTCCATAGGGAGCAATTTTGACGCTACATGCCTAGAAGCCGCGCATGAATTCGCGCACGGCAAACATCTGGGCGCTGGTGGCCTCCTGATAGGGCGAGGCAACCGTGGCCGTGGCAAAAATGCCCGCATCCACCAGCAGGCCCTTCATGGCCGCCATAAAAGGCGAAGAAAATCCGTACACGCCCACAATGCGGTTGAACAGCTGCTGATACTTCATGGTGCCGTCAAAATCATGGGCCTTCATGGCATCGCGCCAGCCCACGCACAGGTCGGGGCGCACGTTGGAAACAGCGGCAATGCAGCCGTCGCCGCCAGCCAGAATGTTGGACGCAAAGTTGTGGTCAAAGCCGCTGAGCACTTCAAACGAGGGAATGTTGCTCTTGACGGTCTGGATAAGCTCAACCGTGTGCGCCATGTCGGGAATGGTGTCCTTGATGCCCACGATATTGGGGTAGCGGCGGGCAAGCTCAAGCACCACGCTGGGCGAAATGCTGTAACCCGTGCGGTCGGGATAGTTGTAAATGTACACCTTGCCCCGCACCTGCTCTGCCACTGCGCCAAAATAGCTCATCACGTCGGCATCGGTAAGGGCAAAGTACCACGGGCCCACCACCATCACGCCGTCCGCACCCTGCTCAAAGGCAAAGTTGGACATGGCAACGCATTCTTCAACGCGCATGTCGCCAGTGCCAATAAGCACCTGCATGCGGCGGTCGATATGCTTGATGGCCGCAGAAATCAGACTTTTACGTTCCTCGACCGAAAGATGCGGAAACTCGCCAGAGCTGCCAAAGATGGCCACACCATCAATACCGGCATTGATAAGAAAATCGTAGTGCTTCAGGCACGACTGCACGTCGATTTCTGTCTTGCTTTTAAGTGCGGTAAGCGTGGGTGTAATATATTTCATCGTTTTCTCCGTGTAGCGCAGTTAGATAACAAACGATGCCAGGTAGCAGAATATCGCCGTAATAATCGACACAATACAGCCAGACAACGTGAAGGAAAGGTACATGTCCTTGACCGACATGTTCAAAAATTCGCGGAAAAACCAGAAGCCAGAGTCTGTAACGTGCGACCAGCCAATGGCACCAGCGCCGATGGAAATGCACATGAGCGCCGGGTCAACGGGGTGCACGGCCAGCACAGGGCTGATAAAGCCCGCAGCCGTCATCATGGCAACCGTGGCGCTGCCCAGGGCAAAACGCATGATGGAAGCAATAAGCCAGGCCATGATAACCGGGTGCATGTTGAGTGTAACCAGCACGTCCTTGAGCACGTTGCCCATGCCGGAATCCATGATAACCTTGTTGAAGCTGCCCGCAGCGCCAATGACCAGCAAAATGGAAACCATGGGCAAGAGCGATTTGTCGCAAAAGCCGCTCAGCTCAATGGAGGTGAAGCCGCGCTTCACGCCAAGGAAGATCAGGGAAGCTACGGCAGAGATAAACAGGGCGATCACCGGGTGGCCCAAAAACTCCACCAGGGGCATGTAGGCCGCATCCTTGCTGGACGAAAATTCCACCACGGTTTTGCCAATCATGAGAATAAGCGGCAGCAGGGTCAGCAGCAGGGTTCCGCCAAAGTTGGGCAGATCGCGGCCATCCTTGCTGACAACAGTGGTCACGGCCCCTTCGGGCAGCGGCACATTGATATTCTTGCTGATATACTTGGCAAAAATGGGGCCGCCAATGATGGCGCCGGGCACAACAAGCACAAGACCGTAAAGAATCACCTTGCCCACGTCGGCGTTCAGTTCCTTGGCAATGGCCATGGCGGCGGGGTGCGGCGGCACAACGCAGTGCACAACCAAAAGGCCCGTGTAGAGCGAAAGAGCCACCAGCAGGATGGAAAGCTTGGATTCTTTGGAAATGGAAAAGGCCAGGGGCATCAGCAGCACCATGCCCACCTGGGCAAATACGGGGATACCGCAGATGTAGCCAATGATAAGCATGGCCCAGTAGGCCTTGGTCTGGCCAAAAACATCAATGAGCGATTTGGCAAGCCGCTGCGCGCCGCCCGAAACTTCGAGCATCTTGCCCATGAATGCGCCAAGCGCAAGAATGGGGGCCAAAAAGCCCAGCGTGTTGCCCATGCCTTTTTCAATGGACGAACCAATGGCCCCCAGGGGCATGCCGCTGGCAATACCCAAAAAGGCGCAGGCAGCCATAAGCGCCAAAAACGCATGAACCCTGTAACGCACGCACAGCAGCACAATGCCGACGATTGTTACACCAAGAATAGTCAGAGCACCTGTTGTTCCCATTTGGTCACCCTCATTTCAGGATTGTAGCCGAATGTTTGTATATACGAACTCAATTTGTAAATACAAACTATACGGACAAACAATCTGCGTCAAGCACCCGCTTGCGCTTTGTGACGCTTTGTTGAAAAAAAAAATTTTCCGTGCAAAACAGTGGGCATGCAAGATCAACAAAAACCGTCCGTCCACATGCCGACCCAACGGGTTATTTCGCTTCTTGAAGCCCTGGCCAATACCGAAAGCGGCCTCAGCCTCACCCAGCTTTCTCAAAGCATCGGCAGCAGCAAGGGCACTATTTCGCCCATTCTTGAAACGCTGCAACAGCATGATTTTGTTCGCAGAGACAAGCTTTCTGGCAGGTACGAACTAGGCCGGGGCCTGTACCTTTTTTCAGAGGGCTTTCGCACGCAAGACCCGCTTATGGCGCAGGCGCAAGCCTGCATGCGGCAGGTGGTGGACGCCTGTGCCGAAATTTGCCAGCTGGGCATTCTTTCGCACACAGAGGTGCTGTACATCGCCAAGGTGGATTCGCGCGAGCCAATCCAGATCATCTCGCGCGTGGGTTCGCGCATGCCCGCCCGCAAAACGGCTCTGGGCAAGGCCCTGCTCAGCCAGAGCAACCGCGAAGATGTGGTGGCCCTGTTTGCCAATGAACTTTGCGTCGAGCCCTTTGATCTGGAGGCCTTTTTGGAAGAACTGCTGCGCGTGCGTCAGGGGTCCATTGCCCGAGATATCGGCGATATCAACCCCCAGCTGCACTGCTATGCCGTGCCCGTAACCTATGCCGGGCGGGTGGATTGCGCCATGAGCGTTTCGCTGCCCGCATTTCGCGATACGCCCGAAAAAGGCGCGCAGGTCGAGGAAGAACTGCGCAAGGCCGTAGCCCGGCTTGAGCAGTTTATGAACGAAGCGCACGAATGCTTTTGCCCCTAGCTTCGCAAATCATCGGATAAAAATTTTTGCGCAGGCAGTCTTGCCCGCTGCCTGCCCGCACAAAAAAGGCCCCTCACGGCACATACCGTGAGGGGCCTTAAATATTCCGCAAAGCCTGTGCTACTGCGTCATAAAGGCGTGCATGGTCACAAGCGTGTCCATGTGCGCGGCGCTAAAATGATTCATAGCGCGGTCAGTGTCGGCACCGGCCTTGATGGCCATTTCAAGTTCAAGAGCAGCGGCGGCAAGAGCCTTGGCCCCAAGGTTGGCAGCGGCTCCCTTGGTGCTGTGCACCAGTTCGCGGGCTTCGTCAGCCTTGCCGTTCTTCAGGGCCTGTCCCACCTTTGAGGGTGTGTCGCGCTCTGTTTCAATGAATTTGGCCAGCAGCTTGACGTACATGTCACGCTTGTTGAGCACCCTGGCTATGGCTTCCTTCCAATCCAAAACTTCCTCTGTCATGTTGTCCTTCTTGGCGCAGGTTAAGAAAAAGCGGCAAGGCCGCTTGCAGTTGCACACGCGGTCGGCGTTCCAATATCCGGTAAAACCGCAAAATCCCCAAGGCGGTTCAACCGGCAGGCTGGCGGTAAAAAAGCCGAATCAGCGTCAGTCTGCTGGGCGAATACTGCCAGCAACAAATTACCGTGACAAGGACTTTATGCGGGCAGCACAACTACTTGTAATAGGCAAGTATTTTTCGGCAAAAACGTGGAGTGCAGCGCCTAGTAGGTCAGTATTTCGGGCAGCACGCAAAAATCCGCTGGGCCGCCCTTTTCAAGGCGTCCCGCGCCGCAGTCCAGCACATTGAGCGCGGCCGCGCCGTTCACGGTCAGCATGCGCACCAGGGCCTCTGGTGGCACGTCCAGAGTTTCGCGCAGCCACACGGCCTCTTTGCGCACGTCTAGGTCGCGGTTGGAGGTCAGGCCGTCTGTGCCAAGGCACAACAGTGCGCCGCTCTCCATCATCTCGCGCACAGGGGCAACGCCCACGCCGAGGTTGCGGTTTGAGCGGGGGCACAGGCACAGGGCAGCACCGCTGGCCGCGAGCACTTCCACCTCTTGCGCGTCAAGCTGCACCCCATGCACGGCCAGCGTGCCGGGGCCAAGAAGCCCCAGTTTCAGGGCATAGGCCAGAGGCCGCAAACCGGGAGCTTCCCAGCCCTGCGGCAGCACCACCTTGTCGTAAAAGGCGCGCAAAGGTCCGTCGCCCGTGGTCAGCATCTGCGTTTCTTCGGGTGATTCCGCCAGATGAAAGGAGAACACGCGCCCCATGCGCGCACAATCCTGCCGCGCGGCCGCCAGAATTTCCGGCCCGGTGGAATACAGGGCATGCCCGCCCGGAGCGCAGCGGGCCATCAAAAAGGGATCGTCGGCAAGAGCCTGCCTGCACCGGGGCGGCCAAGGGCGTTCGTTGTCGGCAAAGGGCGCATCATATCCAAACCATTCGCAAAAATGGCTGACAGTCAGCCCCGCCTCATTGCAGGCAGAATCGGCCAGAACCGTGCCACCGGGCAGCGAACCCGTTATGTTGCCCACATACAGCGTGCCGTACAGGGCCAGCGAGGCACAGGCGTTTTCAACGGCGTCGGTCTGCGGGGCCGCGCCAAGCAGGGGAACAAGGCTTTGCAGCCAATCCGTAAAACCACGGCCCCAGCGCGTTTTTTCCGCCAGATGCGAAAGCTCGAGGTGGGTGTGGGCATTGACGCAGGCCGGGGCCAGACACACCGGCCCCACATCGCGCACCAGCGCGCCTGCGGGCAGCCGCACCTGCGACCAGGGCAGCACGTCTTCCACCAGGCCGTCGCGCACAAGCAGCACGCCGTTGTCGATCTTTTTCAGCGGGGCAAACAGGCGTGCGGCGCGCGCAGGGCCCTCACCGGCAAGGGTCAGAATGCTTTTGGCCCTGATAGCCAGTAACCTGTCAGCCGAATCGTCGGCAGGCAACTCTGTGGCAGGGGATTCCGTATTTTCCGGGTTCATGGGAGCCTCCGCCGTCAACGACTGCTGCGGGCAAACTGCCCGCCAGAGACGTAGAAGGTGTTTTCCACAATAAACAAGGCACGCGGATCAATACTAAACACCAGGTTTTCCAGCCGCTTGAGCGCCACATTGTTGGTGACGGTAAGCAGAATTTCGCGGTCAGAACCAGAATAAGCCCCCTTGCCGCGCATAAGCGTAGCGCCAAAGCGCTCCGTCACCAGAATGGCCTCGCTGATTTCTTCGCCGTGGTCAGAAATGATCATCACAAGCTTGCGGCGGTTGAACAGGCCCAGCACATATTCCAGCGTGCTTGCCGAGATAAACATCATCAGCATGGAGGCCACAATCAGGTCAAGGCGCATGCGCGAGGCCGCCGTAAGAAACAACAGGCAGTTGAAAATAAAATTGAACTGGCCGATGGGCACGTTCCAGCGTTCTTTAAGCAGCACGGCAACCACATCCGTACCGCCGCTGCTGCCCAGGGTGCGCAGCATTATGCCGCAGGCCGCGCCGTGCAGCACGCCGCCCACCACCGTGGCGTATACTTCGCTTTCAATGGGGAGGGTAAAGGTAATAAGAAAACTGCACAACGTGGTGCACAAGGTTCCGTAGGCCGTGTAGAGCAAAAATCGCTTGCCGACGCAAAACCAGCCTAGCACATACACCGGCACGCACAGCACAGAATACCACACCAACGGTGTCAGCGTGTCAGACCAGTAACCCACAAGCAGGGCCACGCCCATGACTCCCCCGGAAAGGAAACCATGGGGCGCGGCCACGCTCTGAATGCATATGGCCATAAGAACCGACCCCAGCGTAAGCCAGAGCAGGTTCCATACGACCGATTCGGCCAGTGCCTTGTTGTACGAGTGCAGCTTCATGCGGCTATGCTACAACAGGCCCCAGATCATCTTCAAGGCCACAAGTATCAAAAAACAGGCAAAACCTTTCTTGAGCTTGGCAGCAGGCAACGAATGCGACAGCTTGGCCCCAAGGGGCGCGGTAAGAAAACTTGCCGAGGCAATGCCTACCAAAGCCCACAGATTCACAAAACCCAGCGACATGGCGGGCAGATCGGGCCTGCCCCAGCCACCTACAATAAAGCCCAGCGTACCCGCCACAGCAATGGGAAAGCCAATGGCGGCCGAGGTTCCCACCGCATGGTGCAGGGGCACGTTGCAAAAGGTCATAAAGGGCACAGAAAGCGTACCGCCACCAATGCCTACAAAACTTGAAATAAGGCCAATAACGCCGCCCACGCCAGCGGTTCCCATCTTGCCGGGCAGATCACGGCTGGCCGGGGGCCGGTAGTTGGAGAGCATCTGCGCTGACACCACGAGGATAAAGCAGATAAAGAAAATCTTCAAAAACATGGTGGGCATGTGTGTGGCGACAAGCCCGCCAAAAAACGTACCAAGCAGGATGCCGGGGGTAATGGCCTTAAAGATATCCCAGTGCACGGCCCCGCGCGAGTGGTGGGCGCGGGCGCTGGAAACAGAGGTGATCATGATACTGGCAAGCGACGTGCCAAGCGCCATCTGCTGTACATACTCGGCGGGCACGCCCACGGTGGGGAAAATGGCCACCATCATGGGAACCAGAACAATGCCGCCGCCAACGCCCAGAAGTCCGGCCAGCACACCGGCCACAGCACCGCAGCAAACATAGACTATGAGAGACAAAAGCATGTGGTTCTCCTCACTGAATCTGCATGGAGCCGCCCTGCAAAAAGCTACAGTATAACAGCACGGCAGCCCTACAACTAGACAATGCCCCTGCAAGCGTCAACCGACTTTTTGCTTTACAAAGCGCCAAAGCGCGCCTACATTTTGACCTTATGAAGTACACCGCCCGCATGCGCAATTTTCTATGGCAGGGCAAGCACAGCGCCCCCGGCCATCCTAATTTTTTTGCATTTGCAGGAGTGTTTCCGTATTTCCCCGTTGTATAGGCAACGGGGATTTTTTTTACCTTTTTACCACGCACCGTCATGAATACCGACAATCGCTACCACTGGCCCCACAAGGACCTGCTGGACGTCACACAGCTGAGTGCACAAGACACCATGCACCTGCTTGATCTGGCCGCCAGCTTTCAGGAAATCAACAGCCGCCCCGTCAAAAAAGTGCCCACGCTCAAGGGCAAGACGGTGGTGCTGTTTTTTGTAGAAAACAGCACCCGTACAAAAACGTCCTTTGACGTGGCGGGCAAGCGGCTTTCTGCCGACACCTATTCGCTGGCCAAATCCGGCTCAAGCCTCAACAAGGGCGAAACCCTCAAAGACACGGGCCTCACCTTGCAGGCCATGGGGCCGGATGTGATTGTCATTCGCCACCCCAGCAGTGGCGCGGCGCGCTTTCTTGCAGAGCTGCTGCCCTGCGGCATTGTCAACGGCGGCGATGGCTGGCACGCCCACCCCACTCAAGCCCTGCTAGACTGCTACAGCCTGCGACAGGCGTGGGAAAACCGCTTTGCTGGCCGCACCCTGCTTATTCTGGGCGATATTGCCCACAGCCGCGTGGCCCGCTCAAACATGCACCTGCTCACCATGCTGGGGGTCAAGGTGCGGTTGTGCGCCCCGCGCACCCTGCTGCCCGCCGGGGTAGACCACTGGCCCGTAGAAATTTACACCGATCTGGACAAGGCCGTGCGCGATGTGGACGGCGTCATGTGCCTGCGCTTGCAGCTCGAGCGTCAGCAGGCGGGCCTGTTGCCCGATCTGGCCGAATACTCGCGCCGCTTCTGCCTTGGCACGCGCCAGCTGGCCCTTGCAGCGCCCGAAGCCAAGGTGCTGCACCCCGGACCCATGAACCGTGGGCTTGAAATTTCCAACGAAATCGCAGACGCCCCCGCCAGCCTGGTGCTCAACCAGGTTGCCGCCGGTGTCGCCACGCGCATGGCCGTGCTGTATCTGCTGGCCACACGCAATGACGGAGTACGCGCATGAGCCTTTTGATAAAGAACGCACGCCACCTTGATGCCCCCGTTGACCTGCTGGTGCGGCACGGCAAGATAGTTACCATGACCCCCGCTGGGCACCACACCTACGACAGCCGCGAGGTTGTTGACGCGCAGGGCCTCATGCTCATGCCCAGCTGCACCGATGCCCACGTGCACCTGCGCGAACCCGGCTTTGAATACAAGGAAGACATCGCTTCTGGCCTTGAGGCTGCGGCGCGGGGTGGTTTTGGCAATGTCATGTGCATGGCCAACACCAAGCCCGTCAACGACACGGCCAGCATTACGCGGGCCATGCTTGAAAGCGCGCGCAACAGCCACCCGCAAGGGCCGCGTCTGTGCCCCATTGCCGCCGCCACCGTGGGCCTCAAGGGCGAAGAAATGGCCCCCCTCGCGGAGCTCAAGGATGCGGGCTGCGTGGCTGTTTCCAACGATGGCCGCCCGCTGGATAATGCCGAGCTGGTACGCCGCATCATGGAATACGGCGCCGATCTTGGGCTTATCCTCATCGACCACTGCGAAGACCCGCATCTGGCCAAGGGCTGGCGCATGCACGAGGGCGTGACCAGCGGCCTGCTGGGCGTAAAGGGCCAGCCCGCCGCTGGCGAGGCCAATCAGGCCATGCGCGACATCATGCTGGCCGAATACCTTGGCATTCCCGTGCACATTGCCCACGTTTCTGCGGCGCTCACCGTAGACTGCATTGCCTGGGGCAAGGCGCGCGGCGTCAAGGTTACCGCCGAAACCTGCCCGCACTACCTGCTGCTGGATGAAACCGCCCTTGAGGGTTACAACACCCAGGCCAAGGTCAGCCCGCCCCTGCGCACCGCCGCCGACCGCGAAGCCCTGCGTTGCGCTGTCAAAAACGGCACCATCGACATTCTGGCCACAGACCACGCCCCCCATGCCGCCCACGAAAAGGAAGGCACGCTGGACGACGCCATGTGCGGCTTTACCGGCCTTGACCTTGCCCTGAGCCTCACCTGGGGTCTGGTGGTTGACGGCGTGCTCACCGAGGCAGATATTCATCGTCTGTGGAGCCAGCGCCCGGCAGAGATATTCAACTTGCCGCGCAACAGCTTTACCCCTGGCGATCCGGCAGATTTCTTTTTGTTTGATCCCAACGAATCGTGGATTCCGAGTCAGGCGACCCTCTACTCCAAGAGCTGCAACACGCCATTTTTGGGCCAGACCCTGCGCGGCAGGGTAAAGCACCACTGGATGGGCGGCATGCAGCTGTTCTGATGCCCTGCGGGGTTCATGACCAGGAGTTGTTATGTATCGTATCTTGCTTGACCAAAATCTGTTCCGTACACAGTGCCTCATCAACGGGCGCTGGCGCGATGCGGCAGACAAAAGCGTCATAGAGGTGGTCAACCCCGCCAACAGCAAGCTGCTGGGTACTGTGCCCAACTGCGGTCAGGCCGAAACGCGCGAGGCCATCGAGGCGGCTCAGGCCGCCTTTGCCACCTGGAGCGCACGCACGCCCCTGGAGCGCGGCGCGCTGCTGCACGACTGGGAACGCGCCATTGCCGAAAACATCGAAGATCTGGCCCGCCTGCTCACCCTTGAGGAAGGCAAGCCCCTGGCAGAAGCCAGAGCCGAGAT
The DNA here is from genome assembly GCA_009929215.1 of Deltaproteobacteria bacterium. Lineage (GTDB taxonomy): Bacteria > Desulfobacterota > Desulfovibrionia > Desulfovibrionales > Desulfovibrionaceae > Desulfovibrio. The sequence continues at coordinate 9,215 of SAAX01000039.1, read as the reverse complement.
TCTTCAGGGGGCCTCGTACTTTCCCTGGTTTGCAGAGGAAGCCCGCCGCTACAGCGGCGACGTAACCCCTGTGTACCGCCACGGGGTTCAGGCCATTACCCGCCACTCCCCAGTGGGCGTTGCGGCGGCCATCACGCCCTGGAACTTCCCCATGTCCATGATCCCGCGCAAGGTGGCCCCTGCCCTTGCTGCGGGCTGCACAATGGTGGTCAAACCCGCCAGCGCCACGCCCTACAGTGCGCTGGCCATGGCAGAGCTGGCCATGCGCGTGGGTATTCCCGCCGGTGTGTTCAATGTTGTTACCGGCAGCGCGCGCCACATCGGCAACGAGATCACGTCCAACCCGCTGGTGCGCAAACTGAGCTTTACCGGCTCCACCGCCGTGGGCCTGCAACTGGCAACCCAGTGCGGGGCAACGCTCAAACGCCTGAGCATGGAACTGGGCGGCAACGCCCCCTTCATTGTGTTTGACGATGCCGACATGGACAAGGCCGTGACCATGGCCATGGGCTGCAAATTTCGCAATGCCGGGCAAACCTGCATCTGCGCCAACCGCTTTCTGGTGCAGAACCGGGTGGTGGAGGGCTTTACCACCAACCTGCTCGACCACATCACTGCCCTGCGCGTAGGCGATGGCCTCAAGCCAGAAACCGACATGGGCCCGCTCATCAATGCCGAGGCCGTGGCCCATACCGATGCCCTGGTCAAGGACGCGGTGGAAAAAGGCGCGCAGCTGCTGTTTGGCGGCAAGCCTCACAGTTTGGGCGGCAATTTTTACGAACCCACCCTGCTGCTGGGCCTTACGCCAGAGATGCGCATGTTCCGCGAGGAAATATTCGGCCCCGTGGCCGCAATCATGCCCTTTGATACAGAAGAACAGGCCGTAGAACTTGCCAACAGCACAGAATTCGGCCTTGCCTCCTATGTGTGCACGCGTGATATGCCGCGCATCTGGCGGCTTTTCAACAAGCTTCAGTACGGCATGGCGGGCTTTAACGATGCGGGCCTTGCCGCAGCAGAAACACCCTTTGGCGGCGTGAAATTCAGCGGCATTGGCCGCGAGGGCAGCCGCGAGGGCCTACAGGAATATATGGAAACCCATTATGCTTTGCTGGGTGGGCTGAACTGACACACCCACAGGGAGTAACCATGCCCGAACGCATGCCTGTTGTCGCCGGGCGCTTTTATCCTGCCGCGCCCGATGAGCTGCAAGCGGAAGTACGGTCATATCTTGCGGCTGGCAAAAACTATTCGGCCACCGCGCCCCTTGATCCCAGCCCCACGCCCACTGCGCGGCTGTGCGGCCTTATGCTGCCCCACGCGGGCTATGTGTATTGCGGCAAGGTGCTGGGCGCAACGCTGGCAAGCCCCTGGAACGGCTCCTCTGCCGGGGCCAGCCTGCCAGAGCGACTCATCATACTTTGCCCCAACCACACGGGCAGGGGGGCTCCCCTTGCCGTATGGCCCAAAGGTACGTGGCGCACGCCGCTTGGCAGCATGCCCGTGGATGTCGACATGGCAGCAGCCCTGTGCGGCACGGGCGGCTTTGTACCCGACATGCAGGCGCACCTTGATGAACATTCCCTCGAAGTGCTGCTGCCCTTTTTGCAGTGTCTGCCGCCGCCGCAGGGCAAGACCGGGGCCACGCGCAGCATAACGCCAATATGTGTGGGAACCATGCAGCACAAGGCCCTGCTACAGGCGGGGCTGGCCCTGGCAGACGCCGTGCGCCAGTGCGAAAAGCAGGGCGACCGCGTGGGCATCATCGTAAGCTCGGACATGAACCACTTTGACAACCAGGAAGCCACCTTGCACAAGGACGCGCAGGCACTCTCCCAGGCTCTGGCCTGTGACCCCGAGGGCCTGCTTGCAGTGGTGGAACGCAACAAAATCAGCATGTGCGGGGCTGCCCCCATGGCTCTGGCCCTGTTTGCCGCCCATGCGCTGGGCGAACCCTGGGCAGAACTGTGCCTGTACGATACCTCGGCCACCGCATCGGGCGACACGCACCGTGTGGTAGGCTATGCGGGCCTGAGGTTTGGACTGGCCTGACGCCGAACACTAGCCTGAAGTTTGTTTGGCCTGACGCTTGACGGGCCTTGCCCCTCCCCCACATACGCCATAGCATTACCGAACTCACGGCAGCGGAACTATCCCCGCTGCCGTTTTTTATGCACAACACCCTTGCCTGTTATTTTTTGCGCGATGTGTCCATTCAGGGCATAAATCCCCAATTTGCGCGCCAAATATTGTCAAAAAGGCTCTCACAACCCATTGTTGTCAATCACAGACACGCAACACAAAGCGCCACATGTCTGGACAGCTTGGGGCAAGTTTGCCACTATGCGGCATCACAAAACCAAGGGGATTACCATGGAAGTGTGCATTGCTTATTTGCGTGGCAAACCGATCATGCTGGAGCTGCGGGACGGCATAACCTACCTCGACAACGAGCCCCAGCCCATCAAATATCTCGACGAAGCAAAGCTTCAGGAGTTCAGCGACTCCATCCAGGCCATTCCGTATTCCGCTGATCCCGGCTATCAGGCCCTGGTCAATTCCAAGCGTGCGGCCTTTATTGTAACGCTGCTTGGCAGTGCTGTGGGCGATGAATGCGTCTCCAAGCTGACCCACCTGCTGGATCATGTGCATTACGACGTTCTGGAGTATCTGGGCGAAACCGGAGAAGAAGATGCTTGATATCCGTGATCTGCATGTTTCGGTCAAGGGTACGCCCGTACTCAGGGGAATAGACCTGCATGTGCGCCCTGGCGAAACATTCATTCTTTTTGGCCCCAACGGCTCGGGCAAAACCACCCTGCTCATGACCCTCATGGGCTTTGCGGGGTACGAGATCACGCAGGGGCAGATCGTCTACAAGGGCACAGACATCACCAACGCGCCCATGTACGAGCGTGCGCGCCTTGGCATTGGCATGTCGTTTCAGCGCCCCCCCACCATCCACGGCCTGCCCACGGGCAAGCTGGTGGAACTGTGCGGGCGTGGCCGCGAGCTGGATATTGAAGGCATGGCCCGCAAGGTGCATTTTGACCATTTTCTTGAGCGCGACGTGAACGCGGGCTTTTCTGGCGGCGAGATCAAGCGCTCGGAACTGCTGCAACTCATGGCCCAAAAACCCGATTTGCTGCTTTTTGACGAGCCGGAATCGGGCGTGGATCTTGAAAACATGGCGCTTGTGGGCAAGACCGTGCGGTTTCTGCTCGATGGCATGCCCGAACGATGTTGCGCCACGCTGGCGCAGCGTGAAAAGGTGCGTTCCACCAGCGGCCTCATCATCACCCACACCGGCCATATTCTTGAATATGTCAACGCCCACCGGGGGCAGGTCATGTATCAGGGCAAGCTGTGCTGCGAGGCGCGGCCCCGTGAAATTCTCGACCACATTGCCACCCACGGCTATCAGGAATGTCTGCGCTGCCTTACCGGCGACATGGTTGGCAAAATTGCGGAGGCGCCCCTTAAATGAGCTCTGTAAATCTCTCCCGCTTTCAGTTTAACGGCGGCGAAAACGCCGCTCCCATCGAAAACCTTGCCGCCCTGCCCCGCGAGGATCAGGAACGCCTGGTGCTGGCCGGTATTGATGTGCACGACAATTCGTCGAGCGGCGCTTTTATGCAGCTCAACCACGCTGGTGTGCACTGCGAAACCCGCCACGAGGGCCTCGACCTAATGGATATCCGCGCGGCGCTGAAAAAATTCGACGGCCTGCCCCAGTATTTCTGGAAGCTGCTGAATCCTGAAAAGGACGAATTCACGCGCATGACGCAGGAACACTGCAACGGCGGCTACTTTGTGCGGGCACGCAAGGGTGTAAAAATCGCCCAGCCCGTGCAGTCGTGCATGTTCATCAAGGGGCACGGCGCTGGCCAGAGCATCCACAACATCGTGATTGTTGAAGAAGGCGCCGAGCTGCACATTCTTGGCGGCTGCGCCACGGCCCACGAAGCCAAGGACGCCGCCCACCTTGGCGTTACCGAATATTATGTGGAAAAAGGCGGCAAGCTCACCTTTACCATGATCCACAACTGGGGCGACAGCACGACGGTGCGCCCCCGCTCTGCCGGTATTGTTGAAGCCGGGGGCGAGTTTCAGAACAACTACATATTGCTCAAGCCCGTGGGCGACCTGCAAATGTACCCCACCATGACCTTGGCTGGAGCCGGAGCCGTGGCCCGCTTCAACTCTGTTGTGGTGGCCCCCACCGGCTCGTATGTGGACTGCGGCAACCGTATTGATCTGGCCGCCCCCGAAACGCGCGGTGAGATCATCTCGCGCGTGGTCACCACAGGCGGCACGGTCATCAACCGTGGCTTTATCGGGGCATCTGCCGCGCCCGCCAAAGGCCACCTTGAATGCAAGGGGCTTATTCTCGGCGGCGGCCGCATGCACGCCATCCCCGAGCTCGACAGCAATCAGGACGGCGTGGAACTTTCGCACGAAGCCGCAGTGGGCAAGATCGCGCAAGAGGAAATTGAATACCTCATGGCGCGCGGTCTGGACGAAGACGAAGCCGCCGCCACCATTGTGCGGGGCTTTTTGAATGTGGACATCATGGGCCTGCCCGCCCCGCTGAAAAAGGCCATGGACGAACAGATATCGCTGCTGGAAGCGGGCAACGCCATGTAGCAGGGCAGCCTTTGCGACGTGCCCAAACGGCACCCAAAAGCCACCCACTACGCACACTTGACCAAAACCAGCCTTGCGGCTATATTTCCCCTCCTTGGGGCCTATAGCTCAGTTGGTAGAGCCTCCGGCTCATAACCGGCCCGTCCCAGGTTCAAGTCCTGGTGGGCCCACCAAGAACTGTTTCGTCAAAGTCCGTCAAAGTCCGCAAGACCTTGACGGACTTTGCTTTTATGACAAATTAGGTTTCTTTTAGGTCCATCTAGGTTCGTTGACAGCCTCAAATTTTGGGGGCAACTTTAGGGGCAACAGCAAGACACCCTGGAGGTATTGCCCCCATGCCCCTCACCGACACCGCAATCCGCGCCATAAAACCGACCTCTAAGACCGCCAAATTCTTTGACGGAGGAGGCCTGTACCTTGAAGTTGCCCCCAGTGGGGGCAAGTGGTGGCGGCTCAAATATCGCTTCCAGGGCAAAGAAAAAAGAATTTCCCTGGGAACCTACCCAACCATTGGGCTTAAGGAAGCCAGAGAACGCAGGGAAGAAACAAAAAAAATCCTAGCCAATGGCATTGATCCCAGTGCCCAGCGACAAGCGATTAAAGTTAGCACTACCAGCATCGACAAAGATTCTTTTGAGGTCGTGACGCGGGAATGGTTAGACAAGCACGTGGTCAACCTCGCCCCCAGCTACAGCAAAAAAGTACGCTCCCTTTTTGAACGCCAAATTTTCCCAGTGCTTGGGGCAAAGCCCATTGCAGAAGTTGAGCCCACCGATGTTTTAAATGCCGCGCGCCACGTTGAGCAAACCGGCGCCATCGAAACAGCCCACCGCCTGATTCAAATTTGTGGGCAAGTATTCCGCTACGCAATTGCCACGGGCCGAACCAAATACGATGTTTCCACGGGCCTTCACGCCGCCCTGCCCAAGGTCAACGTTAAGCACATGGCCACGCTCACCGATAAAAAACGTATTGGCCAACTCCTGCGGGCCATAGATGCCTACGGTGGCTTCTTCCCCGTGCGCTGCGCCCTCAGGCTGGCCCCACTTCTTTTTGTACGCCCTGGTGAGTTGCAGAAGGCAGAATGGGCAGAGTTTGATCTTTCTGCGGCAGAATGGCGGCTCCCTGCCAGCAAGATGAAGATGCGGCAGCGTCACATTGTCCCCCTGTCCAGCCAGGCACTCTCTATACTTGCCGAGCTCCAGCCATACACTGGCATCGGGCAGTTTTTATTTCCATCCATCCGCACAACTACAAAGCCCATTGCCCTTGAGTCCATGCTTGTGGCCATCCGCAGCATGGGCTTCACCCAAGATGAAATGACCATGCACGGATTCAGGGGCATGGCGTCCACCCTGCTCAACGAAATGGGATACAACCGAGACTGGATAGAACGGCAACTTGCCCACGGCGAACGCGACCATGTGCGCGCAGCATACAATTACGCGGAACACTTGCCAGAGCGCCGCCGCATGATGCAGGAATGGGCGGATTATCTGGACGAATTAAAGGCAGCGAACAACTGATCGTGAAATTCCTGCCCCTAGCCTTGGTCTGATCCACCAAGGTGAAAAGACGTTCCCTTACGGTCCGGGGCGGGAAACTTTCTAAGGGAGCGACTGAAGGGAGTTGAATCATGGCACTTGAAGGCACAATAGCAATCCTAGAGAAAGATTTATTGCCTAAGGAAGATCTATACAAAAGGTGGATTGGTGCAACCCCAGAAGAAGTTGCAGCGCATTTCGAGAAAGGCGAACTCCAAGCATATGCGCGTTATAAAGGCCCGATAAATGGTGTTATCTGGTGCAAGCCGGGGTATATAAGCTATCGGGATTGCCAAGACTACCTCAATCCAAGTTTATCTGAATTCCATGATGAGTATTGCGACTATTTTCTGCTCCAGAATGTTAATCAGTGTGAATTTGCACACCCCGAATATATTGGAGATGTCACACTTGAAGGCTTGGGACTTGGCCAACCCCAATATTCGTTTGAAGCAGAAGGGAATCCCCTCCATGCAGGCTTGGCTACCATTACTGCGGACGAAGCGATCAAACACTTAGAGATTACCCCAATTGAATTGATTGACGAGTTGAACGGCTATCAAATTTTTAACGATGAAGGCCATGCCATTGACTGTAGACGCCTGGTGACTGTTAATGAAGAAGGCTTTCGCGAATATGCCGATAGTGGGTTTAATGAACCATTCTTCAATATGCGCTCTCTTAGCAGCGTCAAAATATATAAAATTGACTTAGACCGTTATTGCGAGAAATGGGAAATGCAAGGGCGGGTTGTTTCTGACAGGGAAGACACCGCGGCCCTTGAATCCCTGCTTGCTGAAACTCAGAGCCAGGTCGAAAGCCTCCGACAATGGAATCAACGTTTGAACGAACAGAACCAAAAATTGCAGAAGGATGTTCAAGAAAAAGATTCCAGCATCAGTAAGCTTGAAAACGATCTAGCCGTCGCGAAGAAGGCCTCTACCGTTTCTGCATGTGCCTGCAAAGGACTCCCCGCAATCGTATGCCAGATGCGACGCGAAGGAAGAAACGAAGAAGAGATCGCGAAGCATCTTTGGGATAAAGGACAAGGATGCAGCAACCCCCAGATAGGGGCATTGGTGCACCCCACGGCAAAGGTTGGCGAGACCACATCCGACGCAATGACAAAATACGCACAACGCCTGTTAGGCAAGGCTTAACAGGTTTGTCCTGGGTTATGTCCTGCCCTATGTCCTGACCTGTCCTTATTGATGTCCTGCCTAGGGTTCCCTGTACCTTCATGCAAACGCATGGAGGTTTTTTTATGTCCAACAATCCCGCAGCACCCGTTTTGCCAGCCACCGGATTTTTACGCTTGAACCAAGTTCTCCAGTTTGTACCCATTGGAAAAACCGCATGGTACAACGGAGTCAAAGAAGGCCGCTTTCCCAAGCCCATCCAACTAAGTGCCCGCACGGCAGTTTACCGAGCACAGGACATTGCCGATCTAATTGAGCGCATCAGCCAGGGGCAAGGAGCGGTTTAGCATGACCGCCGACAGTCCCGCCGTTGTTGCCAGCTTTACTCCACAGCTTGAGCAGGCGCGCGAAGCATTTCTTTCTGCCGGGCAAGAAGCGACCTCGCAGACTCAGGCAAAAAAACAGCGCACGTTTGCTTTCCTTTCTGGTGCCGACATTCTTGCCATGCCCCGCACTCAATGGCGCATGAAAGGGGCTCTCCCCGCCGCTGGCATTGCGGCCATCTTTGGCCCTTCCGGCAGCGGGAAATCTTTCCTCGCCCTTGATATGGCCTTTGCCATCGCTGAGGGCGCGGAATGGTTCGGCATACGCGCATCGGCAAGCCCTGTGGTTTACGTCAACCTTGAAAGTTCTGGAGGGCTAAAGCTGCGCCTGACGGCCTGGCAGATGGACAGAAAGCGCCCGATCCCTGACGCCACCCGCTTTGTCATTGAGCCCTTCCGTATTCTCGAAGATACCGAATCCCTTGTGGCCGGAATTACCGCCGGATCTGTGGTCTTTTTGGATACCCTCAATGCCGCCACATCTGGCCTTGATGAAAATTCAAGCCGTGACATGGGGGAAATTCTTGAAGCTGCAAAGACCCTGCAACGCCTTACGGGCGGGCTTGTGGTGTTGGTTCACCACAGTGGCAAGGATGCCTCAAAGGGACTGCGCGGGCACTCTTCTCTTCTTGCTGCGCTGGATGCCGTTATCGAGGTGGGCCGCAATGGTGACGCACGATATTGGCGCATGAGCAAAAGCAAGGAGAGCGAAGACGGCAAACGCCGGGGCTTTCGCCTTAAGCCCGTTGGGCTCGGTTATGACGACGATGGAGAACCTGAAACATCCTGCGTGGTCGAGCCGGATAATACTCCCGTGCAGGAAGAGAAACCACTCACCCCTTCCCTGAAATACGCGCTCGAATCACTGGAAGCCGCACTGAATGAAGATGGCGGGAATTCCGTCCATGTGGAGGTATGGCGCAGTAAATTTTATGCCCATCATACTGCGGACACCACCAACGCTAAGAAGGTGGCATTCCGGCGCGCGAGGACGGAGCTGCAAAGCATGGGCAGGATCACTGTCATTGATGACAAGTACAGCATTGTCGGGAGAAACATTGAAATAGAAGAAGCCGGTACAGACGGTACAAAACCGGTACAGCAAGGGAATCTGTACCCCCCCCCTAATCACTACGGAACCGGTACAACCGGTACACACTCCTTTAGGAGTGTACCGTGTGTACCGTCTAGTGAGGGGCCGGAGTATGAATAAAGATATTCTGGCCTTTGTTCCTGCCGAGTTCTTCAAAGCAAAAAGCCTTCACGAATACGCCGGGCCCTGCCCCCTGTGTGGTGGTGCTACGAAGGATGGCTTCATTGTCTGGCCAGACCGCCCGCATGGTGGAGCCTTCCTGTGCCGCAAGTGTGGCGCCAGCGGTGACGGCATTGCCTTCCTGATGAAGCGGGACGGCCTGAGCTACCGCGAGGCATGTGAAGCCCTATCCCTGGAGCCGAAGCGCGGCACGACTTCCGCTTTCACCCCCTCCCGACACACAACGCAC
>SAAX01000038.1 GCA_009929215.1 Deltaproteobacteria bacterium | reverse complement strand
GCCTGCCCCTGCTTGCGCAGGAGATTGGCCACACGCTTGAACGTCTGCACCGCAGCTTCGTAATCCGAAGCCTGGCTAAAAGCCGCCAGGGCCGCAAGGCGTGCGCCGCAGTCCTTCACGTCTTCTGCACCAGCGCCCAGGGCGGCGTCCACCAGCAGGGTGTCCTGTCCCTGGCTCATGAAATAGTTGCGCAAACGGGCCGCAAAAAATTCCATAAGTTTGTCCAGGGCATCGTGCGGGGCCAGCTTCCACTGGCGGTCGCCGTAGAGCTGCTGCGCCTTGGCAAAGAACTGACGCACATCAATGGTAAGGCCAAAATCAAGCATGATGCGGATGATGCCCAGAGCGCAGCGTCGCAGACCATTGGGGTCGGCAGCGCCTGTGGGAATCATGCCCAGGCCAAAGCAGCCCGCAAGGGTATCTGCCTTGTCAGCCATGGAGAGCAAGGCACCGGCCAGACTTTTGGGCAACGGCGAATCCGGCCCGGCGGGCAGATATTGCTCGGCCAGGGCATCGGCCACGGCGGCACTTTCACCCTTGCGGCCAGCGTAGATGCCGCCCATAATACCCTGAAGCGTATCAAACTCGCCCACCAGCCCGCTCACCAGATCGGCCTTGGAGAGGCGACCGGCACGCGCGGCATCTTCGGCAAGCTTTGGAGCGCAGCTTTCGGCCAGCCAGCGGCACAGGGCCTCAAGACGACGGGTTTTGTCGCCCATGCTGCCAAGACCGCCAATAAAGATGACCGTATCGAGCTTTTGCAGCCAGTGGTCAAAGGTTTCGCGCAGGTCGGCCTGCCAGAAGAAGCGGGCGTCTTCAAGGCGGGCCCGCAGCACACGTTCCCAGCCGCGCTTGACCACGTCCATGTCTTCGGGCGTGATGTTGAGCACGGTGAGGAAATGCGGCAGCAGCTCGCCGTTGGCCCCTTCAATACCAAAACTCTTCTGATGGCTCTCCATACTGGTGAGCAGCACCTGACGCGGAACCTCAAGATAGGCGGGGTCAAAATCAGCCAGCAGCGGCACAGGATGTTCCACAAGTCCCTGCACTTCATCGAGCAGGCTCTCCTTCCACAGCACCTTGCCGCCAGCAGCGGCAGCCTGGGCGTTGCCGCCATCAATAATAACGCTGCGGCGCTGGGCCGGGTCAATGGTGATGTCGCAAGGCCCGGCAAGGGTTGCCAGAAAGTCATTGGCATGGTCCACCGCAAAGGGGCCAGCACCGTGGATGCGGTGCCCGCAGGTTTCGCGCCCAGAGGTCATGGGGCCAACGCTAAAAGGAACCACGGCATCGTCGAGCAAAGCCAGAATCCAGCGCAGTGGCCGGGCATAGGCGATGGTGTGCGCTCCCCAGCGCATGCGCTTCTGGAACGAAAGCGCCGTAATAACCGTGGGGCAGATTTCTGCCAGCAGGTCAGCCGCCGCCGCGCCGCCAGTGCGCTTGCGCACGGCCACATACTCGCCCTTGTCAGTTTCTACGCGAAACACGTCTTCGAGCGTGCAGGCGTTGGTGCGCACAAAACCTTCAAGCGCCTTGGTGGGCTTGCCCTCGGCATCATAGGCCACGCGCACGGGCGGGCCAGACACCACTTCTTCCCTCTCCACCTGCACAGGGTTGAGGTCTTCAATGATCACCACGGCGCGGCGCGGCGTGCTCATTACGCGCACAGTGCCGTGTTCAAGACCGGCTTCGCCTAATGCTCCGTTGAACCGGGAGGCAAGCTCACTTTCTTCCGGGGCCAAAAAACGGGAGGGCAACTCTTCGCTGCCGATTTCAAGCACAAAGGTCGCCACGGCTTACCTCGCATCCTTTTTGAGCATGGGATAGCCCAGTTCTTCACGCTGGGCCGCATACAGTCGCGCCACACCAGCCGCCAGGGCGCGCACCCTGCCGATATAGCCGGTGCGCTCGGTGATGGAGATGGCTCCGCGGGCGTCCAGAAGGTTGAAGGTATGAGAGCACTTGAGGCAGTAATCATAGGCAGGCCACGGCAGCCCCTGTTCTAGCAGGGCCTTGCACTGGCCTTCAAAATCGCTGAAATGCCGCAACAGCATTTCGGGATTGCTGGCCTCAAAATTATGGCGAGACTGCTCCACTTCATTCTGATGATAGATGTGGCCGTAGGTGACGTTTTTATTCCAGGCCAGATCGTAAACAGATTCCACACCTTGCAGGTACATGGTAAGCCGTTCGAGGCCATAGGTCAGCTCTACGCTAATGGGCGAAAGGTCAATGCCGCCTACCTGCTGAAAGTAGGTAAACTGGCTCACTTCCATGCCGTTGAGCCACACTTCCCAGCCCAGGCCCCAGGCACCGAGCGTGGGGGATTCCCAATCGTCTTCCACAAAGCGGATGTCGTGCTGCGCGGGGTTGATGCCCAGCGCGTTGAGGCTTTGCAAATACAGATCCTGCACGTTGTCCGGCGAGGGCTTCATGATCACCTGAAACTGAAAATACCGTTGCAGGCGGTTGGGATTTTCGCCGTAGCGGCCATCCGTAGGACGGCGCGAGGGCTCCACATAGGCTACGCTCCACGGTTCCGGCCCAATAACCCTCAAAAACGTGTTGGGGTTGAACGTACCGGCACCGCATTCCACACCCGAAGGCTGTTCAATAACGCAACCCTGGTTGGCCCAGTAGTTCTGCAAAGTTAATATGACATCCTGAAAATACATGCGCTGTCCTTTGTTCGTAGCCTTTCTCAGACGCATACGCGCGGCAACTGTTAAACCGCCGCCCCTGATCCATCCCAAAACCTGAGCCCAAAATGCAAGGCACTTGCGCGCTCAAACGTGGCGAAAGTATCCCCCTTCCCACGAAAGGCCCAGGTGATATTGCACAAATCCGTCGATTACCTTGGCACAGGCACGCCGATCTGCCGCAGGCAGTTCTTCTGCATGCCAGCTGGAGGGAAATTCTTGCTGCACATGGCGCAAAAGGTCAAGCCCGCCAGCACCCAATTCCACGCCATAGCGCGCTGGCCCCGCAGCTGCGCGGCATGAAGGGCAACGCAGCTGGGCTTCGTCAACCAAAAACTGCGACGGGCCAGTTATCTCTGTGCCGCACATGCCGCACTTGCCTAAATCTGGGGCAAAACCAAGCACCCCGGCAAAACGCAGCCTGAAAAAAAGCGGCAGCAGCGAGGGCACGTTTTCCGCTTCTTCCAGTGTTTTGCGCAGGTCTTCCACCAGCAAAAAGGCCTCGCCAGCCCCTTCGTCGTTTACGCCAAGGGCCTCAACAAAACGCAGACAGTTGGCGGCCAGCCCCATACGCCGCCAGTTGTGCCGCAAGGTTTGCGGCCCGCCCAGCAGCACGGCTTCTTCCAGATTGAGAAACCCGCCGCGCCCCGAGGTTTTAACCCGACAGTGCAGACTGTTGAGTACATCGAGGCAGCCGCAAAAACGACGCCTGCTGCGGCTGCCGCCAAAGGCGAACAACGTCAGCAGGCCGTGTTTGCGACAAAGCATTTTCAGCCACAGATCTGATTCGCGAAAGTGCCCAATACGCAGCACAAGCGCGTGATCTGCCCATTCGGTCATTGTCTGTCCGCTGGGGGAAACGTCAGGTTACGCACCTGACCGCTCTGCCCTGCCGGGGGCAGTTCTTCTCCATCATACCGCAGACGCACGCCGCCAGCATTGCCGAGCTTGAGTTCCAGACTTTTGCTGAAGGTAAGGGCAAAGGTGTCGCCCTTGCGCAAAGAAAACTGACGGGTATCGGTTCTATCGGCACTGGAGTGGATCCAGCATTCTTCGGTAGCGGTAATGATAAGCTTGTGTGTGCCGGGCTGCGCTTCGCCAGCCTGAACTGTGGCGGCCTGGCCCGGAACAGTTTGACCAGAAGCTGCCAGGCCAGAAGCGGTCTGAACTGGAGCAGTCGGGGCCGAAGCCGGTGCGCCTGCTGGAGCCGCACCAGTGGCCGCAGCACCGCGCACCGGGGGCAAACCAGCGGCGGGCTGAGCAGCCGGACCCGCAGGGGCGCCAGCACTGGCCGGAGCCTGCGCGGTCGGGGCAGAAGCCGTGGCAGAACCAGAGGGCTTGCCTGCGGTGGCTGCCACTGGGGCAGCGGCCTGACCAGATGCAGGGCCCGTAGCCGGGGCCGCAGCAACAGGTGCAGAGCGGCCAGCCAGATTGCCGGGATCAACAGATTCAGCACTTTGCATGGGCGCAGGTTGCGCCAATCGGCGCGTCTGTCTGCCCAAAAAGTCCAGTGCGCCCTGCTGCCAGGCAAAAACCATTGCCCCCACAATACCCACCATCACCACACCAGCCAGCAAGGGCTTGAGGTTGCGGCGGGGGGTAAGAACCATTTCTGGTTCGTAAACGTTTTGCGGGGCCGTGGGTTCGGTCGCAGCTTCAAGTACGCCAAGCGCATCGCTGACTTCTTCTGCCGAAAGGCCCACGTATGAAGCGTATGAGCGTATGAAGCCCTTGGTGTACGCCAGAGGGGGCAAGGACGACTCGTCCCCTTCCTCCAGAGCGCGCAGAAGACGGGCGCTGATTTTCAGCTTGTTAGCCGCGTCTTCCATGTCCAGACCCCGCTTTTCGCGCTCAACGCGCAAAGCAGCGCCCAATTCCACTAAGGTCATGTAAAGCCTCGATAATGGTCTTGCCGCCCTTGGTGGGCGGCTGTTGCCAGCAAAAAGCCGGAACCGCCCGTAGCGGCCCCACTACATTCTGATGTCGATAACAGCCCTGCTACGAAGCTGATTGGTATAGTCTTCAAAGCGCTCCATGGCCTTGGGCTGGCGCAGAATGCCGTCAATCATGGGCTTGGCCTGCTCAAAGGTGAGCAGCTTCATTTCGCCGCCGCCGGGGCGGTACAGACGCACCTGCGCCTTGCGCCCCTGAAGCTCAAATACATCAGTGACATCACCGGGCTTCATGGTAGAGAGGCGCGCTTCCCACTCGGGGTTAAGCTTGTCCCATTCAACCAAGCCCATATCACCGCCCTTTTCCCTGTTGGGGGCGATGGAGTACTTGCGGGCCACTTCTTCAAACGAAACAGCGCCCGACTTGATCTGCGCCGCAAGGGCCGCAGCATTGGCATTGGGGTGATATACAAGCAAGGCCATGTGCAAACCGGTGCGGTCGTACATGGTGTCTTTATGCGAATCGTAATAAGCCTTGATTTCCTCGGGGGTAACAACAACGCGGCGCCCCACTTCCATGGCCATAACACGCTGACGAATCAGTGTTTTTTCAATATTTTTGCGCAGCTCGCCAATGGAGGTTTTTTGCTGCGCAAGCTTTTCTTCAAACTGCTGCTTGGTAAGGTTGTTACCCTTCATGATCTTGGTGATTTCGGCATCCACATCAGAGGGAGAAATGGAAATCTTGAGCCGCTTGGCTTCCTGAACCACCAGAATATCCATGATCATGCCGTCCAGCGCCTTGCGCAGAATGGTATCAATAGCTTTGGCCTGAGCTGGATCATTGGGATTGACGCGTGCCCGCATAAGGTCGGGAACGGCATTTTTTTGCAAGTCAAACATGGTGATAACCTGACCGTTTACCACGGCTGCCACCTTGTTAATCTGGGCAGCCTGAGCGCCAAATGCGGTCATAAAACAGATAACAAGCGCAAAAACAAGCGTCTTTCTCACAGTATACTCCCTGATTGCGCGCAAAAATCCCGCGCTTTATCTGGAAAATTATATCCCAATCCAGCGCAATATGCAATGCGAGCACCCGTGCCGTGGCAAAAGCCGCAGGCACTGGGCCGTACTGCACCAATTATTCAATGTTTTTTTCCAGAATACCCATCGCGTTTGCGCATATGCTCCTGGGCAGACTTTGTGGCAGCACCATTTTCGGGGGTATGTGCGGAATTTTCAAGCGTGCCGCCCCCCGCCCTGCCTTCGGGAAAATCACCTTCATATACCTCGTCGTGTGGCGGGGGCATGGACTTTGAATCTTCCTGCCCGTTGCTTGCTCCAGACGAGGCCGGAGCCCCTCCGCCCTGCCCCGTAGCATTGTCTGTGGGCACGGCCAGCAGATCGGCCTTGATGTCTGCAGCAACCTGGATAGTCGACGTTGCCAGTGCCTTTTCAAGCCAGGCCTCAAAGGCCTCAGCCATTTTCTGCTCGCGCAAAACGCTCTCTACAATTGGATACGTTTCTGCCAGATTCATCTGGCTGGGCGAACGGTTTTCAATCAGGGCAAGCCCGCGCCACAGGCCATCTTCCTGCCTCGGGGGGGCGCATTGGCCGGGCTTGAGAGCCGTCGCTGCCTTTTGCCAGCTTTGGGGCAGATCGCCAGTGCGCACATTCAGACACTGAAGCTGCACCTTTTTACGCGCTTCGCCCATGCCGCCGGGAAAAACAGCACAAAAGCCCTCCACATCCTTGCGCGATTCTGCCGAAATAAGGCAAACGCGCTGGGTTTCGGGCATCTGAAAATCCTCTTCGTGGGTCTGATAGTAGTCGCGCAATTCAGGCAGCGAAATCCGTATACCCGAGGCAAGCACCTTTTTCTCAAAGGCTAGCATGGAAAGATGGTCGAGCAACAAGGCGCGCCATTCGGCAGGATCAAGCGACTCTTCAGCCAGATACTTATCAAGCCCGTCACCACCGCCATAGTCATTTTTCACTTCTGTAACAGCGCCATCCAGCGCCACAGGGCTCACGGCCATCTGCAACCGCTGTAAATCCTGCCGTACCAGGGCGTAAATAATCAGCGTTCCCAGGGCCTCACCGTATTCGCGCCGCATGTTCTCCAGCGAAGGTGTGCGCATGACCCCCAGCGAAGGCGAACGGCTGTCGAGCAACGTTTGCAGCCTGCGCAGGGTAATGGACTCGCCGTTGACGGTTGCCACCACGCCATCGGGCAGGCGGGCTTCAAAACAGGCGGCAAGCAGCAGGCAACAGCAGCAGGCCAGCGCCATGCACAACGGGCGCACAGGACGCAGCACCGCCGCAGGCAGTGCATGGGTTCGTATCTGATGCGCAAGGGAAACGAAGGTCTGCATGAATCGGTTCACCATAAGTTCCATATAATCATGACAGTTTCATGATCAGGCCGTTGTTTTGCCCGCAAAGCGCCAGTCTGCGGCAGTTAGGCACTGGCCGTTACCCGAATGCCTTCAAGGGCGGCGCGCAGTTTGTCCAGCCCCTGGGCAAAGGGAATGTCTGCGGGCAGCGGCAGGTGCAGACCTGCGGGGGGCAGCATGCGCGCGTCCTTCATGGAGGCGGTGAGGGCCACAATGCGCTCTGGCTGCACGGCAGTCTGCCCATCGGGCCACACCAGACGCACATGGTTGATGTGCACATCAGCCTTTTGAACCTGCAATTCGGTGAGGAACTGCTTGAAGTCCAGCACCGCGAGAAAATTGCGCAACTCTTCAGGAAAGGGGCCAAACCTGTCACGAATGCCCAGGGCGGCTTCTTCGCGCGCGGCCCCGCCAGCGGCAGAGGTAAGCGTTTTGTAGCAACGCAAACGCTCGCGTCCGTCTTCTATGTACGATGCGGGAATATGCGCAGGCAAGCCCAAAGTAAGTTCCGTTTCCACCGTATGGGCTTCGGGCGTGCCCTTAAGGCGGCCCACGGCTTCTTCGAGCATTTCAAGGTACAGATCAAGCCCCACGCGGCACATGTGACCCGACTGCACTTCGCCAAGAATATTGCCCGCGCCGCGCAGGCGCAGGTCTTCCATGGCAACCTGAAAGCCCGCGCCCAGATAGTCCATATCCATAATGATGCGCAGGCGCTCCTCGGCAATGGAGGTAAGGCGCTCCGCATCAGGCACGACAAAAAAGGCATACGCCTGCCTGTCGCTACGGCCCACACGGCCACGCAGCTGATACAGCTGCCCAAGGCCAAACATCTGCGCCTGATCCACCACCAAAGTGTTGGCACGGGGAAAATCCAGCCCGGATTCTACAATGGAAGTGCACACCAGCACATCGAGCTCGCCGTGCCAGAATTTGTGCATGGTGTCTTCAAGCTCTGTTTCGGTCATCTGCCCGTGGGCCATACCCACACGGGCTGTGGGCACAAGCGTGCGCACGTATTCTGCCACCCGCTCCAGTCCCTGCACGCGGTTGTATACCCAGAAAACCTGCCCCTCGCGCTCAATTTCGCGCTCCAGCACCTTGCGCAGTACAGAATCATCGCGCCGCAACACAGCCGAGGCTACGGGCTTGCGGTCTTGCGGGGCTGTTTCGATAATAGACAGCTCGCGTATGCCCGACATGGAGAGCTGCAAGGTGCGCGGAATGGGCGTGGCCGTGAGGGTGAGCACGTCCACGTTCTTTTTCAGCGCCTTGAGTTTTTCCTTGTGGCGCACGCCAAAGCGTTGTTCTTCGTCAAGAATGAGCAGGGCCAGATTGGGCAGCTTTACGTCGCTTGAAAGCACGCGGTGTGTGCCGATAAGAATATCCACCTGCCCCGTGGCCGCAGCCTTGAGCACTTCCTTTTGCCTGGGCCGCGTTACAAAACGGCTGAGCAGCCCCACATTGACGGGAAAACCCGCCAGACGCGCGCGAAAGGTCTGATAGTGCTGTTCGGCAAGCACCGTGGTGGGGCAAAGCAATACCACCTGCCGCCCCTCTGAGGCAGCGCGAAAGGCGGCCCGCAGCGCCACCTCGGTTTTGCCAAAACCCACGTCGCCGCACACAAGTCTGTCCATGGGCTGCGACTTGTCCATGTCGTCCAGCACATCCTGAATGGCCTTGGCCTGATCGGGGGTTTCCTCAAAGCCAAAGGTGGCTTCAAATTCGTGGTATAGCTCACCCGGCGGATCGTAGCGAAAGCCCTTGGTCACCTTGCGGTAAGCGTACATTTCCACCAGATCGGCGGCAATTTTTTCAATGGCCTTGCGGGCTTTTTCCTTGCCCGAAGTCCAGCCAGTGCCCCCAAGGCGGTCAAGCGCGGGTTCCACACCCTCCGAGCCCTTGAACCGCTGGATAAGCCCCATGCGGTCGGCAGGCACATAGAGCTTGTCGCGCCCGGAATATTCGATGAGCAGAAAATCGTTGGCAACGGCGTTCACATCCATGTGGTGCAGGCCAGCAAAACGGCCAATGCCGTAATCGCGGTGCACCATAAGGTCGCCGGGCTTGAGATCGTCAAATGAATCCAGCCCCTTGAACACGCGCGAAGAAACGCGGGGCGTTTTTTCGGCCTTGGGATACAGAATATCCTCACCCAGCACCAGGGCGTTGTCCCATGCCAGATCAGCGCCCTGACGGTATGGCGAAACAAGGGCAAACAGGCCGCGCTGGTCTGAGGCGTAGCGCTGGGCGGGAACGATGCCGTCCTGCTCTGCCAGCTTCAAAAACTTGGCGCGGCTTCGGCCCGATGAAAAACTCAGCACCACCTGCCTGCGTGCGCCCTGCCATTCCTTGAGCGCCCCGGCAAGGTGCTGCCAGGGGCGATCCTGCGCGCCAGCAAGTGGAAACAGGTCGCTGAACGAATGCAGGGGTCTTTCCGCAAAATCCAGGCCGCTTTTTTCCACGCCCATGACGAGGGGCTCGGCATACACGCGCTGAAAGGCATTCCACGGCGCGGGCTGCGAGCTTTTACGTAGTGCCAGCGATGCCGGTTGCGGCAAGGGGGAATCTTCGGCTTCCAGCCTTTCCTTGAGGGCAAGGCGGCCATCGCGCAGAGCCTCGGCACTGTCGGCCTCGCCGGGCAAGAGCCACAGACAGTCTTGCGGCAGCCAGTCTTCAAAAAGGCTTGGGGCTTCTGCGGCGCAGCCGGGCAACAGCCCTGCCCCGCCGGCATCCAGCGTTTTTTTAAAGGAATAACAATCATTTTCGCCAATGCGGCCTTCGGCAAACATGCGGTCAAAGCGCGTACGTGTGGCCTCAATCTCGCGTGCGTCAAAGGCCAGAGGGCTCACGGGCAGCAGGGTCAGCTCATCGCAGCCCTGAAGCGAACGCTGGGTTTCGGCATCAAAAAACCGCATTTCTTCCAGCGTGTCGCCAAAAAATTCCAGGCGCACGGGCCGCGCATAGCCTGCGGGGTACAGGTCAAGAATATCGCCGCGCCGGGCCATTTCGCCGGGGCGCGTGACCATGGTAACCCGCTCGTAGCCCCATTCCACGGCCTGCTCGAGCAGCAGCTCTGGCGCGTAATCGCTGCCCTTGCCTACTTCGAGCGTGCGGGAATGAAAAAAATTGACCGGCATGTAGCGCAGCAGCAGACTCTCTACGCTGACCACAAGCACGCGGGGTCTGCCCAGGCTCAGGGCGTACAGGGCAGCCAGGCGAGCCGCCCACGAGGGTTTGTCCTGCCACTGGCTCAGCGCTGGCAAGCCCAGACAGGGCTGCTGCCACACCGGGCGCACATGGCTGGGATCTGCCAGCGAAATTTCGGGAGAAAAAAGAGTGGCGAGGGATCGGGCCGCGTTGAATTCTTCGCGGCTGCGGGCCACAAGGGCTACGCTGCGCCCTTTGTCCAGAGCCTCACAGGCAAGGCGGCAGCGCGTAACCATGCCGCTGCGTTCCAGATATATCTGCCTGTCGTTGCTTGAGAGCAGTGCGCCGAAATTATCCATGAACCTGTGGGGGGTTATATAACAACGCCGGGGGCAGCCTGCGCCGCCCCCGACACGACCACGCAAGTGTGGTCATGAAACAGTAAACCGGGCGGCAGCTTTCTACCACCCGGTTTACAAGTCATTTGCTCCTAGTGTCCGCAGCCGCCGGAGCAGCCGCCGCAACCACCGCCCGTCTGGGGCAGGGGAACTGTAGGCTCAACTGTGAAGCCAGAGTAAGAGAGGTCAATCTTCACGCCTTCAACCTGAGCAAGAAGCTCCTTGTTGATGCAGAAGGTGAACCCACCCTGATCTTCGCTCATGTCCTCATCC
This sequence comes from Deltaproteobacteria bacterium, assembly GCA_009929215.1. Taxonomy (GTDB): domain Bacteria; phylum Desulfobacterota; class Desulfovibrionia; order Desulfovibrionales; family Desulfovibrionaceae; genus Desulfovibrio. The sequence continues at coordinate 18,247 of SAAX01000038.1, read as the reverse complement.
GTGGCGGCGTCCAGTGCCAGGGCCAGGTGGGGCCCGCTGCAACCGCCGGGGGCGAGGTATACGCGAATGGTGCTCTTTTCTTTACCTTCAAAAAAGGCCGCCAGTTCCTTCTGGGCGCTTTCGGTCAGTTCAAGCATGGTTCCTCCGATGTTTTTCGATAACTCGATATATTATATATTGTAGAGTAACGAAAAACAGGCTGGCCAGCTTCTTCCGGCCAGCGGGAACCACCCCGCCTTACGCGTTGCTGCCGCAGCCGCTTGAGCAGCTGCTGCAACCACCGCTGTTGCCATCAGAAGCGAAGGGCACTACGGGTTCAATCGCAAAGCCCATGTAGGTTAAATCAATCTTTACACCCTGCACTTCGCCAACAAGATCTTTGTTGATGCAGAAGGTATAGCCGGCCTGTTCCTCGGTTTGATCCTGGTCGTTAGGCTCATCCAGAGCCAGGGCAAGGCGCGGGCCGCCTCAACCTGCGGTCATATAGACCCGGATGGGTTCCTTTTTCTTGCCGGTAAAGAACGAATCCAGTTCCTTACGGGCGCTGTCGGTCAATTCGATCATACGTCCTCCATGATTCGGGTGTTTTACTAACTAAGGTCATGCGTGGGGCTTGTCAATTGCCACAGGGCTTTTCTTTAAGGGCGAAAACGGCTAGAATGGCAGGCATATCCACCCTTGGAGGAATCATGTCCACGACCCTGTTACTGGAAAAAGACGAAATGGCGCGCGTGCTTGAACGCCTCGCCTCGCAAATATTAGAACGCCACGCCGCTTGCAAGGAAGTAATGCTTGTTGGCATTGAACGACGCGGCGCAGACCTTGCCCGCCGCCTTGCGGCCCTGCTGCAAACCCGCCTTGGCCACACCGTGCCCCTGGGCACGCTCGACATCAACCTGTACCGCGACGACTGGACAAGCCTTGTGGGCAAGCCCAGCATCGGCCAGTCGCACATTACCGAAAGTGTTGACGAAAAGGTCATCATTCTGGTTGACGACGTGCTCTACACGGGCCGCACCATACGCGCAGCGCTCGAGGCCCTGCTCGACTATGGCCGCCCCCGTTGCGTGGAGCTGCTGACCCTCATCGACCGGGGACACCGCGAGCTGCCCATCCACGCCGATTACGTGGGCAGAATCATCAATACCAGCAAGCAGGAGCATGTGGACGTGATGCTGGCCGAACGCGACGGCGAAGACAGCGTGAGCCTCACCACCGCATCCTGATACCGCAGCTACATTTTACAAAATGGCCCTTGCGGCCTTGAATCGAACCCGCAGGCAGGATAAGAACAGCACAGACACCATCATCTCGCCGCCCGCCAGAATTCAGACCTGCGCGGCGCGCTACATAGAGCAGAGGAAACCATGCCCAAACGCAAAACCTGACGCACAGCAATGGGCTCCACGTTGTGGAGCTTGCGCGAGCGGCGGCCCGGTTTGTGTCTGGAGCATGGTTTTTTTGCCTTGCACCCCTGATCAGCCCAATCCTCCGTTCGCGTTGCCGGTTCACCATCGGCTTTGTCACGGGCCTGTGGCCCTAAAAAGGAGGATTTCATGAAACCAGGCTTCAACTTTTTTTCCACCACAACGGGCATAGTTGCCACCGGACTTGTTTTCGGCGTGCTTGCCGTGCTGTTGCAGCAGTCGGGCAACCCCGGCAACATGGGTATCTGCGTGGTCTGCTTTAACCGCGATATCGCGGGCGCACTGGGCTTTCACCGCGCTGCCGTTGTGCAATATCTGCGGCCAGAAATCATGGGCATGGTGCTTGGCGCATTTGGCGCAGCGCTGGCCTTTGGCGAATACAAGCCGCGCGGCGGCTCGGCCCCCATCACCCGCTTTTTGCTCGGCGGCATTGCCGGTATCGGCGCCCTGGTTTTTCTGGGCTGCCCGTGGCGCGTCATTCTGCGGCTGGCCGGTGGCGATGCCTTTGCCCTGTTTGGCCTTGCGGGCCTGATCTGCGGCGTGGGCATTGGCACGGTATTTTTCCGCATGGGCTTTTCCCTTGGCCGCAGCCAGGGGCAGAGCAAAATTTCGGGCCTTGTGCTGCCCGGCCTCATGCTCTCGTTTGTGGCGCTCTATCTGCTTAATCCACAGGTCGCAGAGCAGCCGCAGAGCGGCGTGCTTTTTTACTCTGTCAAAGGCCCTGGTGCGCAACACGCGCCCTTTATTCTTGCCATTGGGGTGGGCCTGATTGTGGGCTTTATGGCTCAGCGCAGCCGTTTTTGCACCATGGGTGCGCTGCGCGACGTGCTGCTGTTCAAGCAGTGGCATCTTGCCCTTGGTTTTCTTGCCATGCTGGGCGCGGCCCTAGTGCTGAACCTGTACTTTGGCACGTTCAAACCCGGCTTTGAAAACCAGCCCATTGCCCAGCCCGACAACCTGTGGAACTTCCTTGGCATGGCCACCGCCGGTCTGGCCTTTGCGCTGGCCGGGGGCTGCCCTGGCCGCCAGCTCTTTATGGCTGGCGAGGGCGACAACGATGCCGCCGTTTTTGCCGTGGGCCTTATAGTGGGAACCGCCGTTGCGCACAACTTTGGTCTGGCCTCCAGCCCCGCTGGTGTTGGCCCTCACGGCATGGCTGCTACCCTTGCGGGGCTTGCCATCTGCCTTTGCATCGGCTTTTTCAACTGCAAGAGAGGCGCGTAATGTCCACTACCATTGACACCAGGGGCCTTTCCTGCCCGCAGCCTGTGCTCATGTTTCTTACCGCAGTCAAGGGCGATGCTCAGGGGCCTTTCTGCGTTTTGGTCGATAACGACGCCAGCCTTGAAAATGTTAGCCGCGCAGCCCGCAACCGGGGCTTTAACGTGGCCACAACGACTGAAAACGACGGCGTGACGCGCCTCGATGTCACCAAGGCCTGACAGCCTTTGTAAAGCACACAGGCGCGGGCAAGTACTGCCGCCCGCGCCTGTGCGACATTGAATAAAATTTTGCACGCTACTGTGCAGCCCAATTTTTCCTACCCGCTAACTTTATGAGGCGGGCCAGCGTTTCTGGAGAACTGATGACGCATAGCCAACCACAGGGCGGATTGCTGCACGGGCTTGCCCAAAGGCTGCGCGGCGTGTTTTTGCCCGCCAGCACGGGCAAGGTCAAACATCTCGATACAGGCAAGCACAGCGTAAACGACAGGGGCCTGCTGGTTTTTGAGCACACGGGCGAGGTTATACGCGCCGAGCGCCTGCTGCGCGCTGCCGGGCTTGAAGTTGAAGTCAAGGGGCCACCGCCAGAGCTGCGCACGGGCTGCGACATGGTGGTGGTGTTTGAGTTGGTGCGTCAGGCGCGCGTGATGGAAACGCTGGAGCGGGAGGGCCTGCGGCCCATCCAGGTGGTGAGCGCCCACGATGTGCTGCTGGAGCCGGTATCGCTCTATCAGATCAAACATCTGGACAACCGCTGGATCATGGTGCGCGCCGCCAACATGAAAATTACCCTTGATACTGCCGACGGACGCATTGTGAACATTTCTGGTGGCGGCTGCCCCGATGTGCCGTGGGTGGCCCACAAGCTGTGCGGACTGCGGCTTGATGAAGCCCCGTCCCCCCTGAGCATGGGGCAGACCCTGTGCTGCTACAGCCTGCAAAAAGCCTTTGAAGAACTGCGGAGGCACGTTGCATGTGGTACATAGTGGGAACCGTGCCCGACCCGGACTTTGCGCTTTGCACTGCGGGGCTTGAAGGCCCAAGCACTGTGGCGGACGGCCTGCTCCACCTGCCCGACGGTCAGGCTGTGCCCGTACAGCGCGGCACTGCGGCGCTGGCGGCCACGGCAATTCTGGCCTGTGAGGAGCTTTGCGTGGCCCCGCCGCGCCTGTTGCTGGCGGGCGACCCCGGCTCTGGCGCTGGCAGCCGCGCCATCTACGCATGGCTGGAGCAAAATATTGCGCAGCTTTCCCCCACTGGCCTGACCTTCCACTATCTTTTTCCCGATCAGGACTGGCACAACCGCATACTCATGGCCGTGCAGGATCTGCCCGCGCGACCCATCATGGTGGCCGATGCGGGCTTTATGTATGTGGCAAAAATGAGCGGCTATGCCGATGCCTACGATCTTTTTACCCCGGACTTGGGCGAGCTGGCCTTTTTGGCGGATGAAAAAGCTCCCCACCCTTTTTACACGCGGGGCTTTTTGCTGGCGCAAGAGGACGACGTGCCGCCCTTGTTGCTGCGCGCCCTTGAGCACGCCAACTGCCCGAAAAACATGATTATCAAGGGATCAAAAGATTATATCGTGCTGGATGGGCAGATTGCGGCCACAGTAGACGCCCCCTCGGTTGCCAGCATGGAGTGCATTGGCGGCACGGGCGATCTGGTAACCGGGCTGGCTACGGCCTTTTTGTGCGGCCATGCCAACATGGACAGTGCCAGCATGGGCGAGTCCTGCACAGCGGCGGCCCGCATGGCACGGATGCTGGCCCAGCACTGCGCCCCCACCCCCGGCACGCAGATTGCTGAACTTATTGAAAAACTGCCAGAGGCTCTGGCTGCTACGCGCTCAGTGTGGCCGCCCAACCTTGCAGCGCCGCAGATTCAAGCCCCAGCATAAAAGCCAGCCACGCGGCCCCACTGGCACAAGCGAGTTACAAAACCATTCGCAAAAACAATGCGGCCCTCCGTATCTCACGGAAGGCCGCATTTTCATTTAAATTTAGGCAATTACAGCAAAGCCCAGGGCGCTCACGCGCGTATCAATTCTGGGCAGCTTTTTGTCTGCGGGCACGAATTCGCAAGCTGACGCGCCATATCCACGAAAGCGCCAGCCCCACGGCAATGCCCAGAAAATCAAACAGAATTTGCGCGGCCATGTGCGGGCGGTCAAATCCCCAGGCCGCAGCCTTGTTCCACGAGGGATGGTACAGCGCCCAGGCAAATGAGCCAGCCAGCGCCAGAACGCCCAGTGCGCCAAACAGCCAGTAAGCGGGAATGGGCTCTTCCCAAAAAAATGACGAGCGATAAAAACGCCTGCGGGCAAACCACACGGCCAGCAGCACAATGCTTACCATGCTGGCTGTGAGCCACGAAAAACCGTTAAGCAGCGCCCCCACAATGCCCAGCCCCAGACACGATACCGCCAGCAGAAAAGCCCGCGACTGGCGGCGCTCAAGCCCGTAGGAAACAAAAAGCAGGGTCGCGCCCGCGATGGCTGTAATAAAATGCCCGATGGCAAGCGCCTCATAAGGAATCATGCCGCGCAGGGCGTGCAGCATGTGCTTGCCGGGCGGCAGCATGGCGCACACCAACAATATAACGCCCGCCGCAAAGGTCAGGTAGGCAGAAATGGAGTGCGAAAGCACCGAAAGCCAGCGCCCGGTTTCGCGCAGCATGTCGCTGCGCTGACGCACTTCGTATATGGCCAGCAACGCGGCGGCGGCCAGCAGGGGAATGATAAAGTAAATGATGCGGAACAGCAGCACCGCCGCAAAAACGGCCTGAGCCTGCGTGGTGTGGGTAAGGTGCAGAATGACCAGCTCAAAAACACCCACCCCGCCGGGAATATGGGTAAGCACCACGGCCACCTGAGCCATGAGGTAGCTGGGCAGAAAATCGAGAAAACCAATACCCATGTCGCCCGGCAGCAGCACATACATGCAGCCAGCTGCGGCGATAATATCCACCCCGGCAACGATGGCCTGGGCAAAGGCAATATGCGGCGGGGGAAAAACAAATTCCTTGCCAAAAAGATGCACGGGTTTACGCACCGTACAGCACAGAATCAGGTACGAGCAGGCAATGAGCAGCAGCACCACGCCAAGAACCCGCACATCGGTAAGGGGCATCTTGGCCAGCAGATCATCGGGAATGGTGGGCGGGCTGACAATAAAGATGAGCCCGCACAGGCCGAGTGCGCCCACCCAAAAGGTTACGGCAAGCATAAGTACAAGCCGCACAATCTCTACCAGCGAGAAGCCCCAGGCAGAATAAAAACGGTAGCGCACGCTTGTGCCGCCCAGCAGGGCCCCAAAATTGTAACTTACTGCCTGTCCCACAAACGAAACCAGCCCCACACGGGGCAGGGGCAGGTCTTTGTGAATGGCCTTGAGTGCCAGCCAGTCGTAACCCACAAGAATTATGTAATTGACCACCATAAGCAGCACAGAAAAGAGAATGCGCCCATTGGAAATCTGACTTATACTTTCTCGTATCTGAGCAAGACTGTAACTTTTAAGCTTATGATACAGAAGATATATGGCAAGAAGAAACACCGCCGTGACCAGCACGGTTCCAAGATAACGCAAATATTTTTTCATAGTCTGTCGTTGTTCATGCAGGTGTTTATTGTAATGCTCAAACCGCACACCCCTGGCAGCCATTCCAGTACTTCACAGGCTGCCTGCGTGCAGGTCGCAACTGCAACATATACGCTGGCTCTCCACCGCGCAAGCCTCAACATCATGACAATCTACTACAACTGCATGACACCCCTGTGATCTTCTCCAGCCCGCATACTTCGGTACTTGACCGTTTCGTGCGCAGTGGTTAGGGTAAGTTTGCTGTTACGGATCTTTGCCGGATTCACCGCCGGAGTTCGCATTCAGTTCACTGCTGCCCGTACAGCCGTTTTTTCGGAAAAATACCCCCATTTGCTTGCTCCGCTGCCTGGGCAGCGGCGCTTTTTTTTCGTTTGTGAGGTCAGATTATGGCAACCATGACAAGCATCCCCATTTCCGTGCAAGGCTACAAAAAGCTGGAAGACGAACTGGCCCGCCTTAAGAGCGAACGGCCCGCCATCATCCAGGCCATCAAGGAAGCCCGTGAAGAAGGCGACCTGCGTGAAAACGCCGGATATGACGCCGCACGCGAACGTCAGGGCATGGCTGAAGCCCGCATCAAATACATTGAATCGCGCATGGCGCTCTACCAGGTGGTCGATCTCGACACCCTCAAGGGCGACAAGGTTATCTTTGGCTCTACCGTTGAGGTAGAAGATGTGGACAGCGGCGATGCCCGCTCCTTTACCATTCTTGGCCCCGACGAGGCCGACCCTGCCAAGGGCTCCATTTCCTTTCTTTCGCCCGTGGGTCAGGCCCTGCTTGGCCGCGAAGTGGGCGACGAAGTTACCGTGGATATTCCGCGTGGCCGCGTTACCTACGAAGTGACCGGTATCAGCTTCAAAGGCAGCAATGTGCTGAACTAAGGCCGGGGCCCCGCCCCTGCCACTGCCGATTCTGCCCCTAGCGGGCTCGCAGATACGGCGCATCCCCTTTTTTCCGTAGCGCGGCAACGCGCAAACCTTACCGCAGTGCACCATAATGGCGCGCTCTGGCCTCTCTGCGCAACCGCAGAGTAGCGGAGCGCGCCGATTGAAAGGGGTGTAGCCGGTTAACCAGCCGTCTGCACGCCACTGGCGCACCCCTCAAAAGAACTGCGGGCTACAAATATTCTGCCAGGCGCATTTGTGATTGTGAGCCCCTTGGCAGACCCTGCCCGCGTTTGCTATCTTTTTGCGTTTCCATGTTCCGGCGAAGCCTTACTTTAACGCCGACACAACCCAAGGCCTACTATGACCCTAACGCTGCCGCGTCTGCTCTATATTCTGGCTGCGCTCGCATTATATCTGCTGCTCTGGCGCAACCCCGTAACCATTTTTATGGCCGCCTGCCTGTCGTGCCTTTCGCTGCCGCTCTACCGCGCCTTGCAGAAAAAAGGCCGCCAGTGGCGCAAACGGCTTGAAAACACCGCTGGTCAGATTCGCTGGCGCAAGTTCAGGGTAGCCCTTTCAAGCAGCCTGCCGCTTTACACCTACATTGCCATACTTCTTTCTGCCATTCTTGTTCCCATTGCCATGCTGGCCCTGCTGGTTACGCCGCAAGCAGCGGCGGGCTTTGAACGTTTGCGCGAATTACAGGCCAACAACTTTCAGTTGCCACCCGAATGGGTGGCAAACATACAGCAATGGCGGCAAAGTCTGGCAGAATATCCCCGCATGGAAAAAATGGTCAGCGACTTTCTGCAAAAGTTGGACGCATTTTTTGGCGATGCCATGAGCCTGTTGCTCAGTAGAAGCGTGGATTTTCTTGGCGGAACCATGACAGTGCTGTGGACGGGCTTTTTGTTTTTTACGCTTACTGTTATTTTTACCTGCTATGCCCGCCATATACGCAAAATTTCCGGGCGGATATTTCACATCTCCCAATCCATGCTGGCCCGTTTTACCACGGCCATCCACCGGGCCTTGCGCGGCATTTTGCTGGGCATTGTACTGGTGGCAGCGGCCCAGGGCGTTTTGTGCGGCGTAGCCTTTGCCGTGGCTGGCGTTCGGCAGCCCGCCTTTTGGGGATTGCTGGCCACACTGGTTGCGCCCATTCCTGTTATTGGCACTGCCATTGTGTGGGTTCCACTCTGTCTCTCGCTCTGGTTTACAGGCAATGGCATGGCTGCCGTGGGTCTTGCCCTGTGGGGCACTGTGGTTGTTGCTGGCGTAGACAACGTGCTGCGCCCCCTCTTTTTACAACAGGGCATCAAGGCTCCGTTCTTTGTACTGATAATCGCCATTCTTTGCGGCATGGCCAGCTTTGGCCCCGTGGGCCTTATTGCTGGTCCTGTACTGCTGGCCTTTGCCATTCAGGCTGTGGAAGAAGGCAACTGCACTTACAGGCACAATGGATAAGTTAGCACAATCATACAACGGCACTGGTGGTTTTGTACCCGGGGCACACGGTTTTGCGGTGGGCAGCACACTGAAACGCATGACCGCATTCAGTGTGTTTTTATGCGTACTGTGCCTTGCCCTGTTTACAGGTGCCCCAGATGCGCTGGCGGCAAGGGGGGCACGGGCTGCCATTTTGATAAACATGGACACAGGCAAGGTGCTTTTTGAAAAAAATGCCGACATGTCCATTCCTCCCGCATCGCTGACCAAGGTCATGTCCATGTTTCTGACTCTGGACGCCGTGAGGGCCAAACGCCTGACTCTGGACGAAAAGATTCGCATCACTCCCGCCGCTTCCAAGGTGGGTGGCTCCTCCATGCATCTGCGCAACGGCGAACGTGTTGCAGTGCGGCAACTGCTCACGGGCTCTGCCGTGGCATCGGGCAACGACGCCATCACGGCTCTTGCGCTACGCGTGGGCGGCAACCAACGGCAGTTTGTGCGCGCCATGAATCAAAAGGCCAGCAGTCTTGGCCTGAAGCGCACAGAATTTAAAAATCCCACAGGCCTGCCCGCTGCAGGGCAGCGCACCACCCCACGCGACATGGCTACCCTTGCTCGGGCCTACCTGCGCGCCCATCCCAGCGCACAAAGTTTTCACAGCACCCGCGTGTTCAGGCACCGAAACAGACAAATGTCCAATACCAATGCCCTGCTTGGCTCTGTGCGGGGGGTCAATGGCCTCAAAACTGGTTGGACAGTGGCCTCTGGCTATAATCTGATAGTCACTGCCCAACGTGGTGGCACGCGCCTGATCGCCGTTGTCATGGGCGGCACAAGCCGCAACGCCCGTGATTACATGGCAGAACGCCTTATTGAAGCGGGATTTGATGGCAAGGGCGATCCCAAAAAGATTCGCCGCAGCATGGGGTACAGACGCTAGACTGCAAAGGCAGATTGCTAAATTTATAAAAGGTTGTGAGAAACTGGCCGGAATTCTGGCCGATTTCCACAACCTTTTTTATTTTTTGACGTCCTGCTCCGCGCTGCCCAACGCCTCCCCACACTTCCCTAGGCGCTAAAAGGATTTTTGTCCGCTGACAAGAAAGGCGGGCTTTCTGTGCGGGGGAGTGCACACAGAAGTTCATGACCCAAACAGAAAACCCGCCTGACGCAGTCAGCGGCCAAAAAGACCTTAGCGTGTAAGGGCCTGGTCGAGATCGGCGATAATATCGTCCACATGCTCAACGCCCACAGAGAGGCGCACCATGCCGGGGGTGATGCCGGCTTCACGCAGCTGTTCGTCGGTCAGCTGGCGGTGGGTGGAGCTGGCGGGGTGCAACACGCAGGTACGGATATCGGCCACGTGCACCTGAAGCGAAATCATCTTGAGGTTGTCGATAAAGCGCGCACCGGCCTCGCGACCACCTTTGAGGGAGAGGGAGATTACGCCACTGCATCCCTTGGGCAGATATTTGTCGGCCAGGGCCTTTTGAGGATGGCCGGGCAGGCGGGGATAATTGACGGATTCCACTGCGGGATGCTTTGCAAGAAATTCCGCCACGGCTTCGGCATTGCGGCAGTGGCGTTCCATGCGCAGGGGCAGGGTTTCGAGGCCCTGATTAATGTAGAAGGCCCCCTGGGCGCTCTGGCAGCAGCCCATATCGCGCATAAGCTGCACGCGGGCCTTGACGATATAGGCGGCCTTGCCAAAGGCCTCGGCATATACCAGACCGTGGTAGGAAGGATCGGGCTCGGTAAATTCGGGGAACTTGCCGGATTTCCAGTCAAAATTACCACTATCCACAATAACGCCGCCCACCTGAAGGGCATGGCCATCCATGTACTTGGTGGTGGAGTGCACCACAATGTCGGCCCCAAATTCAAAGGGGCGGCAGAGGATGGGGGTGCCAAAAGTATTGTCTATAATCAGGGGCAGTCTGTGTTTGTGGGCCAGGTTGGCAAAACGCTCGATATCCAGCACGTCCATGGAAGGATTGGAAAGCGTTTCGCCAAACACGGCGCGGGTGTTGGGGCGAAAGGCCTTTTCCAGCTCGGCGTCAGAGGCGCTCTGATCCACAAAGGTAACTTCGATCCCCAACTTTTTGAGTGTAACAGCAAAAAGATTGAACGTGCCGCCGTAAATGCTTGCAGCGCTGACCACATGGTCGCCGCTCTGGGCCACGTTGAGTAACGAAAGCATGCTGGCGGCCTGACCAGAAGATGTGCACAGCGCACCAACGCCGCCTTCAAGCGCGGCAATTTTCTGCTCCACGGCATCCACCGTGGGGTTGCCCAGGCGGGAATAAAAAAAGCCAGCCTCGGCAAGGTCAAAAAGTTTCGCCACTTCGGCGGTGGTGGAGTATTTGAAGGTGGTGCTCTGCACTATGGGCACAACCCGGGGCTCGCCATTGCCCGGTTGGTAGCCCGCGTGCAGACAAAGAGATTCCGTTTTCATGCCGTCCTCTGCTGTGCTGGTGTTGGAAAATGCCGCGCTTTCTGGCTGTTACGCCGCGCACCACGCAACGTAGCGCAAGCCAAGGGGCGAGGCAACCACCATAATTGTGTACGCAAGCCCATTTTATGTGTATACGCAAGCGCACTATATGGCTGATGAAGAGAGAACAAAAAAAAGTCCTTCCTATTGACCGTTTGCATGTAGAAGTATAAGATTCTAAGAAGCAGGTGGTCGCCTTGCGGCGTGTGGCGCTCTTGGGGAATGCCATATAAAAAATCGCAGTAACGCACCGCCAGAGTTGCTGATTTTCTTTTGCTGACAGCGCCGCTGATAGCGCGGCCATTCGTACCTCGTTGCGCCGCTGTCTTGACGCGGAGTTGGCGCGATTTTGTTGCGCCGCAAACGGGCTCTGTGGCAGAGCCCGAACGAAAGCCTTTCACTCACTTTTGCCAGGAGGCTATTATGCGTATTGCCGTGGGTCTGGGCAAAAAAGGCGGAGAAGAGCGTTTAGAGCGCCAGGGCATAAGCCGCCGTGACTTCATGAAATTCTGTACGGCGGTAGCGGTGACGATGGGCCTTGGCCCCTCGTTCGCTTCCGACGTGGCCGCTGCGCTGACCGGACGTCGGCCTTCGGTGGTGTACTTGCACGCCGCAGAATGCACGGGCTGTTCTGAAGCGCTGCTGCGCACCTACAAGCCCTTCATTGATGCCGTCATTCTTGACACCATTTCCCTTGATTACCACGAAACCATCATGGCCGCCGCCGGTGAAGCCGCCGAACAAGCCCTGCATGCCGCCGTGGAAAACCCCAATGGTTTTATCTGCATGGTCGAAGGCGCCATTCCTACGGGTATGGACAACAAGTATGGCTATATTGGTGGCCATACCATGTACGACATCTGCAAAGAAATTCTGCCCAAGGCCAAGGCCGTGGTCAACGTTGGTACCTGTGCCTGCTACGGCGGCGTTCAGGCTGCCAAGCCCAACCCCACTGGTGCCAAGGGCGTGAACGAATGTTTCGCCAGCTTGGGCGTGAAGGGTATCAACATTCCCGGCTGCCCCCCCAACCCCCTCAACATGGTAGGCGCTCTTGTGGCCTTTTTGCAGGGCCAGAAGATCGAACTCGACGAACTGGGCCGCCCGCTCATGTTCTTCGGCCAGAGCGTCCACGACCTTTGCGAACGCCGCAAGCACTTCGATGCCGGCGAATTTGCGCCCTCCTTCAATTCGGAAGAAGCGCGCAAGGGCTGGTGCCTTTACGAAGTGGGCTGCAAGGGCCCGCAGACGTACAACAACTGTCCCAAGGTTCTCTTCAATGAGACCAACTGGCCGGTGGCTGCCGGGCATCCCTGCATTGGTTGCAGTGAACCCGGTTTCTGGGACGAAATGTCGCCGTTCTACCAGAACTAGGGGGAATCATGAGCCAGATCAAACAAACGCCCCAGAGCAACTACACCGGGCCCATTGTGGTGGACCCGCTGACCCGCATCGAAGGGCATCTGCGTATTGAAGTCGAAGTTGAAGGCGGCAAAATCAAAGACGCCCGCAGCTGTGGCACGCTTTTCCGCGGCCTTGAAGTTATCCTGAAGGGCCGCGATCCTCGTGATGCTCAGCACTTCACCCAGCGCACCTGCGGCGTCTGCACCTACACGCACGCCCTTGCCTCTACACGCGCACTTGAAGACGCTATCAACAAGCCCATTCCGGCCAACGCCACCTACATCCGCAACCTGGTCATGGCCATGCAGTTTATGCATGACCATCTGGTGCATTTTTATCATCTGCACGCGCTTGACTTTGTGGATGTGGCCAACGCCCTGCAAGCCGACCCGGCCAAGGCTGCCAAGCTTGCCCAGTCCATTTCGCCCCGCCCGGCCAAGACTGAAGACTTTGCCGCCGTGCAGGCCAAACTGAAGACCTTTATTGAAAGCGGCCAGCTCGGCCCCTTCACCAATGCCTACTTCCTCGGCGGGCATTCCAGCTACTACCTTGAACCCGAAGCCAACCTGGTTGCCACTGCCCACTATCTGGAAGCCCTGCGCGCCCAGGTGGACATTGCCAAGGGTATGGCCGTGTTCGGCGCCAAAAACCCGCACACTCAGTTCACCGTTGCTGGCGGCGTGACCTGCTACGAAGCCCTGACCCCCCAGCGCATCAAGGAATTCCGCGAACTGTACAAGAAGGCCCGCACCTTCATTGAACAGGTCTACATTCCCGATCTGCTCATGGTGGCTGGTCAGTACAAAGACTGGGCTGCCCTTGGCGGTACGCACAACTTCATGGCTTTTGGCGAGTTCCCCGCTGCTGGTGGTGAACGCGACCTTAACAGCCGCTGGTACAAGCCCGGTGTCATCTATGATCGCAAGATCGGCGCTGTGCAGGCATTTGACCCCAGCAAGATCGAAGAACATGTGCGCCACAGCTGGTACGAAGGCGACAAAGCCCGCGTGCCTTATGAAGGCGAAACCAAGCCCTACTTCACCAAGATGGGTGACACCGACCGTTATTCCTGGCTTAAGGCTCCCCGCTACGCGGAAAAGTCCATGGAAACCGGCCCCCTCGCTCAGGTACTGGTGGCCTATGGCCAGAACCACAAAACCATCAAACCCGCTGTGGACGGCGTGCTGAAGGCCCTTAACGTGGGCCCCGAAGCTCTGTTCTCCACCCTGGGCCGCACAGCTGCCCGTGGTATCCAGACCCTGGTTATCGCCCAGCAGACCGAAAATTGGCTCAACGAGTACGAAAACAACATTGCCAAGGACAAGCAGATCGTCGAAGACTACGCCGTACCTGCCAATGCCAAGGGCGTAGGCATTCTGGATGCCCCCCGTGGCGGTCTTTCGCACTGGCTTCGTATTGAAGACGGCAAGATCGGCAATTTCCAGCTGGTCGTGCCCACCACATGGAACCTCGGACCCCGGTGCAACAAGGGCCTGCTCGGCGCTGCCGAAGAAGCTCTTATTGGTACGCCCGTGGCCGATCCCAAGCGCCCGGTGGAAATCCTGCGCACTATCCACTCTTTCGACCCCTGCATTGCTTGCGCCGTGCACGTTATCGATGGAGAAACCAACGAAGTGCACAAGTTCAAGGTGCTGTAAGGCGCGCTGAACAAGCATTAATAAAGGGCGGGGTTTTCCCCGCCCTTTTTCATGGCAGATACATATTTTTACCGCTGGCCGGCACACTACAATTTCGCACCACCGCACTAACATAATAGACCCTGCGCAAATATTTTGGCATACTGTACAGATGCGTTGCGCGCTCCGTTGCCAGGCGAACGCACCAATGCAACAACCCCCACTTGAGAGCACACCGTGGAACAAAAAAGAGTACTGATTATGGGCGTTGGCAACATTTTGCTGACTGACGAGGGATTTGGCGTGCGCGCAGTGGAATACCTGCAAGCCAATTACACATGGCCCGAAAATGTGCGCCTCGAAGATGGCGGCACGCAGGGCCTCATGCTCATGACCGAGCTGATGGAATGCGACACGCTGGTAGTGCTTGATGTGGTGCTTGGGCCGGAAAAACCCGGCACAATCTACATGCTGGAAGGCGAAGACCTGCGCAAGAGTCTGAGTTTCCGCGATTCCATGCACCAGACAGACCTGCTGGACACCCTGATAACGTGCAGCATGGCCGGGCATGACGTGGAAGCCGTTGTTTTTGGCCTTCAACCCTTTGACTACCACACCATGCAGGTGGGCCTGACCCCGGATGCCGAAAAACTGCTGCCAGAATTTTGCACCAAGGTGGTGGCTGCCCTTGAAGAACGCGGCATAGCCACAGCAAGCCCCAAGGTGTAACAACAGACGGGACATCGAGAACCCGGTGAAACTTGCGATGAAAGGCACACACCGCCTGTTTGCAGCGGGGGAATTGCACTGAACGGGTTGCTTGGCAACTTTGTTTAGTTTCGGTGGCCCCCCACGTGTGGGCCGCTGTGTACTCCGCAGTGCCCCGACCGATAAGTAAAATATAAGGCCGGGCGCACCCTTGTTTTTGGGGGTTGCGTCCGGCCGCTCGTTATCTGGGCTGCCAGCAGCTTACTGGCACTGCTGTGTGGCATCAGGGCTCGTCAGGCAGCGATTCCTCACTATATAGAGCAAAACCCTCTCTACGCAGCATGGCTGCCCACACGCCGTCCCCAGCACAGAAAACGTGGCTGAAACTGCCATCGTAGATGCGGTCAAAACCGCATGAGGGCGAACGGCTCTTCAAAATTGCCGCCGAGCAGCCTTCTTTACGGGCAATGTCCACAGCCTGAGCCGCGCCCCGTTCAAAAGGCTCCGTGACATCCTGCCCATCGCGGTTCATTACGCGATCACCCACCCTCTCGCAGGGGCTGCGTGGCGTTTCAAGCCCGCCCAGCATCTCGGGGCACAGGGGCACGGCTCTGCCCTCCTCCACCAGCCTCACTACCTTCGCGCAGGTATTGTCGCCAGCATCATAGCGGCATCGCTCACCCGCCAGACAGGCGCTAACAACATAGCGCGCGCCCATTACTTGCCCTCGCCTTCGGGCAGCAAGGCCGCCTCCCACATTTCCTGATAGTACATGCAGGTTCCAGGATTCCAGGCCGTGGCCGTGGCGTGGTCATAACTTTCGGTTATGGGCCAGTCGGTATGAGGTTTCAGGGCTTCTTCAAAAGAAGGGGCCTCAACAACCGATTCAAATTCCAGATTCAGCGTGTAGTTGGGGCCTTTCATAAAACGCAGATGATAATGCGGCATGGCTTTATCCTTGGCTTTATTTCGCCAGCAAATGCCGGACAAATGGTATCGGTTCCTCAAGAGCGCAAACAGTGCGCCAGCAGCACAGCAGGTGCGTGATTGCTGCTTTAATCGCTATGGCTCCGCATGCAGACAAAAGCGCCGGGGAGGCACCCCTCCCCGGCGTTCATATCAATGGCAGTCAGGCACGTCTAGTGCGTGGTCATCACAAACTTGCTGATGACAAAAAGCACAACCAGCAAGCCCACGCCGAGGCCCCAGCTCCAATGAACGAGCTTGAGTTCAACGGGATCCAGCGGTTCGTATTCCATCTTTTCGATTTCTTCGTGAAGCTTCACTTCGCTTTTCGTTTCCATGATTTACTCCGTATCTTAAACTAGCCAGCCATCACAGGCGGGGTCATGCCGTGGAAGAAGGCGTAGGAGATGAACAGGCCCACCCAAATGATGAAGCCGAACAGGCACACAACGTACACGACCGCCAGACGGCCAATGCCTTCTTCCTTCAGCTTGCGGAAGTTGGAAACCAGACCAATGCTGAAGAAGGTAAGCAGGAAGAACATGACGCGGAAGCTGTTGATGGCACCAGACATGGACTTGCCGAGCTTGTGCAGTTCGGGCGAAGACAGGCACGCGAACAGAAGAATCAGGAACGTGCCAAGGTAACCCAGCACGAAGCGGGGGAAGCGATCCATAACGTCGCCCCACGTCATGGTGCGTTCGCCACGGGTTTTGTCAAACTTGGCGGTCCAGATGTAGGCCAGCACAAGGGCCCACACGCCGATGAACATATCGATGAAGATCTTGACGGTGGTGGTAACCATCACGATCCAGCCTGGTTCCCACTTGGTACCAAGGCCAGCCATCTTGGAGAGAATCAGCGATTCGGTGATGGCACCACTGGCGATGGCACCGCCGTCAGACTTAACGGCAAGGCCCATCCAGCCACCGGCCACCATGGGTTCGGTGTACAGGAAGTGCTGTGCGATAAAGGGCAGAATGAGCATTTCGATGCAGGTAAACACCACAACCAGCGAGGAAACCATGATCGGAACCACAGGCCGGGCGCGGATGGCGCCGCCGGTGGCAATGGCCGCCGAGACGCCGCAAATGGAAATACCAGAGGCCAGAGGAGCGGCCCATTCTTTGTTGAACTTGAAGTACTTACGAGCCACGTAGTAAACAACGGACCAGTACAACAAGTAGGCTTCAACAATGGCGCACAGGCCTCGGAAAATAACGTGACCGGCAAAACCGGCAGCGTCGGCGGCCTTAACGCCAAGTTCCGCGCCAAGAATAACAATGGCGATCTTGACGAAAAGTTCGGGACGGCAGGCTTCGCGCAGCGATTCAGCAAAGCCGGGCGTAAGGTTGCCCAGCAGAATGCCCATAACCAGAGCCACAATAAGGCCAGCCTCGGTGCTCAGGCCAAGCGACCAGGTTATGCCCTGTTTGGCTATCTGGGTGGGGTTGGCTGCAATGTAGGCGTTGGCACCCACGGTGTAGCAGGCTATCGCAATAAAGAAGATGCACGTAAAGCCATACAGAAACTTGCTTACGTTGCCCTTCATCAGCACAATGCCCACGGACATCACCGCTGCAATAAAGGCATAGCTGGCGAGCAGTGCGCCCACTCCGGGCAAAAAGCCCTTGGTGGCCGAGCCCCAGCAGTCAAGGGGGCTGTTGACCCACATGCCCATTTTGAGGCCCCAGCCCAGCAGGTCCAGACCTGCAAACTTGCCAAGGGCCATCAAGAAGATAAAGCAGCCAATAAGCAGTGCCACTTTGTCTTCATTAAAGGCTTTTGTTGATGCCATACCCAAACTCCTCCGTACAGGTTAAGCTAAACAAACAAAATCCAGCCGCACCTACGCGTCAAATCTTGCCTTGTTCAATAAAGAACAGAGCAATCACAAACGCGTCTTGCCGCGGAAACAGCTGGAAACCGATACTTGCAGCACCAATGTCAAAGTCTGCCGCCCATTGGCGCATGGCAGGAAACATACCGCCATGCAAGATATTGTCAAGCTTAACTACTCATTATGACGATAAAGATTTGAGACTCGAAGCTGATTTCGGGGCATAAAATACCTCAATTTAGAATCCATATCGTGCTCCCCCAAGCGCTTTCCTGTGCATTGGTTCACATGCAACCACATTAGTCTGCATGCATGCGTTTTGCCCTGCCAAGCACATCACAATTTCAATAGCTACGTAAAAAATGCTGAGAAAACAATTTTTTCAAATTTTCTGTTGACACAACCGGGCAGTTTCACATATACACGTTTCTCGCGTTGGGCTGTCGTTCAATTGGCAGGACGACGGATTCTGACTCCGTTAATCAAGGTTCGAGTCCTTGCAGCCCAGCCAAAAAACAACTCGCGTCCCCATCGTCTAGCCGGCCCAGGACAACGGCCTTTCACGCCGTCGACAGGGGTTCAAATCCCCTTGGGGACGCCA
>SAAX01000197.1 GCA_009929215.1 Deltaproteobacteria bacterium | reverse complement strand
CGAAGCGGCAGACGCGCTGAAAGCGCGAAACATACCAGCCCAGGGCAAGCACGCTGAAAGCGTGCGCCGCCCTGGGTATGACGGCGACAATGTTCGTGTTCCTAGGCCCCTTTGGTCCCAGTCGGCGAAGCTGACTGGGACCAAAGGGGCAATGGAACTCACTTTTCTTGCTTGCACTGTCGCACCCTTGCAGGCTGCTTTCGCGAGGATGGACGCTTTCAGCGCTTCTGCCGCTTCGCGGCTAGGGATATCTTGGCCGCTGGCAAGGTGTTACATGAAAGAACGTTTGCACGCCAAACGTGTAAACGAAATTTGTGAACGACTCCTTATGCTTCCTGCGGCAAAACCAAGCGCTTTGCCCGCAGGCGTTTTTCCGCTTGTCGCCATAGTGCCAGCAGGGGCACGGCTGCAAGAAATCCTAGCTGTGGCGTGAAATACAGGGTGAAACGCCCGTCGTTGTCATTGAAGGTGAGGGCGACAATCAAGGCGTGGCCCAGGATGATCATGATGGCCAGCTGGCTGGCTGCTTCCTTCCAGCTCATTCCAGCGCCAGCGCCGGCCAGCAGCAGCAGCGGTAGGTAGATGGCGATTAGCAAGGCGTTGTGCGCCAGGGAATAGCCGGGGCGCACACGCAAAAACAGCACCCCGACCCGCTTCAAGGCCAGCCAGCCGCAGGCCAAGGGATGACGCACCACATACTGGATCGCACCGCCCAGCGTGGCGTCGTATTGCCCCTGGTCGGGCATGGCTACGCGCCACAGGTCTTCCTGCCAGACCACCTCGCCGCTGTACAGCTTAGAGAAAGGCCCTTCTTGCTCGATGCGCTTGCGGAAGTTACTGCCACTTAGGGCAATGATTACAAATACCAGGCACACTCCCACGGCCGCCAGCAGGCGCACACGCAATGGCCACGTCGCGCTGAAAAGCCAAAAGAGCAGGGCGATCGGCGGCAATATCCAGCCGTTGGGACGAATCAGCGCCATGAGAAATAACAGCGCCAGTACGCCCGCAAACGCCGGCGCCTGCCGCCATGGCCGGGCGGTTGCGCTTGCTGCTGCCAGTGCCGTCGTTTTTGCGTGCTGCCGCGCCCACAGGCACAGGAACATCGCCACACACACCGCGTTGATGTAGAGCGATTCCGTCATGATGAAGC
>SAAX01000037.1 GCA_009929215.1 Deltaproteobacteria bacterium | reverse complement strand
GAGGGGCTGTGGCCCTGCATGGCCGATATCTTTTTGATCAGCGTGGGGTGCGCGGCCAAAAAGCCCACACGCCAGCCCGTCATGGCATAGCTCTTTGAAAGACCGTTGAGCACGGCCACCTGCTCGGGATATTTGGCAAACCAGCCGATGGCGCTGGTCATCTTGGCAGGGGCAAACACAAGCTGGTCGTAAATTTCGTCAGAGAGCACAAACAGCCCGCGCGCGATGGCCCAATCCATAATGGCCGTAAACTCGGCCTCGGTGTACACTGCGCCCGTGGGGTTGCTGGGCGAATTCAGAATGAGCAGCTTGGTCTTGTCGGTGGTGTGCGCCTCAAGCATGGCGGGCGTCACCTTAAAGCCCTGCTCCGGCCCGGCCAGCACAGATACCGGGGTGGCCCCGGTCAGCATCACCATGTCGGGGTAGCTGAGCCAGTACGGTGCGGGCACAAGAACCTCGTCGCCGGGGTTGAGCATGGCCTGCATGAAGTTATAGAGGCAGTGCTTGCCGCCCGCGCCCACAACAATGGATTCCATGGGAACCGGCACGCCGTAGTTTTTTTCAAAATACGCGCCCGCCGCCTTGCGCAGCTCGGGAATGCCCGGCACTGCGGTGTAGCGGCAAAAATTGTCGTCAATGGCCGCCTTGGCCGCCTCGCAAACGTGCTTGGGCGTAGGGAAATCCGGCTCGCCAACGGCAAGGCTGGTGACAGAAACCCCCTGAGCCTTGAGCTCAAGGGCGCGGCTGTTGACACTGAGGGTCAGAGAAGGTTTGATATTGCTCAGACGGTCTGAAATCTGCATGAGGGGCTCCTTGGCGTATGCAACGCACCCGTAATCGGCAGGCTTACTCACAAACTGGCTGTTTTTAGCAGCTTCACATCGGGGTGTAAATGAGCTCTGAAAGCAAACTTGCGGGTTTGAACCCGCCCGCAGCCACGGCTGCGCCCCTGTTGCCCCTGCCGCCGCACTGTGTCGAGGCCGCCTTTGTGCAGCGCCGCAAGCGCTTTAGCGTGCTGTTGCGGCACCAGGGCGCAGATCTGTGGGTGCACAGCAATAATTCGGGCAGCATGCTGGGCCTGTGCCTGCCGGGTGCGCCGGTGCTGGCATCCCCGGCCAGCAACCCCGCCCGCAAACTCAAATACACGCAGGAATGTGTGTGGCTGGCGCAACGCGCCGTGCCAGAGCCGCCGCAGCAGCCGCCGCAGCCGCAAGGCAAGCCTGCCGCCCGTGGGTTCTGGGTGGGCGTCAACACCAGCACGCCCAACCGCATGCTTGAGGTAGCCTTTCACGCCCACCGCCTGCCCTTTGCCGAGGGTTACACCACCCTTGTACGCGAGGCCAAACGCGGCCAAAGCAGGCTGGACGGCCTGCTCACCGGCCCCGGCCTGCCGCCCCTGTGGGTGGAGTGCAAAAACGTCACCATGGTCGAGGACGATGCCGCCTGCTTTCCCGATGCGGCCAGCGAGCGCGGGCAAAAACATCTGCGCGAACTTATGGATATCGTGGCCAGCGGCGAGCGCGCGGCCATGTTCTACCTTGTGCAGCGGCCAGACGGCACATGCTTTGCCCCGGCGGATTTCATCGATCCGGCCTACGCCGCCCTTTTTTATGAGGCTCTGCACGCCGGGGTAGAGATGTATCCCTTCCGCGCAGTGGTCAGCCCTGCGGGTATTGATCTGGGGCTGCTGCTGCCCGTGCGGCCACCGCTGCCATATTAGAAAGCCCGCGTGGTTGGGCAAGGCAACCTGTAGCGTTAAGAACAGTTTGATCAAATAAATTTTTCAATCATCCAAGCGTGATATCATAATTACGCACAATTCTGGCGTCTGACCTTTGGGCGCGATTTTTGGCAGCGGCAGTGGTGAAGACTCCCTTCCACCTTGCCGCTGCCTTTTTTGCTTCCGCTCGTCCATTGTGGCTGCCAACAGGTGCGCCGTTAACGGGGCGAAGCTGGAGTGACAGCAATTTGTTCAAAACAAATTCAAAAATTAAAGATAGTTATTTGAGTTTTGAACATTTTCTACGAGCATTTTTTGGCCTTGGGAACACTACCTACAATTCCCCCGCCAAAAAAACGCGTACCTTCAGGCCGTTCACAAATGTCAGATTACGCACATTTGCAGCATTACATATAACTATTATTTCTGAATAGTTATGATAGTTGCGCACACTTTAATCAGCCCACAAGACACACGAGGCAACACAAGGAACGGCAGCCTCCACCTGCGGAATCATCAAAAAATCACAGGCGCAAAAAAAGCCGCCCCCAAAAAACAGGGAGCGGCCCAAAAGCAGCGATGGCAAGCCACCGGTTACAGGTAACCTTCCAGCCGCAGCAAATGTTCCTTGATATCCAGCCCGCCGCCGTAGCCCACCATACTGCCGTCCGCACCGATAACGCGGTGGCAGGGAATGAACACGGCGATGGGATTACGGTTGTTGGCCATGCCCACGGCACGAAAGCCCTTGGGGCTGTTAACGGCCTCGGCTATCTGACGGTAGCTACGGGTCTGGCCGTAGGGAATCTGCTCCAGGGCATTCCACACCTTGCGCTGAAAGGGCGTACCCGCCGGGGCGAGGGGCAGATCAAAGTTCTTGCGCACGCCAGCCAGATATTCTTCCAGTTGTTCAAAGGCCCGCAACAGCAGGGGCGTTGCCTGATCTGCAACATCTGCCAGCGTTTCGTAGGGTGCCTTGCCCCCCAGATCAAGCTGCACAATATGTTGGCCGCGCTGCACAATGCGCACGGCGCCGATATACGGAAGCTGGCGCGTCAGAGCAAAGCCTGCCTGCGCTGCATGCGCCGCGTGTGGAGGTTCGGCCTTCTGGTTATTGTTCATGCTTACTTTCCTTTTTTTACGGTCACAGGCTTGAGCAAATAGGCAAAAATCGCGCCTACAATAGAGAGGGCCGCCAGCGACTGAAAGGTTGCGGCCATGCCGTAATGGTCGGCAATCCAGCCCAGCAGCGGGGCCACCACGCCGCCAAGGCTTGTGGCCAGCCCAAGGGTAATGCCCGAGGCAAAGCCAATATTTTTGGCCAGATACTGCTGCCCCAGCACCACCTGCGCGCTGAAGGGCGCGTACAGCACAAAACCCAGCAAGGGCAGCAGGGCCCAGGCCGCATACAGGTTGTTGCTCAGGCTAAAGCCCGCCACCACCGGCGGCATAAGGGCAAATACCACGCGGATAACGGTGCGGTAGCCAAATTTATCGGCCAGCATGCCGCCAAAAAAATTGCTGATAACGCCGCACACGCTGAAAAATGTCAGGGCAATAGCGCCCGTGGCAGTGGACTGCCCAAAGGCGCTCACCCAGTAGAGCGGAATAAATGTGTTGAAGCCCACAAAGGTGATGGAACGGGTCACGATGGAAACCGTGAGCTTTAAAAATTCGCGCCAGTTGTTTTCGCCGGGGGTTTCGCCCTCTGCGCTCAGGGCAGGGCCAGCCTTGCCGCCAGCGGCAGCGCCTGCTTTTTTGGTGGCCTCCATACGGGCTATGGACCACACCAGCGTACCCGCTGTCATCACTGCCAGCACGGCAAAAATGGTTGTTCCCGGCAGGCCAAAAGCCCCAAGGCATGCGGTTGCCAGCAAGGGTCCCAGCACAAAGCCCCCGTTGCCGCCGATGGAAAACAGGCTCATGCCCGTGCCCTTGTTCTGGCCCGATACCGCGTTGGCAAAGCGTGCGCCCTCGGGGTGAAACAGGGCCGCGCCCACGCCGCTTAAGCCAATGGCCGCAAAAATACCCCAATAGCCGGGCATCCAGCCTATGGCGGCGAGCCCACAGCCCGCCAGCAGCACCCCCAGGGGAATAAACCAGGGCTTGGAAAAACGGTCAGAAAGCAAGCCGAACAGCGGCTGAATCATGGACGACAGGCAGGCATAGGCAAACATGAGCCCGCCGGTGGCCTGATAACTCAGGTCGTATGCCGACCGCAAAAAAGGCAGTATGGCGGGCAGCGCACCGCCATTGATATCGCACGACAAATGCCCCAATGAAACGAGTAAAATTTTCTTTTTGTCCATTGCGGCACGCTACACCAATGTTTTTTCAAATCCAAGCAATGCCCACCAGCTCACAAGCATGACTCTTCATTTTTGCCGCGCCTTGCGCTACGTTGCGCACATCGCAGCACGCTGCGCGCACTTTTTTTCAGGAACAGCCATGACTACACCAACTTCCCCCTCCCTGCCCAAGGTGGCCCTTATCGGCACGGGCGGCACCATTGCGGGCGTGGCCCCCACCCCGCTCGAGCAGATCAGCTATCAGGCGGGCGTGCTCACCGTTGACCGCATGCTCGAAACCCTGCCCGGCATCGAGGGCGTGGCCCGCATCACCAGCGTGCAGTGCGGCAACCTGCCCAGCGAAAATATCACTCCCGAACACTGGGCCATGCTGGGCGAGCAGTGCGCAAAAACGCTGCAAGACCCCGAAATCTGCGGCGCGGTGCTCACCCACGGCACAGATACGCTCGAAGAATCGGCCTTCTACCTGTACCTTACCCTTGCCAGCCCCAAGCCAGTGGTGCTCACGGGCTCCATGCGCCCTGCCACATCGCTGAGCGCCGACGGCCCCATCAATATTCGCGATGCCGTGGCTGTGGCGGCCTGCCCGCAGGCACAGTCACGCGGAGCGCTGCTGGTCATGAACAGCCGCGTGCTCTCGGCCCGCACGGCGGTAAAGGTTGCCACCCTTGATGTGGAGGCCTTCCGCGCGCTGGAATCGGGCTGCCTTGGCCGCGTTATCAATGGCGAACCGCAGTTCTATTACGGCGGCGAGGCCAATCCCGTGTTGGCCGGAACCTTTGCCGAACTGGCCGGGCGCAGCAATCTGCCGCGAGTGGATGTGATTTACGGCTGCGCGGGCATGCCAGTTGATCTGGTGCGCTATTCCATAGAGCACAGTGCGGGCATAGTGCTGGCTGGCATGGGCAATGGTTCCATGCCCGATGCCGTGCGCCACGAGCTGCGTCAGGCCATTGCCAGCGGCATACCTGTGGTGCGCAGCAGCCGCACGGGCGCTGGCCCGGTGACGCCCCTTGCCGAATACGAGGGCTTTGTGCCCGGCGGCATGCTCTCGCCCGCCAAGGCCCGCGTGCTGCTCATGCTTGCGCTGGAACAGCAAAAGGATGCCGAAACCGCCGCCCGCATACTCGCGGTGCGTCAGGTGTTTGCCCTGGGCGGCAAACTGTAGGTCTGCCCGCCCTTTGGGCTTGCTTGCGGCACAAAAAAACCGCAGTGTGGTTTTTATTTTTCTTTTTCAAGCCCATGACCGTAATGGAATCAGGAGAGCTTCATGTCGTACCGCTTTATTCCCCAGCTCACCGATGAGGACATCCGCCGCAAACAGCTTGAAGGCCTGCGCTACACCGTGCGCCAAGCCTGGAATGCGCCCCAGTATCGCGCCAAGCTGGAAGCCTGCGGCGTAAAGCCCGACGACATCACAAGCCTCGACGACTTGCGCCGCCTGCCCACCAGCGATGTGGAAGACCTGCGCGAGGGCTATCCCCTGCCCCTGCTCTGCGTGCCCCCACGCGATGTGGCGCGCATCCACGCCTCTAGTGGCACAACGGGCAAGCGCAAAATTCTGGCCTACACCCAGCGCGACATTGACACCCTTGGGCTTCAGATTGCCCGCTGTTTTGAAGTGGCTGGCTTTACCCCCGAAGACCGCATGCAGCTTGCCGTGGGCTATGGCCTGTGGACGGCTGGCGCGGGCTTTCAGGCGGGCAGCGAAAAAGTGGGCATGCTCACCGTGCCGGTGGGCCCGGGCAACCTTGAAATGCACTTGCAGCTTTTGCAGGATCTGGGAGCCACCGGCTTTACGGCCACGGCATCCATGGCCCTGCTGCTGGCCGAAGAAGTGGAACGTGCCGACCTGCGCAGCAAAATCAAACTGCGCCGCATGGTTTGCGGTTCTGAAACACGCAGCGAAAAAATGCGCCTCGCCATCGAAAGCAAGCTGGGTCTTGAGGGCTGTTACGACATTGGCGGCATGACCGAAATGTACGGCCCCGGTACGGCCATCGACTGCGACGCCCACGAGGGCCTGCACTACTGGGCCGACCTGTTCATCATCGAAGTGCTCGACCCCGCCACCATGCAGCCTGTGGCCGAGGGCGAAGTGGGCGAAATGGTGGTCACCAGCCTGAGCAAGGAGGCCGTGCCCCTGCTGCGCTACCGCACCCACGACCTTTCGCGCCTGCTGCCGGGCAAGTGCTCGTGCGGGCTCTGCATGCCGCGCCACGACCGTATTCTTGGCCGCTCGGACGACATGCTCATCTACCGTGGCGTCAACATCTACCCAGGCCAGATCATGGAAGTTATCGGCCAGTTCGCCGATCTGGGCGGCGAATATCAGGTGGAGCTCACCCGCGACGAACGCGCCCTCGACCATCTGGCCCTCACCGTGGAACGGGCTCAGGGGCAAACGGCGGGCAACGACGAATCTTTGGCCCACGAGCTGGAAAACCGGCTGCACAAGGCCATCATGGCCCGCGTTTCTGTCAACGTGGCCGACTACGCCAGCCTGCCGCGCACGTTCAGCAAGTCCAAACGCGTCATCGACAAACGCTGAGCCGTGGCAAACCTGATCAAACCTGTGGGCGCGGGGCTTATACCCTGCGCCTTTTGCATGCAGGCCGTGGCTACTGCTGTGGCGGCCCTCGGCATTCTGGCACTGGACCTGCCCTCTTCTGCTGCACTCGCCCGAGAGCTGCCACATGTGGACAGCCCCGCATGGTGCGCCCGGCACTCCCCAAGCGCGCAGATACAATGCCTGCGTATGGAAGGTGACTGTCGTGCCGCCCTGCCCGACATGACCTCGGCTGGCGGCTGCCCCAGCAGAGAGCTCGAAGCCTGCGTGGCCCGACAGGACAATGGCGGCTCGTGGTGCAGCATACTTTGCTGCATCGAGCCCGACCACCCCGCCTGTGGCGCGGCGGCAAAGGGCATGCCGCAGGTTTTCAGCCAGCCCCAAAACTGAGACACTCGCTGCTCCCTCCCGTGCGCAGCGTGCGCCAAAACTGCCCCACAGATCAGTCTGCACAGCTCTGCAAAGGTAATCGTCAATAGACCTTTACCTTTTTTTGGCTTACCCTTAAATGCAAGCACAACATTACCTTACATGCCATAAATCGCCGACACAGGAGCTCGAATGCCCCTTGCCGCCACCGCCATATCTCTTCTTTTTCTGGCTGGCTACGCCTTGCTGGCCTGCGGTGCATTTGCCCTTGTGAAACCGGGGCTGGGCCTGCTTATTGTACCTGTGCCGCTGCTGGCCATTCCCCTGCACTTTTTTGCGCGCCATATGGGCGATGTGGTGGGCGTTGCGCATTCGCGCTGGCAGATGCGCACCTTTGGCCTTTTCCTGCTGCTTTTTTTGGCACTTGTGTCGAGCTTTTTCATCCTTGGACTCAGCTTTACCGACGGGCAGGCCCTGGACAGGCTTGAGGCCGTTGGCAATGCCTACAACATGGGCAAGGCCGATCTGTACGCCTCGCTGGCAGCATTATGGGAAATCAAGGAGCTGCAAGGCTTTACCATTGGTGCTTCTGTGTGGACAGCCCTGGCCCTGCTGTGGCCGCTCAAAAGGGCCATTCAGGGCATGCTGGCAGTGATTGTAGGCATTGCGCCCAAGGCATTGAGCGCCCCCTGGTGCTGGCTGGCCCTGCTGGCGTCGCTTGCTGCGCAGGGTGGCGTGCTGGCATTGCTGTTGGCCCGGCAGCCCTAGCACTGCCTGCGGCACCACATAATCCCCCCCCCAAAAAAACAGGGGCCGCGCAGCCGGACGCGCTGTCCCGGCTTGCACGGCCCATAGCCCAAAAGTCGCGTGCGATTTTGCCGCTATTGCTTCTTGGGTTCCTTGGTCAGATCGTCGGCGCTTTCAAGCGCATGGCGCACCAATATGGCGCGTGCGCCCGCAATCTCGCCCAAGCCCTTGATATTGGCTTCTACCTTGAATCCTGCGGCCTTGAGCTGTGAAAGCCACGAGTCGTCCTCGTCACCAGCCATGTCGTTGCGGGCATGGTCGCCCGCTACCAGCATGAGCGGTTCAATCACCACTTTTTTGACCTTGGCCGCCTTGAGCTCGGCCAGCAGGTCATCCACACTGCGCGCGCCCTCAACCGTGGCCATAAAAATGCGTTTGTCCGCATCGTGGAACACGGCGCGCGTGCCTTCAAAGGTCAGGTCGGCCCGGCCATGACTCTGGCCGTGGCCCATAAGCACCAGGGCCGCATCCTTGCCGCGCAGGGTTTTGACATCTGCCGTGATGGCCTTGATGAGCTCCTGCGCGTCTTTCTTTGATTCAAGCATGGGGCGGCCCAGATACACGGCCTCAAAGCGGCCCGGATTTTTTTGCAGGTCGATGAGCACGGCACGCTCAAGGGCGCTGAATTCCTCGCCCGCCATAACGTGCAGCGACTGCACGCGCACAACCTTGACGCCTTCGCTGGCCAGCTTGGCCAAGCCATCACTTATGCCGCCCACGGGATGCCCCTCGGCGGCGATTTTTTTGCGGATAATCTGCGATGTGTAGGCCCACACCACTGGCTGACCGCTAAAGGCCGCCTTGAATTCCTCGTCCACGGCCTTCATGGAAACAAGGGCTTCAGGCACGCTGGTGCCAAAGGCCACCAGCAGCACGCCCGCCTTGCCCTGGGGCACGGCGGCAGCTTCTTTGGCAGCAGGCTCGCCAGCAGGGGCAACAACAGGCGTGCCCAGCACGGTGCTGAGCAGCAAAAGGGGCAACAGGGTGCGGGTGAAAAAGTGCAGAATGGAATGCGGCGCAATACGCAGCATGGCAACCTCCTCAATGGCGCGTTGGCAGGTTGAAGTGTATGAAATGCCGGAGGATATTCGGACTTGAGGGCCTTGGGGCCTGCGCCCCGCGCCTACGCTTCGCCTTCGCCGCTTGCGCGACTGGCTGTAGCGCCCCGCCCTTGGCGGAGCGATGAAGTTTCGTTCCCTTTTACCGCAGCGCGACTGTTTCCGATTTGCACGGAATTCCCCGCCGACTTTTTTAAAACACTGCATGCGCCCGCAAATGTCAAGGCCCCAAACCCTGTGATCCACGGTTGACAGGGGCTGGCAGCCTACCCCCATTGCAGCCCCCGGCCCAGACGGCTTTTGCAGACTATTCAAATTCCGTTTTTTCGGC
The DNA here is from genome assembly GCA_009929215.1 of Deltaproteobacteria bacterium. Classification (GTDB taxonomy): domain Bacteria; phylum Desulfobacterota; class Desulfovibrionia; order Desulfovibrionales; family Desulfovibrionaceae; genus Desulfovibrio. The sequence goes on along the minus strand of SAAX01000037.1, from coordinate 20,043 downwards.
GTCCAAAGCCGTTTTGGCGCTTCTTTTTTCTTGTTCTTTTGATGAAATCCTGATAATAAGTCACCTCCCTGTTATGGGGAAATTATGTTTGGAGGCTGGACATATGGCAGGTTTTGAAACCGGGCACGACACCGAAATCAATTTCGAGAGCGCCCTTGAAAACTACCTCAATCCCGATTTCGGCGATCTTGAGGAAGGCTCTATCACGAAGGGCGAAATCGTCCGCGTGGATGATGACAATGTGCTTGTAGACGTGAATTTCAAGTCCGAAGGGCAGATTCCCGCGGCCGAATTCCGCGACCCCGCCGGCAACATTTGCGTCAAGGTTGGCGACCGTGTTGACGTTTATGTGGTTCGCAAGAACGAAAACGACGGCACCATCACCCTTTCTTTCGAGAAAGCCAAGCGCATGCAGGTTTTCGACCAGCTCGAAGACGTGCAGGAAAACAACCGGGTCATCAAGGGCCACATTGTCCGCCGCATCAAGGGTGGCTACACCGTGGATATCGGCGGTGTGGAAGCGTTTTTGCCCGGTTCGCATGTGGATCTGCGCCCCGTGCCGGATATGGATGCCCTGGTCAACCAGGAATTCGAATTCCGCGTGCTCAAGATCAACCGCCGCCGCAGCAACGTTATCGTTTCGCGCCGCGTGCTGCTTGAAGAAGAACGCGACTCCAAGCGTCAGGATCTGCTGCGCACCCTTGAAGAAAACCAGATCGTTACCGGTAAGGCCAAGAACATCACCGAATACGGCGTGTTTGTTGACCTCGGCGGCCTCGACGGCCTGCTGCACATCACCGACATGAGCTGGAAGCGCATTCGCCATCCCAAGGAAATGATCACCATCGGTCAGGAACTGACCCTGAAGGTGCTTTCCTTCGACCGCGATAACAACAAGGTTTCCCTGGGCCTCAAGCAGCTTGTGGCCGATCCGTGGCAGGACATCTCTGCCCGCTTCCCCGAAAACGCCAAGTGCAGCGGCAAGGTCACCAATCTGGTTGACTACGGCGCATTTGTGGAACTGGAACCCGGCGTTGAAGGCCTGGTGCACATTTCCGAAATGTCCTGGACCCGCAAGCTGCGTCATCCTTCCCAGATGGTTCACACCGGCGACGAAGTGGACGTGGTCATTCTGGGCGTGGACGGCGACAAGAAGCGCATCAGCCTCGGCATGAAGCAGGTTCGTCCCAACCCCTGGGAACTGGTTGCTGAAAAGTACCCCGAAGGCACTGTCCTTGAAGGCGTCATCAAGAACATCACCGAATTCGGCATGTTCATTGGCATCGAGGACGGCATCGACGGTCTTATCCACGTTTCCGACATTTCCTGGACCAAGAAAGTGCGTCATCCCAACGAACTGTACAAGGTGGGCGACACCGTGCAGGCCAAGGTGCTGACCGTGGATCAGGAAAACGAAAAGTTCACCCTCGGCGTCAAGCAGCTGGTGGACGATCCGTGGGGCCATGTGCCCAACACCTACCCCGTGGGCTGCACCATCAAGGGTATCGTGACCAACATCACCGACTTCGGCCTCTTTGTTGAAGTGGAAGAAGGCATTGAAGGTCTGGTGCACGTTTCCGAACTTTCCAGCAAGAAAGTGAAGACCCCCGCCGAGATCTACAAGGAAGGCCAGGAAATCCAGGCCAAGGTCATCCACGTCAGCGCCGAAGAGCGTCGTCTGGGCCTGTCCATCAAGCAGATCAAGGACGAAGAAGAACGCCGCAAGCCCAAGGAATTCCATTCCGGCCCGCAGGAAGCTGGCCAGAGCCTGGGCGATCTGCTCAAGCAGAAGTTTGAAGAAAGCGAAAACAGCTAGTCTGTTATTGCTTCAAAATACAAAAGGGCGTTCCCGCAAGGGAGCGCCCTTTCTTGTTGCTCAACTGAAATGCGGGATGTGCTTTCACGGCAGCCAAGAGGTTGGTGTGGCCGCTGCGCGCACAGATTATCTGCGGCCAGGCCGTATGCGTGCACGCCGTATGTGACGAAGTATGTGGCAGGAGCATGTGTGCAGGCAGCATAAAGCAGGGCGCAGGCGGTGCAACCCCTGTAAGGCAGACCCACGCCTCATACGCAGCGCAGCCAGGCTAAACCATATGCGCGCCCCGCACACGCCCAAGCGCTCTATGCGGGTTTGGGGCTTTCGCGCTTAGCCCAGTTTGAGCAGGGCCGCACCGCCCACAACCAGCAGCACAGAAACGCCACGCAGCGGGGTAAGCCGCTCACCCAGCAGCCACATGGCCAGCAGCATGCCAAAAATTACCGAGGTTTCGCGCAGGGCCGCCACCACAGCAATGGGCGCAAGGGTCATGGCCCACAGGGCAATGCCGTACGAGCCCATGCTGGCAAGCCCCCCAAGGGTGCCCACAACTACGCGCTTGCGGGCATAGTGCACATAGCTCAGGCCGTGCCGCCACAAAATATACACATGAACTGGCAGGGCATTGACCAGAAAAATCCAGGTGGTGTAGGTGGCAGCATTGCCGCTTTCGCGTGCGCCAAGACCATCTGCCAGGGTGTAGCCCATGATGACGCACGAGGTACGCAGGGAGATGAAAACTTCGCTCCAGCCATAACCACGGCGCATGTTGTCTGTACCCAGGCACAAAATACCCGCGCAGAGCGTCAACACGCCGCACCAGGCCCCCACAGACATGTTTACGCCAAAGGCAAGCAGGGCCAGCGAGGTGAGCAGGGGCGCGCAGCCGCGCATGACCGTATAGGCAAAGCCCATGTCCACCCGCTCATAGGCGGCAGAAATGCAGATATAATAGCCAAGGTGGCACAGGCACGACATCCCAAGATAGGGCCAGGCAGCCTGTGGCAGCGGGGGCAAAAAAGGCAGCAGACACAATGCGCCCAGGCAAGCACCAAAAGCATTCAGGCCTGTTTCAAAAAGCTTGTTGTCTCCGCTTTTGACAATGATGTTCCACAGCGCGTGCAAAAAGGCGGCAAACAGTATGGCGATCAAGATGAAAGGCGACATGCGTACTACTACGACTATTCATGTGCAATGCCAAGGTATTCGGCGCAAGCGCCCAATAACGCTGACGCCGCTGACCACCAGGGATGACAGGCAAAAGATCGTCTGCATGGTCGCATGCCAGCTTTTTTCCTGCCCTGATTCCGGTTGCAGTTCTGCCATCGTATCTGACACTGTGCCTCCGTCCGCCGTCATTAGCAGAGGTGCAAGCTTTCACGTTTGTAACAATCCAATTACAGATAACTGATGTCTTTTGACTGCAAGGGCAAAAATTACTACCATTCTGCCCCGGTCGCACGGGTTGCAACTACTTGTGCGGCTGTCTTTTTCCCCAAACCACGCGCACGCGGAAGCAGTCATGCAGAAAGTTCTTATTGTTGAAGACAGCCGAACAACAGCGCGGTTTATGGCGCACAATCTCAAGGAACAGCTGGGTCTGGCATACGACTGCGCTGAAAGCCTCGACGAGGCCATGCAGTTGCTGCAAACAGATGCCTCGCAGTATTTTTTGGCCCTCTGCGACCTCAACCTGCCAGACGCTCCCAATGGCGAAATCGTGCCGGCAATTCTTGCGCAGAATATTCCTGTGGTTGTTGTCAGCGCCACCTTTGACGAAGACATATACAAACGCCTTATGGTTCAGGGCGTTACAGACTATATAGTCAAGCGCACTCCCGACGACATGATGTACCTCATGCGCGTGGTGCGCCGCCTGCGCGGCAACAGTGGTGTGGAAGCCCTGATTGTGGACGACTCCCATTTATGGTGCATGCAGGTTTCGGAGCTTTTGCGCCGCCAGCGCATCACGGCCTATACGGCAGGCAACGGGCATGAAGCCCTCAAGATACTCAGGGAACACCCCGGGATACGAGTTGTGCTGGCCGACCACTACATGCCCGGCATGGACGGCATGGAGCTGACCGCCGCCATACGCAAAACCCACACCATGGACGAACTGTCCATCATTGTTATTTCAGTGGGTACGGATGCGGGTGCGCGCTTTCTGCGGTCTGGGGCCAACGACTATGTTTTCAAGACCGCCTCGTTTGAAGAACTGCTGTGCCGCATTGCCATGAACCTTGACATACAGGACCTGATCCGCAACAACCGCGCCCTGGCCGAACGCGATGCCCTCACCAGCCTGCTGGTGCGCCGCCAGTTTTTTGTGCTGGCGCAAGAGGCCGTGGCAGAAGCGCGCAAAGAACGTCGCAGCCTGTGCGCGGCCATGATCGACGTGGATTACTTCAAGCAGGTCAACGACCGCTACGGCCACTTGGCGGGCGATATTGCCCTGCGCCAGCTTGGGGCCATGCTACGCGAGGAGTTTCCCGCGCCGTTTATCTGCGGTCGCTACGGCGGCGAAGAGTTTTGCATTGTCGCCCCCGGTGTGGAAAAACAGGATTTTGCGCGAAAGCTTGAAAATTTTCGCAGTTCTGTCAGTTCAAAGCCAGTACAGATAGGCGCGCTCAGCATAGTTGTTTCTGTTTCCATCGGCATGGCCGAGCAGCACGCCGCCGACCTTGAATCGCTCATCAGCGCAGCAGACGGCCAGCTGTATACGGCCAAGCGCGAAGGGCGCGACAGGTTTGTGTGGCAGGCGTAATGCCTGCGGGCAATTCACAGTATACTTCCCCATCGAAAGGACAAAACATGTACTGCCAGAACCTTCTGTTCGATCCGGCCCGCATTCCCTCGCCCTGCTTTGTGCTGGATGAAGCCCAGCTTGAGGCCAATGCCGCCATTCTGAACACGGTTCAGGAGCGCACAGGGGCCAAGATTCTGCTGGCGCTCAAGGGCTATGCCGCGTGGGCCACGTTTCCGTTGCTTTCGCGCAGCAAGGGGCACGGCCCCCTGTGGGGCGCGTGCGCAAGCTCTGTGGACGAAGCACGCCTTGCGCGCGAAGACTTTGGCGGCGAGGTGCACGCCTTTGCCGCAGCCTGGAACCGACGCGAAATGGCCGAGCTGCTCACCCTGGTTGACCATCTGGTGTTCAACTCTGTTGCGCAGTGGCGCGAATTTGCCCCGGCTGTGGCCATGCAGAACAAAGGCCGCTGCCCCGACCGCCAGATCGAATGCGGCCTGCGTATCAACCCCGAACATTCCGAAGGGGCCACAGCCATTTACAATCCCTGCGCTCCGGGCTCGCGCCTGGGCATTCGCCCCAGGCACTTTGATCCTGCCGCGCTAGACGGCATTTCTGGCTTGCATTTTCACACCCTTTGCGAACAGGGGGCCGATGCGCTTGAGCGCACACTGAAGGCCGTTGAGCGCCATTTTGGGCAATGGCTGCCCCAGTGCCGCTGGATCAACTTTGGCGGCGGCCACCATATCACCAAGCCGGGCTACGACCTTGATCTGCTCTGCCACTGCCTGACCACATGGCGCGACCGTTACAACGCGCAGATTTACCTTGAACCCGGCGAAGCCGTGGCCCTTGACGCGGGCTGGCTTGTGGCCACCGTGCTCGACGTGGTGCAGGCCGACATGCCCGTGGCCATTCTGGACATTGGCGTGCCCTGCCACATGCCCGATGTGATCGAAATGCCCTACCGCCCGCGCGTGCGCTACGAATATGACGGCGTGGCAGAACTGGCGGGCGAAGCGGCAGAACGCCCCTGGACATGCCGCCTTGCGGGCAAATCGTGCCTGGCTGGCGATGTGGCTGGCGAATATTCATTCAATGCACCACTCGTGCCCGGCCAACGGCTGGTGTTTGAAGACATGGCCATTTACAGCATGGTCAAAACCACCACCTTCAACGGCCTGCGCCTGCCTTCCATAGGCATTTGCGAGGCCACTGCGGCAGGTGAAACACGTTTCAGAATGCTGCGCGAATTCGGCTATCAGGATTTCAGGACGCGGCTTTCGTAACAGCGCTCCCGCACTTTATTGATGCAAATTCAGAAAGGCCCAGATCAATGATCCGGGCCTTTCTTTTGTACTTCCCTGTGGGGGGAGGACAGTGGAAAATCTGTGTTTGGCAGACAATTTGCCGTTAGCTGGATTACACGCCTTTAGCGGACTAATGTCAAAGAAACATTTTGTCAGCTCAGGATGCCGGGGCCTTGGGCGCACCAAGGGCAGAACCTTCGCGCGGCTGGGCAGCACCATTGTTCATGGTCTGCGCTTCGTCCCTGGCTGGCTGTGCAGCGGCGTCTGGCAGGGCCGCCTGTCCGGTCATGGCCGGGGGCTGGCTTTCCAGTTGCCAGGGCGTGCTGCTTCGCGCCATGGGAATGTCGCTTGAGCCAGCGGGGTAGCTGTGCGGGGGCAGCTCTTCTGACTGGTGCACACTCTCAACCTTGTGGCGGGCAACCAAAGAAGGCTCATCCACACCGGGGGTTCCGCGCTTTACGCGGGTCATGAGCAGGCCCGGCTCGGGATCCATAAGACCGGCAAGATAGTCGCTCACCGTAACAAAACGCTGGCAGCCGCCAGCCCGCAGATCGCGGATTATGCGCGGCAGATCGTCCACCGTGCGCTTGTGCGAATCGTGAAACAAAAATATGCCGCGCAGGGTTCCGGGCGCATAGACCGTGCCCCGGTTGTTGCGCAGGGTAGCGTAGTTGTCTGGCAGGCGCTGCCAGTCACGACTGTCCATTGACCAGAGCATGAGTGAGAGGCCAAGGCCTTCGGCCGCCTTTTCTGTGGCAACATCATACGAACCGTAAGGCGGGCGCATGAACACGGGCGTAGCCCCAAGATTGCGCAAAATGGTATCTGTACGGCGCAGTTCTTCTTCTTTGCGGGCAGGGCTAACCGCACGCAGGTTGGGGTGCGAATAGGAGTGGTTGCCTACCTCGTGCCCCTCGGCAATAACACGCCTTACAATATCGGGATGTCGCTCGGCCTGATTCCCCAGCATAAAAAAAGTGGCTGGTATTCCGTATTCATCAAGCATATCAAGCAGGTGCGGCGTATTGATCGACGGGCCATCGTCAAACGTAAGGGCGCACAGGTTTTCGCGCATGGGTTGCTCCATAATGACGTAGCCGTCCACCACACGTGCCTGAACCGGCTGCGCCGCAAAGCCAACCGCAAGGCAAAAAGCCGCAAGCCATATACGCTTGAAAACAAATCTCATTTTCTTATGCCTCAGCAACGTATTGCCAGAACAGAAAGCCGCCTCTGCGGCGGCGCGTTCACAGCTGTCTTTCAGCGCCTGACGCGCGAAAACAGCGGAATTCAGCTATCTGCACTGTGCTAATGGAGGTCTAGCACTCCACAAGAGGCTCCGCAACAACGCCATTGCGGCCTCAAAAAAATATTTTTTACACATACTGTTTAAAAACAGTATGTTATAAAAAATACCTTGTAAAATTTTTTTTACTTTAAAATTTCTGCTTGACTCGGGGGGGGTGTTTGCGTAGAACTCGAATTCGCCGGGAGGGCAGTTAGCTCAGCTGGTAGAGCACCGCCTTCACACGGCGGGGGCCACAGGTTCAAGTCCTGTACTGCCCACCAGTCCCAAAAAACGGAGCGGTAGTTAAGTCGGTTATAACGCCGGCCTGTCACGCCGGAGGCCGAGGGTTCGAGTCCCTTCCGCTCCGCCAGAAGTCACCGGGAGGTCAGATCACTGACCTCCCGTTCTTCATTTTTACAGCCCACACAAAAGATTCAGGGCCGTCCACAACTGTGGGCGGCCCTGTTTTATTTTTCAACCACTGGCAAAGCGGGTCTACACTAAAGACGGGGGGTCTACACCAAAGACTAGGGGGGAGCGTCTTTGAGGTAGTCCCCGGTAGAGCCCATTCTGACTGCGAGAATCCAATCTGCTACTGGCGTGGTTGAAACAATGCCAGATATATATTCCCGAAATCCTTTATCGCGAGAAAATGAAAGCCACAGTGGGCCAATCTATCGCTGAGCCGCAAAGCAGACATGCGATTGGATTGCGGGGGGCCGCAGGGCGCATCCCAATTACATTCGATCACGCCCAATCGCCCATCCGGCTTCAGTACTCGGCGTATTTCCGCAAGAAGAGTTTTTATGGACCGCCTGACTGACGGAATGTGCAGAACCGTGCCGAGCAATGCTGCCGTAACCGAGGTGTCTGGCAAAGGTAACGTGTGGGTGATGTCTACTGTGCTGGCACGTAATTGGGAAAGGCCAAGTGCTGCTGAACGACTTGATAAGTCCTTTATGCAGTAAGGCTCAAAATCAAATGCATGGACAATGCCCGTCTGCCCTACAATATGCGCGGCTGTTAGGGCATAATCGCCAAGCCCGCACCCTGCATCAAGAAAAACATCGCCTTGTTTGAGGTTTAAGGCGCTAAAGGTGATTTCTGGATTCTGCATTCCATAACTTGATGGGTGGCGGCGATTGCCAATATCAAAATTGCAATATTGATGAGCGTGCATCGTTTTGTCCTATTCCATAGTGGCGTTGCATCCGTCGCATTTAATATTTAAAAGCTGTATCGCAAGGCCGTATATACATTGGTATCTGCCTTGTATTGGCCGAACATTGTGTAATCTCTCTGGCCTGCAAAAATATTTGCTCCAACCTCCTGCTTGAGATGATCTGTCCATTTGTAAATAATTTTTGGGCGGAGGTAGGCATCTCGATCGCTTGGCGACCAATACCCAGCAAGGCATAACTCCAGGTTCTGATTCATAAGCAATTTGGTGAGCTGCAGGGTCAGTACATGTCGCAATTCATCACGGGGGTGACTGCCTTCAAATTTCTTTCTGTAGTTTTGATAATCCAGCAACTGTTCCACATAATACTGCACGCTGCCGTTTAAATCTCTGGCTATTTCCCGAGCAAAACCGACCAGATAGCGCACCTCGGAATTGTTGATGTTCGGATCGCGCCCAGCCAGATCTTCAATGGAATTATAGTAGGCGACTTCTATATTGCCGATGCCGCCGGCTACCGGCCCCCTGATGCTGGTGCCATAGACTTGAAGGCGCGGGAAAACATGTTCCCCCATAGAGGCAATGCCTCCCGGATTCTTCCAGAATCCCGAGTAGCCGTAGCCTGCCAGTTCATATGCGCCAACAGTTTGATAAAGACGCGCCGAGTATTCGGCATCAGTGAACCACTGGTTTGGCGTATCGTAGTTCAGTTCTGACTCGTTGCCTGCGTGACGTCCCGCCGCACCGTCCCAATACGAAATATATTTTCCTGTTATGAAGCGGTCGCTGGTGAAGCACGGCGTAAAAACAAAATCCGCGTTAAGAAAGTCGGAAAATGAACTGATTTTAACACTATCGCTTGGCGCTTTGAGGTACTCTGTATCTCGGCCGATGAAAAAGGACTGCCAATCCTTTGGAAAGAGGTCGTTCAGGAAAACCAGGTCGCCAGTGCCCCAGGTAAGCACCTGCCGCCCGGCAGTGATGTCAAGAAACGTCGCGGGACGAAGGAAAATCCAGGCTTCCCGCGTGTCATAGATCGTCTGTTCCAGAATGCCATCGTACCACAAATCCCCTTTGTATTTGATCTGGACAAAATCTGCCTGTGTGGACAATTCCCCTTGCAGTCTCGTTTCCAGTACAGACGATTCTTTTTCGTGGGGATCGGGCTGGGTGCGGCAGCCCGATCTTCCTTCCAAAAAGCCATGTACTTCAGGAGTGCTGAACCGATCCCAAAATGAAGCGGCCAGGCTGCTGTTTGCAAGAGACAGCACCAAACCCGTAACGAGGAGGCAGGAAAACACCCTCAGCCGGATTTTGACCCAAGCAAACGCGGACATTAGTGCAAAACCTCTTTAGGGGCGCGCCGCAGATAGCGTTCAGTGAAAAGGTCATCAGCCAGATCGGCATTGTAACGGGGGTTGGTAAATATCATTTCCGTCTGGCTGCCGCTCTCAATGTCTTTGGCCAGCGAGCGCACTACCGTTGGATAGCTTATCTGTTTGCCGCCTTCCACGGTCGCGACGGGCTGCACCTCGGAAACCACTACAGTTCTGTATAGTTTGCCTTCATTTTTGAAGTACTCGATCTCCATGGGAATGAAGGTCCTTTTGTCGATACGTGCTATGTAGAAAGAAAACTCTACAGAGTGCGGTTTCTTGGGGGTATTTTTTACGATGTAGAATTTGTCCGTTGTTTCAACCAGAGAATGATTGTCCTCCTCAATACTGCGCCCTGAAATGTCTTCGTACAGGAAGTCCGATCCGGCAAAACTGGTGCGTTTGTCGCTAGCCGCAATGCGTTTAACCAAATCGAGGCTCGGCATGTAGAGCCAGCGGTCGTCGTCTTTACCTGCTTCTACGTGTTTGTGAACCATGAACACCATCTTGCGCACGTCTGACGGCTCAATGAAATAGACGAAGTACTTTTGCTCTCTGTCCTGTGTGTCGCCATTTTTTCGCAATATGTTGAACTGGCGCTTTCGTGTCCGCCCCTGCGAATCTGTGATCGTCATACTCATGGTTCCTTGGCAATCCTTACCCTGATACAGGGAAGCGTGGTTCGATCTTGCAATAATGGTTTCAACGGATGGAGCGTTGATTTCAGCAGCGTTTGGGCATGAAATGCCAGACAGAGCAAGCCACAACAGCAATAATTTAAATGTATTTTTCATGGCCAGTTTCTCCAGTCCACATTGAGGACAAGGTTGTTGTATTGCTGAGCAACACATTTTGTTTTTTATTTCTAGTTATTTTGCGCACAGTGTTGCTTGTTTTCCTGCTCTACAGGCTGTCTCCAATTCCAAAAAATGATTCTTGGGCATTTTGCAGCATCAGTATCTGGTGGGTTACGGAACTATTTTGTTCTGAAGAACAGTTTCTGACCAACGGTAAGAATGGCTGGCAATACCATCAGGGTGACCCCCCCTGAAATGGTCAGAATGGAGAAGAGCAGGAGGCCCGTGGTCTTGTAGGGTACAAGCGATGCGATCAGCATGGGCAAAAAGCCGAAGGCAATGATGATGACGTTGCGGATGATGGCTCGGGCTGGTTCGCCGAACATTCGGGGGGCCGTTTTTTTCCATGAACCAGTTTCTGCAGTGATCTGCCGACTACGCTCCAGGAAATGGATGGCGAAATCTACGGCTATGCCAAGAGAAATGGCTCCAAGTACGGCTACCGGCATGTCGTAGTCCAAACCCAAGAAGCCAAGCACCCCGTAGATAAACATTATGGTTAGGGTAAGGGGAATCATGCAGATAAATCCCCAAATTACGGAGCGGAACAGCACAATCATCATTGTAAGGACGATTATGTAGCTTCCCCCCAATGATTCAAGCATCCCCCAAAACATTTTTTCTTGAAATATGCAGTTGATATAATGCAGGCCTGCGAATCTATAAGACATTTCAACAGGCGGTTTATGTGTGCTAATGTACGATTTGATAGCTGCAACAGTCTGTTCTGTGCGCTTGCTGTCGCCACTTTGGAACTGCATTAAAATGTTTGTTGCATCAAAACTGGGCGTTACAAAGTGCCAAATATCATTTGGTTTGTGGCTTTGCTGGTACTGCATTATACATTCAGCCACCGCCGAGGCGCTGGGCGGTATCCGGAAATTCTCAGGCTGACCGTCAATAAGCTCCTGATGCACCTTGCGAACAATATCTGCCAGGGAAGTACTTTTGCCAACGTAACCATTGGTGAGCAGCCAATCCTGCAACGCCGCCATGTAGTTGAGAACATCCGGCCTTTTGAAAATCTCCTCATCATTTCTTCCCTCAAGGACAAGAGACACCGCGTATGTGCCGCCGAAATGTTTGTTAAGCGCGGAGTCCGCTTCGCGAAGGGGATGCCCAACAGCAAAACGTTTCGCGTAGTTGTCATTAATGTTGACCTGCGACATGCCCCAGACCGAAAGTACGGCGCAAGCTACAAAAATCACCAGTATGGTTTTGGATTGCCGTTGAGCTAGCTTTCCCCATCGACAGAGCATCTGCGTTAGCCTTGAACTCTCATTGTTCTGCTGGGCCGCCATTCCAAAATTGTGCAGTACTCTCTCAGGCAACAACATGATATAGGCAGGCACAAACAATATTGTTATGGCCCAGGCGAACAGAACGCCAACACCGACAAAGCAGCCGAACACTCTGGCTGGAGGAATATCTGTAGCAACGAAGGAAAAAAAACCTGCAGCAGTAGTCAGCGATGTGTACAGCATGGGGGTGAATAGTGTGTTCAGAACAGTTATGATGCTTTCTTTTCGGCCTTTCTCCTCAGTGTACACATCAAAAAATTCCGAAAGAATATGGACTGAGTCGCAAATAGAAATGGACATTAGAAAGATGGGCAGCATGGAACTTAGAATATGCACTGGAAAGCCCAAGGCGATCATGAGGCCCAATGTCACCACCACTGTTACTGTGGCAATGACCATAGGCAAAAAAACCAAGCTCCATCTACGGAACATTATGTAAAGTATGCCAAAGATCAGCAGCATGGTAAGCGGTGAGGCAATGATCATCTCGTTAAACATCTCTACGCCGATGGCAGCTTCGGCCACAGGCAACCCTGTGATGTACCAACTTTCAGTGCCCTTGAATTCTTTGATTTTTTCTTGCAGTGCCGAATAAATATCGTAGCTTATGAGTTTGTCTTTAAGAGGCAGATACAGACACAGAGCCTTGCCGTCTGCCGAGATCATCTGTCCAACCAGCACGGGATTTGACAATGTTTTGTCGCGTATGGCCAATGCCTCGGCCTGGGTGGCCGGAGGGTGTTGCATAAGCCACTCGAAGGCAATTGTACCAGGGCCGTCTTGGCGCAAGTGGTCCACCATTGAGGGAGCGATCATGTCCACCTCGACAATTCCAGTCGTTTCTCCCGGGTGATTGGGATCATTAATCCGAAGATTTTTTGCGAACTGGGTCAATTCGTAGACCTGCGCCATAGTTTGCGGATTAAACACGCCATTGACGTCATCTTCCTTTATTACCCCGACAACGATTGTTTCATTCAAGTTAAAACGTTTTTTCGCGGCATTATGAAAAACCCTTGTTGGTTCCGTGGGTTCCAACATGTTTTCTGGATCCGCATCCATAGCCATGTTAGGGAAAAATGAGGCAAAAAAAACTATCATTGCCACTATTCCAAGCATGACCAGTTTTGCATTGTTTGCTGCCAAGCTCACAAGAACTGTCTTAAATTTTTTCATTGAAGGCTTCCCGCACTATAGTTAAGCAGCTTAACTATTTGGTTAAAAAAAATACCCTTCCGTAGTAGAAAACACGCTACCGTGATAGCCGTTTATCCATAACTTCCCCTATGGCTTCAAGCAAAACAGAAATTGTGGCAATCTGAGAGAGGGAATAACCGCGCAACTTTTCTATTAAAGCCTCTTTGTCTGCCCCATGAAAATGCCTGTGGGCGTCAAAAGCTTTATGCCCAAGTTGGGTGAGCGTCAGCTGGAACTCTTTATTACTGTGCGGGGCCTGCCTTTTTTCAAGAAAGCCCTTGTCGCAGAGTTTGGAAACCATCTGGGAAGCAGCACTCTTGGTGATGCCAAATGTATTGGCCACGTCGGTAACGCTCATCTGTTTTTGGCTGCCAACGGCCTCAATAGTGTGCGCCTCGCGTGTTGTGATTTCAGTGCCTTCCTCGACCTGAATTGGCAGTTCCTCAATTCGGGCGTACTTGGTAGCCACCTGCTGAAACTGACGCACGGTGCTGATGATGAGGTCATCCTTCGTTTCCACGTATCCCCACAATGTTATCCTGTTCCTCGTCCATCATCTGAGCTCATCGTATTTTTCAAAAAGGTAAACCTACTGAACTATCCTGTCAATACTTTATCCCCAACGCCATGACCATTATGCCCTTGCCCCACTGCGCATGCCTCTCACAAGCGTGGTTCCAAGGGGTTCAGGAATATCCTTTCACAACTTTTCCAGGACAGCCCGCTCATTGAAAAGTAAAAAAATAAGTGCCCTACGCATCGTCTCCGCAGGGCGACCAGCCAGCATTACAGCAGTATTCACCAGTTACTGATGCGGCTGTTCCCAACTAGCGCAGGGGCAATAGAGCACTTGAGATGCCCTTCATTAGCAGGATCAAATACGGCAAAAGACCGCTCGCAATGAATTTACTTTTTACCATATGCACTTTGTTGGCAACGAGAGCAGCAATTTGGCCCTGCCCGATTCCGACGAATTTTCTGAATCCGTAGAAGACTTAAAAAAATATCAGGTCGAAGGCCCCAAATACCGCAATGAATGCTTAGACAGGGCAAGGCGCGATGTGGCTCAAGAAAGAGAAAGAAATCAGAGGTACACCGCCCACTATCAAAATTTCGAGCTCACGGTTTGCCGCGCAGAAGTCCGCAATTGGCGGCACTATTTTGCGGAAGTTTTCCAGCAGCACAAGATTACGAAACCAGAAAAGAACCGATTGTTCGACCCTAGAATATAGCAAGCGCTGCTGCGGCAACAGGCCAAATTCCGTTGATAACCGTAGGTTGGGCCTTATGTTTGGCAATGAAAATATTCTTTACCGCGTAATCCGCAAGTCATTGAGCAGGCCTCGCTCAGCATGTGATGACCAAGGGGCTTTCTGTTTGCCCCTGAGCACGCACCTTCATACCAATGCCAATTCTTGTTCCCTTTATGGGAAACCGAGCTGGCGCACTGTCAAAATTGCCGCACTCACCACTTATCGGATATCTTTAACAACACAAATTTACTAAAAAAATTAATAATGGCCGAATAATTGCATACCTCACGACAGGTTAGCCGCGCTCACAAGCGCACCGAAAGCAAGCGAGGATAGCATGACACCGATCATCTGGTTGATGGGACTTTCCGGCAGTGGAAAAACCACCCTTGGCTCACTGCTGCGCCTGTATCTCGATGGACAGGGCATTGATGCCGAATTCATTGATGCCGACAGCTTTTGCCGCAGCAAAGGCATGAGCACGGGAACCCCCCAGCAGCGCGTGCGCAATACCGATGCGCTGCGCGACCATGCGCTGAACTTGCAGGCCAACGGCAAGGTGTGCGTGGTGGCCGCCGCCACCCCCTACGAGGGCATGCGCCAGACCAACAGAGAGCTTTTGCCCAACTACCGCGAGGTATGGGTGCGCTGCTCGCTGCAAACCCTGGTGCAGCGCGATACCAAAGGCCTGTATGCCAAGGCTGAACGCGGTGACCTGCACGCGCTTGATTCCGTTTTTGACGCCTTTGACGAACCCCGCAACCCGCACGCCATCATTGAAACCGACGTGTATTCGCTGGTGGAATGTTACGAGCAGCTGCGCGACCTGACGCTCGAGGCCCTTGCGCCCCAAAGCGACTGGGACGAGCAGCGTCGCATGTTGCCGCAGGTATCGCAAGGGGCGTTTACAAATGCCGCCATAGCCCTTTAACAGGGCGCACCTGACAACCTGCATAGCCAGGTTCGGCGAAAGATGCCGCGCAGCACATGCCCTTGAGCATGGATTGCGCGGCATCCTACATTTGCGGCACTGGCCCACTTCTGCCAAATTTTGTCCAATATTTACACAGTGATCAGAATTTTGTCCTTTATTTACGCAGTTTACAGCCCAGACGTGCCGGAAAACTGCTGCGAGATAAAGGTGGCGTAGTCGTCTGTCATGCCAGACACAAAATCCAGCACGCGCAGATAGGCCATATACAGGCTGTCGTCCTTGCCGGGGGCGTTGGCCCCCATGAGCGTGAGGGCGCGGGTTTCCTGATAGCTCATGGCATTGCCCTTGGTGTAGTTGAAGCAGGCGGGAATAAACACGTCCAGCAGTCGGCGGTAGAGCGTGTATGTGCCTATCTCCAGCGCTGTTTTTTGCGGGTTGTTCATGATCTTGCTGTTAAAAACCCGCCCGGCAGCGCTCATGAAACCGGCCACGTCGTCACGCGCGTGGTTCAGCAGGCTGCCCTCAAGGCTACCCTGCATGATGGCCTCGTAATTGTCCATAAAGGTCTGCGTGATGGACGGAATCATGCGTCCCATGGCCGTGGTGCGCAGCATGCTGGTGCGCCTGCGGTCAGAATCCATGGAATCAAGGCGCGGGTCGTCCAGACACTGGGCGTCGAGCAGGGGCGTCATGGCCTCCTTGAAGTCGGCGTAAGAGATGATGCGCAGTTCGCGCGCGTCTTCCATGTCGATGATGCGGTAGCAGATGTCGTCTGCCGCCTCAAGCAGGTACGAAAGTGGATGCCTGCGCCAGCCACCGCTACTGGCAAGGCCCATCTCGCCAAAAATTTCGGCAAACAGCGCCCGCTCTGCCGTGTAA
This sequence comes from Deltaproteobacteria bacterium, assembly GCA_009929215.1. Classification (GTDB taxonomy): domain Bacteria; phylum Desulfobacterota; class Desulfovibrionia; order Desulfovibrionales; family Desulfovibrionaceae; genus Desulfovibrio. The sequence continues at coordinate 3,906 of SAAX01000037.1, read as the reverse complement.
AAGTTAAACTTGCTCTTGCCCACGCCCTGCGCCTCGTAGGCCGAGCGCGGGTACTTCACCAGGGCGGCAATAACTGGGAACGTCAGCCGAAAGCCGCCGCGATCCTTGTTATTTTCAAGAGCGTTGATAACCCGGAATCCCTGCGCGTTGCCGTCAAAAGCCGTAAAATCGGCCCATTCCGCAGGTTGCAGGTTTTTGAAATACTGCTCCTTGTGGGCGGAATCCTTGAACCAGTCGCGAATGGCCTCCTCGCCCGCATGCCCAAAGGGCGGGTTGCCGATATCGTGGGCAAGGCAGGCGGCCTGTATGATCTGCCCAAGGTGGTCGGGCGTATACTCTGTCGGCAGATCGCCGAGCTGGCGCAGGGCAGCGCCCACGCCAAGACCCAGCGACCGCCCAACGCAGCTCACCTCAAGCGAATGGGTAAGGCGGTTGTGGATATGATCGTTGCGCACCAGCGGGTGCACCTGCGTTTTTCTTGCCAGTCTGCGAAACGAGCTGGAAAATATGATGCGGTCGTAATCCGCCAAAAAAGGATTGCGCCCTTCTACCAGCGGATCAAGCGTTACGCCCGCGCTGGTTTTGCGGTTGGGGGCCAGCAGTAATGCCCACTGCTCCATGAATGTCCTCATAATGCCTCCTCCCCTGCATGTACGGCATGCGTGCCGCGCCCGCAAGCGCAGGCGGCAGATGCTTTTCTTTTGCAGCTGGCCTTGCTAGTCTTGCGGCACGTTTTCACCACATCCTTCCGCCAGAAACATGACGGAAGCAAACCGTGCAGCAAGGCCCGCCATGACCAATTCGCTTTTTGACACGTCCCTTACCGCCCATCTGGAACTTTTCAGCACCTTGCAGACCGTGCGGCCTGCGGTGGAGGCTGCGGCAGAACGGATGAAGGCCGCCATTGCTGCTGGCGGCAAGGTGCTGATTGCCGGCAACGGCGGTTCGGCGGCAGATGCCCAGCATTTTGCGGCTGAGCTTGTGGGGCGTTTTCAGTGCAACCGCAGGGCACTGGCCAGCATTGCCCTGACCACAGATACCTCAAACCTCACGGCCATTGGCAACGACTTTGGCTTTGACGCTGTCTTTTCCCGTCAGATAGAGGCCCTGGCCCGCCCCGGCGATGTGTTTGTGGGCATTTCCACCTCTGGTAACTCGCCCAACATCATTGAAGCCGTCAACGAGGCCCGCGCCCAGGGCATAGCCTCCATTGCCCTGCTGGGGCGCGACGGCGGCAAGCTCGAATCGCTGGCCGACATGGCCGTGGTGGTTCCCCATCAGGTGACGGCCCGCATTCAGGAAGCCCACATTTTCATTCTGCACCACTGGGCAGATGTACTTGAACGCGCCGTAGCGCAGAAATAACGGCCCACCGCCCGTGCCGCGCGGCTGGCTTGCAGCGACCTTTTGGCAGTAACCGCAGGGCAGTGCCCTGAATAAAAGCCCGCAACGAGGTTAGCCATGGATCAGCAGAACGTCGCCCAGTTTCTTGTTTCATGCCTCAGGGCCGAGGGCGTTCAATACGTCTTTGGCCTTCCCGGCGAAGAAAACATCAAGTTTGTGCGCGCTGTGGCCGCCTCGGGCGACATACGCTTTATTCTGGCCCGCCACGAGCAGGGTGCTTCGTTCATGGCCGACATTTATGGCCGCCTGACAGGCAAGGCGGGCGTGTGCACCGCCACCCTTGGGCCGGGAGCCATCAATCTGCTGCTGGGCGCAGCCGACGCGCAAACCAACTCCAGCCCGATGGTGGCCATATCCGCCCAGGTGGGGCTCAAGCGCATTTACAAAGAATCGCACCAGATTGTTGACCTTGTGGGCATGTTCAAGCCTGTGACCAAGTGGGCCGATACGGTACTTACACCGCAGGCCGTGCCCGAAATGGTGCGCAATGCCTTTCAGGTAGCGCAAGAGGAGCGCCCCGGCGCGACCTACCTTGCCATTCCCGAAGATGTGGAAGCTGCCCCCATGCCCCAGGCCACGCCCCTCAAGGCAAACCCCTGCGCCAAGGCCATTCCCTCGCCTGCCGCCGTGGCAGAAGCCGCCGCCCTGCTGCGCTGCGCCCGCAAGCCCGTGATCATGGCCGGGCATGGTGTGGCCCGCACGGGCAATGCCGCCGTGCTGGCAGCCTTTGCCGAGCGCTACAATATTCCCGTGGCCACTACCTTTATGGGCAAGGGCGTTATCAGCGACCGCAGCCCCCAATCGCTGGGCGTCATCGGCTTCATGCGCCACGACTACGAAAACTGCGCCTTTGATCAGGCCGACGTCATCCTTTCCATCGGCTACGAATTGCAGGAATTCACACCCATGCGCATCAATCCCCGCTCGGACAAGCGCATTATCCACATCAACACATTTACGCCCGATGTGGACGCCCACTATAACCCCGAGGTGAGCATCATGGCCGATGTGGGCCTTGCCCTGGCCGCTCTTGCCAAGGCCCTTGGGGCGGAGCCGCTGCTCTCTGCGGGGCGCGGGGCCAGAATACGCGAACTGGTGGAGGCCGAGCTTGCCAAGGGCCGCGCCAGCGACGCATTCCCCCTCAAGCCGCAGCGCATTGTGAGCGACATTCGCGCCGCCATGGGCGATGAGGATATCGTGCTGGCCGACACCGGGGCCATCAAGATGTGGATGGCGCGCCTGTACCCCACCTATTCGCCCCTGACCTGCATTGTTTCCAACGGTCTTTCGACCATGGCATTTTCTCTGCCCGGGGCCATTGGAGCGCATCTGGCGCACCCCGACCGCAAGGTGCTGGCCGTCATGGGTGACGGCAGCTTCCTTATGAATTCGCAGGAAATGGAAACCGCCGTGCGCGAGAATATCCCGCTCAAGATTCTTGTGTGGGTGGACGACAGCTATGGGCTGATCAAGTGGAAGATGGACATGGAATCGGGCTCACACGACTGCGTGGATTTTGGCAACCCCGATTTTGTGGCTTACGCCGAAAGCTTTGGGGCCAAGGGCTACCGCATTGAAAGTGCCGCCGAACTTTTGCCTACCCTGCAAAAGGCTCTGGACGAGCCCGGCGTGTCGCTGGTGGCCTGCCCTGTGGACTACAGCGAGAATATGGCGCTTATCAACAGTCTTGGTGAGTTGACGCCTGCGTTGTGTGCGTTGGATGAGTTGTAGGGGTTGCCTGCGGCGCTGAGTTTCGCCGCCCGGCGAAGTTTGGGACGCCTGCGCGGCGTGCGATTACGCCTAAACGGCGGGAATGTGATCCTTTGATTTTTGCTGCCCTGCGGGCACAGCGTTTCGCCATCTGGCGAAGTTTGGGACGCCTGCGCGGCGTGCGGCAAGGTGGGGCCGGTTATGGGGCTCCGCCCCCTTCTCGGCCCCCCTTGCATCCCCCCCGAAGCACCCCCTAGGAGGAGCTTCAACTACCGCAAAACGACGAGGGCACGCGTCTTGTGCTGCGGGAGCTTCCCTCCCTCGCTACGCTCGCTCAGGTGATCTCCCTCCGCGACGCGTAAATGCCAAAGAATGCTTTCTCTTCGGGCAAAGGCTGCTTCAGCCAAATACCATAATGCGACTTAATCCTTAAATAACGCGCGTTGTTCCCCTTCACCACATACTTGCCAATAATTCAGTAATATCCGTACCTTTCAGCGGGTCTGCTCAAATAACTATCCACTTTCACTTCAGCCAACTCGCTGACAAAACTGACCGCTAAAAAAACTCGCTGTGCCTCTCCACCTTCCCCACGCAAACATTCCTAGTCCGTTCTTGTTTACTTGCCTTTTCGCTGTATTTATTGCCTTTTTGCCTTTCAGCAAGTCGCCATCAAAAGCAGGTCGTGGAGTAGCCTTCCTTAAACTCGCCAGAGCGAAGCGAGGGCGATGGCTGGTGTTGAGGGAATTTGCAAAATACGCATTTTTCTGGCCTGACAAGGAAAAATCCTGT
>SAAX01000196.1 GCA_009929215.1 Deltaproteobacteria bacterium | reverse complement strand
GTGTGTGAGCACAGAGGAGCAGGCACATGGTGGGGGGAGGGGGGCATGTGTGTGTGTGTGAGGCTTTCGAGACTTCATTGTTTATTTTTTGTCTATATATTTTTTATTTTTGTTCTGGCTGGATGGGCTGGAGGGCTGCATGCAGCTGGATGGGCTGGGGGGAGCTGCAATGCACGCGGCAGGGAAGCCAATGGCACAGCTGCTGACTGCATAATAGCTTACACACAGCACGACTCATGCCCAGCACAGCAGCCTCTGCCTCAGCGATCATAGCGTCTGCCTCGGCCTACACGTGCTGCAGCCTCCTTGGCCTCTTTGCTTCTGCGCTCGTAAATTGCCAGAGCTTCTGCGCTCGTGAATTGCCTCATATATATCGAGCTCATTCTTCGTGCACCTGGGGGCTGGGTCTGCTCGCTCTCCATCAGCAACAAAAGGGGGTTACAAAGTTGACTTTCAGGCTAGAAAGGAAATGAAGCGGGCAGCGTGCGGGCGATAGGGTGCTGATGGCCTGTGGGCTCGCTCCACGCCTGGGGCGAGTGCCCGTGCAAAATGGGAGTGTGGGAGGAGTGTGAGGCCAGGGTCTGCGGGCCCAGGATGGCGGGGACGGCCTCTCCCGCGCGCAGCGTGCGCGCAAGACCCCCCCCTGTCAAGCCGCGCGCGCCCTCGGGGCTGTTCCTGTTGAAACCCCGTTGTTTCCGTGGGCACCCCGTGTGCCCGGTCATGGGGCGGACGCACCCCGTTGCATGCAAGGTCCGCGGCTGGCATATAACTTTGCATATAAAGCTTCCACATGACGCTGACTGACGCCCCTTAAGGCTGCTCAGGCTGGTCTTTGCCTCATGTTGTCACAAACATGTTTCACAAGACTCGAGAAGGGAACAGCTATGAAGCCCTGACATCAACAGGATGTCACCCTTACAACTGTGCAATGTGTATGCTGCCAAAAGCGGTCATCAGGCACTGCCAGTGGCAAGCCCATCAGCCCACAGACCACTGCTTCAAAAGGTTAGACATGCAAACGACACGCAAGTGAGAGAGAGGGCTTGCAGTGACGGCAAGCCAAGCACCGCAGCAAGTGATTTGAACGATCCACTCTGTCGAAAATCACCATCCAACGAGCACCAGCATTTCAGTTCTCACAAACCATGCTGTTCGAGGT
>SAAX01000102.1 GCA_009929215.1 Deltaproteobacteria bacterium | reverse complement strand
CTTGCGGCCGTGCTCACGCCATTGCTGGTGCTCTACGGCGTAAAGTTTGGCGTGGTGCAAACCCTTACCGAGCGCCTGCGTAACGACCCGAGAAATCTGGAAATTTCACCCGTCATAAGCGGCAATTATACCCCCGAATATCTGGCGCAACTGGCCGCCCACCCGGATGTGGCCTTTGTGCTGCCGCGCACGCGCTCCATTGCCGCTACCATGGATTTGAGCGGTAGCGAGGCCAATGGCGAGAGCAGCGCGCGCCTTCAGGTTGTGGCCTCGCTGGAACCCACAGCCACGGGCGACCCCCTGCTGCTGCGTTTTGGCGCTGCGGCCCCCTCCATGCCGCAAAATCCCGCCACCGAGGCCATTGGCATTACCCTGTCTGCCTCTGCGGCAGAAAAGCTGCACGTCAAACAGGGCGATACACTTCATGGAAAGGTTGAACGCCGCTTTCAGGGCAAGGTGCAGACAGCCCGCGTGGCCCTGCGCGTGGCCGCAGTGCTGCCCCTGGCCGCCCAGCAAAAGGATGTGGCCTATGTGCCGCTGCCTCTGATGGAAGCTACGGAAGACTACCGCGATGGGCGCGCTGTGCCCGAACTTGGCACGCAAAACGGCTGGACGGGCGATCCGCGTCCGCAAGAACCGCGTATCTATCCGGGCTTTCGCCTGTATGTTCGCAGTCTTGATGATGTTATGCAGCTGCGGCAGGCATTTGCCGCCCAAAAGCTAGATGTGTACACCCATGCGGAAGAAATTGAGCAGGTTACCGCACTTGCCCGCGCGCTTAACATGATCTTTGCTCTCATTTGTGGGGCAACGGCTATCGGCTTTCTGGCCTCCACGGCCAGCAGCGTGCTGGCAAGTATCAAGCGCAAGCAGCGTATTTTGGGTCTGCTGCGGCTCAACGGCTTTACCACGGGCGCTCTTTTGCTGTTTCCGCTGGTGCAGTCGCTGCTTACGGCGCTTTTTGGCACTGCCCTGGCCGCCGGGGTGTACGGGGTGGCCGCATTTGTCATCAATACCCTGTTCAGCGCCAGCGTGAGCGGCATGGAGCAGGTGTGCCTGCTGCTGCCCCAACATTTTTTGCTTACTTTTGTCGCTGTTGCGGGGCTTGCCCTGCTGGCAGCCCTTGGCCCTGCCCTGCGCGCGGCCCGCATTGAACCCTCGGAGGTTATCCGTGAGATATAACGTGCGCTCTTTTTCTCGCGCCCTGTTGTTGCGCGGCCTTGCCGCCACCGTGAGTTGTGCCCTGTTGTTTGGCCTGTTGTTCGGCCTTTTGCTGGCCCCCTGCACATCACGCCCCGCACAGGCCGCACTGGCCCGCAAGGCCGATGTAAACACGGCAGACGCCTTTAATCCCAAGCCTTCGGATACAGACATCATTTTGCCCATGCCCTGTGGCCTGAGCATGGTTTTCAAACTGGTGGCTGTGCCCGCCAAGGGCCTGCTGTGGGATATGCCCATGCGCCCGGGTGTGGACGACACCGCGCATCAGGATAGGGCCTACTATGACCGCCGCTTCAACACCGCTCTTTCGGGAACCTTTACGCTCGATGACCTGCCCGCCGCGTGGCGCAAGCTGGCTCCGCAGGGGCAGAATTTTTTTTACCTTGTGGCAAAGTATGAGGTCAGCAATCTGCAATGGCGCGCCATTATGGAAAGCACCTGCCCCGATACTGCCCAGCCCGGCGCAGAGGCGGCCCGCCCCGCCACCGACATTAGCTGGTATGATGCCGTGGACTTTACCCGCCGTTACACTACCTGGCTGTTGCAAAACGCTCCCGATTCGCTGCCCCGCTTTGCCGGTGACCAGCGCAATGTGGGCTTTGTGCGTCTGCCCACAGAAACGGAATGGGAATATGCAGCCCGTGGGGGCCAAACCGCTGGCAGCCAGCTACTGCTGCAAGAGAACTTTTTTGCCCTGCAACCCGGCGAAAGCAAGGCTGACTATGCCGTATATCGCCCAGAACAGGGCGCGCGCGCCGAGGGCATGGCCAACATAGGCACGCGCAAGTCCAATCCGCTGGGCATCTACGACACAGCGGGCAACGCGGCTGAAATGGTGCTGGACACGTTTCGCTTTTCCATGGCCGGGCGTTTGCACGGCTCTGCTGGCGGCTTTGTGCGCAAGGGCGGCTCGTTTCTTTCAAGCGATGCCGAAATTTTGCCCGGCCGCAGGGAAGAAACGCCTTTCTTTCTTGCAGACGGCCCAGCCCACGCCCGTGATCTGGGTTTTCGGCCTGTAATATCGGGTATCAACACCCCCGGCGGCGACCGCCCGCAGGAATTGACCGCCGAATGGACCAGGGCTGGCGAAAAACCGGCTCCCCTGGCCGATGGTCAGACGGCCCGCAATCCGCTGGACGAGCTCGACCGCCTGCTGGCTGCCGCGCCGGACGATGCCTCGCGCAAGAACCTTCAAGAATTGCGCAATACCATCAAAGAAAACAACATCATGCTTGAACGTCAAAAGCAGATGGAGGCGCAATCGCTGCTGCGCACCGGCGTGTACATGATCGAAACCATCCGCAATTACTCTAGCAGGCGTAACAGCCTGAAAACGCAGATGGAAAGCATGGAGCGCGATAAGGCCACCGCCAAGGGTGCAGAGCTTGAAAAGCTTAAGAAGATATTAGATACTGCACGGCGAGGTATGGTCATGCTGGATACCAGCCTGGACAAATCCCTCACCTTCTACCGCAGCAAAGTGGAAGAAAGCGCTTTGCTCGCTCCTGAAGTGCTGGCAGCCGCCAATGATTCCTTGCTCAAGGATTTCAGCGGAACGGATCCTTTCAACGAAAACATGCATAAAAACCTTGATCTGTATCGGATTCACATAGATGCGATGCGTAAAAACAAGCTTTTGTCGCGTGAATCCATGCAGAAAGACATTCTGGAACGCAGGTTTCAGTAGAGAAAAGGAGAACATAAATGGCTGACAAAATGCGTATTGGCTGGATTGGCACTGGTGTTATGGGCCTTTCGATGGCGGGACACCTTCAGGCTGCTGGCTGGCCGCTGACCGTATACAACCGTACCAAGGCCAAAACCCAGCCCCTGATCGACAAGGGCGCCAAGTGGGCCGACACCCCCCGCGCCGTGGCCGAAGCCTCTGACGTGGTGTTCACCATCGTTGGCTACCCCCATGATGTGGAAGAAGTGACCCTGGGCGAAAACGGCGTGCTGCGCGGCTTGGCCGCTGGTGGCATTGTGTGCGACATGAGCACCTCCAGCCCCGTGCTGGCCGAGCGCATTGCCGCTGCCGCCAAGCAGCAGGGCTGCGAATCGCTCGACGCCCCGGTTACCGGCGGCGACGTGGGCGCGCGCGATGCCAAGCTCTCCATCTTTGTGGGTGGCGATCAGGCTGCTTACGACCGCGTTCTGCCCTGCTTTAACAAAATGGGCACCAACATTCTGCACTGCGGTGGCGCGGGCTTTGGCCAAAAGGGCAAGCTTGCCAACCAGGCCGCCATTGCTGGCGTGATGATCAGCACCTGCGAATCCTTCCTTTTTGCCCAGGAGGCCGGGCTTGACGTTTCCAAGTGGATGGAACTGGTTGTTGCCGGCTCTGGCGGCAGCTTTGCCATGAACACCCTTGGCCGCCGTATGCTCAAGGGCGACTTTGCCCCCGGCTTTTTCATCGACCACTTCATCAAAGACCTTGGCCTGTGCCTTGACGAATGCCGCCGCATGAAGCTTGTGCTGCCCGGCATTACCCTGGCCGACCAGCTGTACCGCACCATGCAGGCCAAGGGCCAGGGCAGCAAGGGTACCCAGGCTCTGATAGAATGCCTGGCCGAACTTTCGGCCAAAAAGTGGAACGCCTGCAACAAATAGTTTGATTTATGGCCCTGTGTGGCCTTGTGCCTGCCTGGTTTCGGCCGGGCAGGCACCATTGCATGACGAGCCTGAGCCCGCCAATTTGGGCAACCGTAAACAGGAGATCGGCCATGCCCCCCATCATAGTTCCTGGCAGCCCCGCCCCAATACCCCGTAGCCCGCTGGAAGACCCCGCTCTGGAGCTCTACCACTCCTTTATCCAGCGTAGAATCCGTGCCTATCTGGCAGAAAAGGAACGCATCTGCACTCACTACGGCTCGCTGCGCGCCTATGCTGATCTGCACCTTACCCTTGGCGCGCACCGCGTCGAGGGCCCCTCTGGCAGCCTGTGGCGCTGGCGCGAGTATATGCCCAATGCCGAAAGCCTGTGGCTGACCACCGACAAGCTGAACTTTCAGCGCCACGCCAAATACCGTTTTAAACGCTGCGCCAACAATATTTTTGAACTTGAGCTGCCGCCCGATGCTCTGGAGCACGGCACATATGTGGAACTGCGGCTGGTTGCGGCCCGCAATGCAAATTCGCCGGGTTCAAACTCGCAGGGTGCTGAAAAGCCGAGCAACAAGGCGCTCAAGCGCGTGCCAGCCTTTGCCACATGTGTGGAGCAAAACGCCGCCCTGCCAGAGCAATGGTGTGCGCGCCTGTGGTTACCGCAAACGCCCTACAGTTTTATGCACCAGCGGCCAGCGCGTGCGGTGTTTCCGCGAATATACGAGGCCCATGTGGGCATGGCGCAGCCATCGCTTGCGCATAAGGGCGACAGCGTGGGCAGCTATGCCGATTTTAGCCGCCACATCTTGCCGCGCATCAAGGCGTGCGGCTACACGGCTGTGCAGCTCATGGGTATTTTGGAGCATCCCCTGTACCGCTCGTTTGGCTATCAGGTGAGCAGCTACTTTGCACCATCCTCGCGCTACGGCACGCCAGACGACTTCAAAGAGCTGGTAGACACGGCCCACGGGCTTGGGCTGGCGGTGCTGCTCGACGTGCCACACGGCCACGCCAGCGCCAATACAGAACAGGGGCTGGCCCGCTACGACGGCAGTAGATATCTGTTTACCGGCCAGCAAAACCAGTGGGGCACGCCCTCTTTTGACTATGATCAGGAGATGACGCGGCGGTTTTTACTCTCAAACTGCCGCTACTGGCTTGAAGAATTTTTGGTGGACGGCTTTCGCTTTGATGCCGTGGGCAACAGCCTGTACCACGACTTTGGCGCGGACGACGATTTTTCGCACGTTGGGCGCTGCTTTTACGACAAAACTGGCCAGCCGCGCGCCAATGTGAATGGCGAGCTGTATCTGAACCTTGCCAATACCCTGAGCCACGAGGTCTGCCCCACTGCCATGACCATTGCCGAAGAATTTTCGGGCATGCCCGGCCTTACCTGCCCGCCGGAGAATGGCGGCCTTGGCTTTGACTACCGTTTTGCCATGGGTATTCCCGATTATTGGGAAAAATGCATTGTTGAACCGCACGACATGGGCAGCCTGTGGTACGAAATGACCAACCATCGGCCCTACGACCGCACCATAAGCTATGTGGAATGCCACGATCAGCACATCAACGGCAGCGATGCCATGATTTGGCGGCTGTTGGGCGACGAAATGTACCGCCACATGAGCAAGGACGCCGATAGCTGGAATATCTCGCGCGGGCTGGCCTTTTATCGGCTTATGCGGCTTATAACACTGTCGGCGGCAGATGCGGGCTATCTCAACTTTATGGGCTGCGAATTTGGCCACCCCGAATGGCTGGATGCGGAAAAGCACGCCCACCGCCAGTGGCATCTGGCCGAAGACCTACAGCTCAAATACCATGCCCTTGCTGACTGGGATAAGGAGCTGATGGGCCTTGTGCAGCGGCATTTGCAGGATTTTGCCCAGCCGCCTGTGTTTCGGTTTATTCATGAAGAAAAGCGTCTGCTGGCCTTTGAGCGCGGGCAACTGCTGTTTGTGTTTAATTTTCATGAGCTTGAAGCGCAGAAAAGCCTGCTCTTTGCCGTAAACCCCGGCAAATATGACGAGTTGCTGAGCTCGGACGAACTGCGGTTTGCCGGGCATGGCAATCTGGCCGCAAAAACCCCGCCAACGGCGCATTTTACCGCTCCCCTGCCGGGGCGTATTGAGGGCGATATTGCCCTGTATATGCCGCCGCTTGTGGGACTTGTTCTAGAAAATGTAAAATAATTTGCCAAAAATGTTGACAGGTGGGGCAGTTCCGCGTAATTACTTCTCTCGCGTCGGGATGTAGCGCAGCCTGGGAGCGCACTTGAATGGGGTTCAAGGGGTCGAAGGTTCAAATCCTTTCATCCCGACCAGAGATTTAAGGGAA